>VHBQ01000086.1 GCA_016871855.1 Gemmatimonadota bacterium
CCCCATCGCCGCCCGACCGCGACCGCCGGCCCCGCCGGCAGGAGGCCTGACCGCCCCTGGGCTCGCACCCCGACCCGAGTGTGCAATTCTTTCCGGTGAAAGTGTGCAATTCAAACCGGTGTTGACAGTGTGGCGTCGTTTCTCGTCTACCTTCGACACCCGCCCCTTTTCTTTGCGTCAGCGTTTCAGAGGCGTGCCTAGAACTGTTCAGTTTGAGTGATGAAAAAGTGGTCGAAATTGAGCTATTTTCACACTTATTTTCACACTGATACACCAAAAGAAAATGGCGCAAACCCTTAATTTACAAGGACTTACGCCAAAAACAACTAGTGAACCCCATTCAGGTGCGCTACCGGGCTGCGCTACGTCCCGTCCGCCGCTGACTAACCGCTCAAGCGGACAGACTAAGAAATATAGCGGCCGTGTCGAGACATGTAAACCGACGCGCTACGAGTACTCCTACCCTGCGTGTCACTCAGCCTCGCGTCGCTGTCGCCTCACAACTTGCGCCGTTGACACGCCGGCCAGCCGCCGCGCAGCGACGCTCCGGCACATCGGCTCCCGCGCCATATCCGGCGTTACAGGAAAGTGATACCTTTTGGGTTTCGCGCCCCCTTCGCCACCCACTCCAGGAAGCGCCTATGCACCTCGCGCGTTCATTTACAGTCGCGCTCGCCGCCGCCGCCTTCGCGGCGCTGCCGACGCCGGCGTCGTCGCAAGTCACCACCTCCTCCGTCGCCGGCACAGTGACCGCCACCGGCGGCGCTCCGGTCGCTGGCGCGCGCATCACCGCCACCCACACCCGCTCGGGCACCGTCTACGTCGCGCAGTCGCGCGCCGACGGCCGGTACGTCATCCCCGCCGCCCGCGTCGGCGGCCCGTACACCATCACCGCCCGCCTTATCGGCTACTCCCCGAGTTCCCAGGAGGGGATCATGCTCGACCTGGGCGTGCGGGCGCGCGTCGATTTCGCCCTCACCACCGCCGCCGTCACGCTCGGCGCGGTCTCGGTGACCGCCGAGGTGGGCACGTTCAGCGGCTCGCGCACGGGCGCCGCTACCAAGGTGGGCACCGAGGCCATCGCCGCCTTCCCCACCATCTCGCGCACCCTCACGGACTTCACTCGCCTGACGCCGCAGGCCTCGGGCTCGTCGTTCGCCGGGATGGACAACCGCTTCAACAACATCACCATCGACGGCTCCTACTTCAACAACTCGTTCGGCCTCGCCGGCCAGCCGGGCGGTCGGACGAACGTCGCGCCGATCCCCGTGGAGGCGGTCGAGCAGATCCAGGTCAACATCGCCCCTTTCGACGTGCGTCAGGGCAACTTCGTCGGCGCGGGCGTGAATGCCGTGACCCGCAGCGGCACCAACGAGTTCAAGGGCTCGCTGTACTATGTGACCCGCAATCAGGGGCTCGCGGGCAATAAGCTCCAAGGCGTGGCGTTCAACCCCGGGAAGTTCAACTACTCGCTCCTCGGCGCCTGGGCCGGCGGCCCGATCATCAAGGACAAGCTCTTCTTCTTCGCGAGCTTCGAGGACGACAAGAACGCCGCTCCCGGAACCACCTTCCTCCCCAATAAGGGCGGAGAGACGGTCACCGGCAACACCACCCGGGTGCTCGACAGTGACCTGTCGGCGCTGAGCACCTTCCTGTCCACCAAGTTCAACTACGAGACGGGCCCCTACGTCGGCTACGACAACGAGACGCCCTCGCGCCGCTTCCTGGTCAAGCTCGACTACAACGTGAGCGACCGGCATAAGCTGAGCGTCCGCCACAACACGCTGTCCTCGGAGTCGGACTTCCTCATCTCGAACTCGGCCTCACTCGGCTTCGGCAACCGCCGGACGAACTCGCAGGCGATGAGCTACCAGGCCTCGGGCTACCTGGGCCTCGAGAACATCAACTCCACCGTCGCTGAACTCACCTCGCAGTTCCGCGACAACCTCTCCAACGACCTGCTCGTCGGCTATACCACCAACGACGAGAGCCGCGGGTACAAGGGGGCGTTCTTCCCGACGGTGGACATTCTCCAGAACGGTTCCACCTACATCAGCTTCGGCATGGACCCGTTCACGCCGAACAACCAGCTGCGGTACCGCACGTTCCAGGCGCAGAACAACGTCTCCTACTTCGTTGGGAAGCACGACTTCACCCTGGGCGTCGCATTCGAGAAGTACCACTCGGACAACGTCTTCTATCAGGGCGCGAACAGCGTCTACATCTACAACTCGCTGGCCGATTTCTACACCGACGCCAACGACTACCTCGCCAACAAGAACCGCACGGTCTCGCCAGTCACCCTGAATCGCTTTCAGGTGCAGTACGTGAACATTCCGGGGCTCGTCGAGCCGCTCCAGCCGCTCGATGTGAACTACTGGAGCGGCTACGTGCAGGACTCCTGGCGCCCGACGCGCAAGCTGAACGTGACGCTTGGCCTGCGCTTCGACCGCCCCAGCTTCGGGAACACCGCCTACACCAATTCCCAAGCCAACGGCTACACCTTCCGCGACCGCGACGGCAACGCCGTCCGCTACCAGACGCAGCAACTCCCTGAAGCCGCGATCCTCTGGTCGCCCCGCGTGGGCTTCAACTGGGACGTCACCGGGGACAAGGTCACCCAGGTGCGCGGCGGCACGGGCGTGTTCACGGGCAAGCCGGCCTACGTGTGGGTGTCGAACCAGATTGGCAACAACGGCATCCTCACCGGCGCCATCGACGTGGTGAACTCCAAGGCCTATCCATTCAACCCGGACGCGGCCACGTACAAGCCAACGACGGTCTCCGGCACGCCGGCGGCCTCATATACGCTCAACTTCAGCGAGCCGGATTTCCGCTTCCCGCAGGTGTGGCGGACGTCCGTGGGCGTGGACCGCAAGCTCCCGTGGGGCGTCGTCGGCACCCTCGAGGCGATGTACAGCCGCGACGTGAACGGGATGTACTACACGAACGCCAATCTGCCGGCCCCCGCCGGCAACTACGCTGGGGCGGACAAGCGCCCGCGCTGGAATACGGCGAGCTTCGGCAATCGCGTGCAATCCAACGTCACGGGCGCGTACGTTCTGGGCAACCAGGACGGTGGCTATTCCTGGAACTGGGCGGCGTCGGCCGAGAAGTCGTTTGACTTCGGCCTGTTCGCCAAGGCCTCGTACAGCTACGGCGTGGCCCGCAACACCCACGACCCGGGCTCGATCGCGGCCGGCAACTGGACGGGCAACGCGATCTCGGCCAATCCCAACCAGGCGGCCGTGGCGTACTCCCAGTTCTCGCCGGGGCATCGGTACTTCATGGCGCTCTCGTACAAGAAGCAGCTGCTCCCCTTTGGCCCGACCTCGGCGTCGCTGTTCCTGGAAGGCGCGACGCAGGGGAACGCGAGCTACACGTTCTCCGGTGACGCCAATGGCGACGGCGCGAATGGCAACGACCTGATCTACATCCCGCGCAACGCCGGCGAGATGAACTTCGAGCAGTACACATCGTCGGGCGCCACCTTCACCGTGGCCCAGCAGCAGGCGGCGTGGGAGGCGTACATCGCGCAGGACAAGTACCTGAGCGAGCACCGCGGTGAGTACGCCGAGCGCGGCGCGGTCTTCCTGCCGATGCTCCTGCGCGCCGACTTCAGCGTGGCGCAGGAAGTCGCGCGGCAGTTGGCCGGCAAGGGGAACAGCCTGGAGGTGCGCCTCGACATCCTCAACGTGGGCAACCTGATCAACAACGGCTGGGGCGTCTCGGAGCGACTCGTCTCCAATCAGCCGCTCATCGCCCGTGGCCTGGACGCGAATGGCCAGCTCCTGTACCGCCTTCGCAACTTCGGCACGTCGCTGATGACGTCCTCCCTGCAGTACAACGCCGGGCTGAACGACACGTACCGGATGCAGATCAGCGTGCGCTACAAGTTCTACTAGAGGTCGGACCGAACGCCACGAAGGAGGCACCGCCATCCGGCGGTGCCTCCTTCGCGTTCGCTCCGCTCGCGGCGGCCTAGAACCTCGGATTCACCACGTTGTTGTAGATGCTCCCGAACGTGTAGCTCACCCCGAGCCGCATCTGGTACTGGAACCCGCTGCTCAGGGCCCGGCGGCGGAGCAGCACATCCACGGCGTCCTGCCTTCCCCTCGGCAGGTACACCTGGTCGCGGATCCACTCGTACCCGCCGTTGGCGTTCACGCTGAACCCCTTGAACACCCGCACGCTGAACCCGGCGTTGAGCTCCGTCGTCCGCTTTGACGCGTCGTTCAGGAAGTTCCGGTGCTGCATGCTGACGCTGGCGTTGCCCCACGGCTCGCGCGTCCGGTACTCGAGTTCCACGTACTGGCGCGGCAGCGACTCCCGGATCCGGTCGAAGATGGTCGTATCGGCGTACCAGTAGCTCACCGCGCCAATCCCGTACCGGACCACCAGTTCCCGCCGCGTCGCCTGGGCGTACGGAAACAGGTTGTACTCGATCGCCACGGCCGCCTCGGCCCGCAGGTCCTGGTTGCGGAACACCTGCGAGGCGAGATCGGCGCTCCCCCCCAGCGACCAGTGGTCGCCGAGGCTCTTCACCTGCAGCAACTCCATGCTCCACTCGCGCAGCAGGTTCTCGTAGGTCTCCTCGGCGATCACCGCGCCGGCATCGTCGTACTCCTGCGCCGTCACGCGGTTGTTCCGATAGGAGTAGCCGTAGTTGTACCGCGTCTTCCACGCCTCGGTGACGCGGTTCGCCGACAGGTGCGCGTTGACATTCTGGCTCTTGTAGAAGCGCTCCCCGTCCGTCGAGCCGCCAAGGCTGATCGAGAAGACCCACGCCTTCCACGGATCGTTCGCCGGCAGCACCTGCCCCTCGGTGGCCCGCGCCGCGTCGCGCGGCACCACGCGCAGCGTCTGCGCCACCCCGGTGCGTGCGGCGAACTGCACCAGCCCCAGTGAAAGCAACTGCGTCACGCCGCGGCGCGACTCGTCGTCGGTCGTCGTCGGGTTGGTGGTGAACGTGAGGGTGTCGCCGCGCCCGGCCAGCGCGCGCTGGCCGAGGAACGCGGCGGTGAACTGCTCGCCCCCCGCCCCCGCGCGCTGGCTCGTGACCAGGACGTGCACATCGGCCACTTCGCGGTCGCGCACCCAGTTCACGAAGGAGATCTCGGTGCGGATCAGGCTGAAGTCGCAGCGGGTGCGGCAGTCGAGATAGACGGCCACGCGGCCGTTGGGCGGTGGGGCGGCGGGAGCGGCCGCCGCCGTCTGCGCGCCAAGCGGCGCCGCGGCGACCAGCAGGAACAGGAGTAGATGACGCATACAATAGGATACGCAGTCCCGCGCGCGAACGCTGGAAGCACGCCGGCCGTTGGCGCGGTACCTTGGAGCATGCGCCGACTCCTTGCCATCCTCGTCTTCGCCCCCTCCATCGCCGCGTCCCAGGCTCCGGTCGCCATCTGGTACGTGCGCAACTCCGAGGCCGGCATCGCCAGCTTCGCCGCCAACGCGCGCCACATCAGTGTCATCGCTCCGCAGGTGTATGGCATGGACAGCACCGGGGCGATCCGCGGCGGCGTTGACCCCCGCATCGTCGCCATCGCTCGGGCGAACGGCGTGAAGCTGATGCCGCTCGTGATGAACCCGGGCTTCAGTCTCTCCATCCTGCACCAGATCGTGAGCATCCCGAGCGTGCGCACGAACGCGGCGCGCAACCTCGCCGCGCTCTGTCGCGCCGAGAAGTTCGACGGCATCGAGCTGGATTTCGAGAACCTGCACGTCAGCGACCGCGACGCCTTCACCGCCTTCGCGCGCGAGGCGGTGGACTCCGTGCATCGCGCGGGCTGCCAGCTCTCCGCCGCCGTCGTGCCGCGCACCGACGACGACCGCGGCGCGCTCCCGTACCATCGGTACATGTACGACTACTGGCGCGGCGCCTACGACTTCAAGGCGCTGGCCGACACGCTGGACTTCATCAGCTACATGACCTACGCCCAGCACACGGGCGGCTCGACGCCCGGCCCGGTGGCCGGATACCCGTGGATGCTCGCGTCCATCAGGTACGTGCTCGACGCCGGCGTCCCACCGTCGAAGATCTCGCTGGGGCTCGCGTCGTACTCGGACTACTGGAACACGGACTACGACGAGCGCACCGGTTCACGCGGCCGCGGATACGACATCGGCTACCGGGAACTCAAGCAGATCATGGACTCGGCGCTCGTCTCCAAGCGCTGGGACGACACGCAGAAGTCGTCCACCGCGGTGTGGGAGCGCCACGGAGTGTTCGAGCACGCGTGGATCGAGGATGCCCGCGCGTTCAAGGAAAAACTGAAGCTCGTCAAGCACTTCGGCTTCCGCGGCTATTCAGTGTGGGTGCTGGGGCTGGAAGATCCCGCGACGTGGAACGTGGTGGGGAAAGTGGCCAAGTAGGCCCCGCACGTTGCACCCTGCCCCCCACTCTGCCCCCGCACCCTGCCCCTCACTCTGCTCCCTGCTCCCTGCACCTAGCCCGTCGCCGCCTTGTCCCGCTTGCTGAACGCACTGATCGCCGCGCTCACCACCCACCCCAGCAGCGCGATCGGCAGCGCGACGACGAGCAGCAGCTTCACCACGGCGAAGCCGATGGACAGGAACGCGCCGAGCACGGCAAAGACCACCACGAGCAGCACGACGACGAGCAGCATCACCAGGAAGACCGGGATGCCGATGACCGCGAGCACGGCGACGATCGGCACGGTGAGCGCGAACAGCACCGCCATCGCCGGCAGGCCGAGGGTCAGCAGGACAAAGCCCAGCGGGATGAGGACGACCAGGCCGACGAGGCCGACGAGAAGCGCCTTCACCAGTTCGCGCACGGAGCATTCCTGAAAGGGGTGATGTCACTACGCACAGCGGGGCCGCGCAGATTCACCGACGCGCGTATGTACCCATGAGCTCAGCCTGGTCGAGCACGTGACCCCGCATCGCGGCGTCCAGGTCCCGCCGCGAGGCGCGCGGCCCGAGATCCGGAAGTATGGCGTCGAGCGCGAACAGGCGATGGTAGTACCGGTGGCGTCCGATGGGCGGGCACGGCCCTTCGTATCCCGGGTCGCCGCTGTCGTTGAGCCCTTCGCGCGCCTCGCGCGGGGTGGGCGAACGCGCACCGCCCTCGGGCAGGGAGGTAAGCGCGGGAGCGATGTTGTAGAGCAGCCAGTGCACCCAGACGCGCCTGGGCGCCGCGGGGTCGGGCGCATCGGGGTCGTCCACGATGAGAGCGAGCGACTTTGCGCCGTCGGGCACGCCCGACCACGCCAGCGGCGGCGACGAGTTCGCCCCGTCGCACGTGTGCCGCACGGGAATGGACTCACCGTGCGCAAAGGAGGCGGATGTGAGTTCCATGCTCGCAACATTCGGCCAGCAGGGCGTTCCCGCAAGCAGGCTCTCGACACCCATACGGCGAAACAGTACCATCCACTGTCCACCGTCCACCGTCAGCCGTCCACCGTCTACCGTCCACCGTCACTCGCCTCCCACCCATGCGATTGATTCTCGCCGTCGCCCTCGGCAGCGCCGCTGGTGGCGTCGTCCGCTTCCTGCTCTCCGCGTGGATCGAGCAGCGCTCGGCAACCTCTTTCCCGTGGGCGACGTTGCTCGTGAACCTCAGCGGCAGCCTGCTGCTCGGCTTCCTCGCGACGTGGACCTATGAAGTGGCCGGCGTGCCGGCGGATCTGCGCGCGCTCCTAACGACCGGTCTCTGCGGCGGCTACACCACATTCTCCACCTTCAGCTTGGAGACGGTCGCGCTCGCCGAGGAAGGGCTCTTCGGGCGCGCCGCGGCGTACATCGCGCTCAGCGTCGTGCTCTCGGTGCTCGGCGCCTACGCCGGCATCCTGGGCGCACGGCACCTAGTGAGCCTGCGCGCCACCTGACGACGGTTGGCAAGGCGAGAACGCCAACGGGCGGAGCGCTGTTCAGCTCCGCCCGTTGGTCTTTATCCACCGTCCACCGTCCACCGTCTGCCGTCTGCCCTACGCTCCCACCAGCTCCCGCGCCCGCTCCTCCGTCTTGACCGTCGAGAACCGCAGCAGCACGCCCGCGCCGCCCGATTCCTCGAGTTCGCGGGCCGCGTCGCCGGAGACGATTTCGACGGCCGCTTCCTGCGCGAGCGCCGCCCGCACGAAGATCTCGGCGACGTCCGGCTGCAGCGCGACAAAGGACGCGCTGAGCACGAGGGTCTGGACGGCCCGTTCGTCGAGCGCGCGACCGGTGGCCGTGGCGCCCGCTGCCGCGAGTCCGTCGGTGCTGGTGCGGCGCAGCAACTCGAGCACCAGCTCCTGCTCTGCCGCGTGCCGGACCGCCGCGAGACCTTCGCGCACCGCGCGCGCGATCTCGCTCACCCGCGCCCTCGCCCCCAGTACCGGAGCCTCAATGGCGCGCGCGACGCCCTCACGTTCCAGCGCGGCGAGCGCCTCCGTCAGGAGCTGCGGTGTGCCGCCGACGAAGACGGGGAGCGCCGGTGACAGCGTGCGCACATGCGCCGCGAGCTCGCGGAGCATCCGCGCGCGCGCCTCGCGCCGCTTGCGCTCCGCTGCCTCGCGG
>VHBQ01000087.1 GCA_016871855.1 Gemmatimonadota bacterium
CGGCCGGCCCGGGCCAGCGCTATGATCTGTTCACGATAGGCCGCGGGATAGGCGGCGGGACGACGGGGCATCGGGGGCTCCTCCTCTCACACAGAGAGTAAGGCTCCACCGAACCGGGTCAACTCCACAGGGCCGCCAACGCCTGGTTCTGCGTGGAGGCGGCCACCCGACGATCCGTGGCGAGATGCGACAGGAACGCAGTCATCTCCGCCTCGCCCAGCTGACGCGGATGTCGGCCGCCGTAGAAACGCACGTAGCGACGCACCCAGTCGGTGTACGCCTCCACCGTCCGCGGGCTGGCCCGGCGCAGCGCCAGTCGTTCGCGTACGACATCGAGCAGTCGAGGCGCGGTCATGCCCCAAAGCTGTGGCCGGGCGAGCCAGAAACCGCAATCAATCTCACGCAGTCATCATCACCGCAACGCACGCCCGGCCCCACCCACGCACCGTGCACGCTATCTTCCCAGTCCCCCTGCACCCGCGCTCATGCCGCACGCACCCGACGCCTCGCCCGACAGCCGCGCCACCATCCATCAGCACCGCGAACGCGCCGTCCCCGACGACGCGCCAGCAATCCTCGCGGCCGGTATCGTCGCCCACGTGGGCATCGCCGACGACCAGGGGCCGGTCGTCATCCCGATGACTTATCAGTACGACGCCAAAGAGCCCGAGACGCTGTACCTCCACGGCGCACTCAACAGCCGGCTGATGCAGGCGGTCGCCTCAGGCGCGCCGGTCTGCGTCACGGTCACGCTCGTGGACGGGCTGGTCTACTCGAAGACGGCCCTCAATCACTCCGTGAACTACCGATCCGTGGTCGCCTTCTGCCGTGCGGCGGCCGAGCAGCCCGACGCGGACCGCAAGCGCGCCATCCTAGACGCGATGATCGGCCGCTACTGGCCTGGGCGCGGCCCCAACGCGGGGTACGCCCCAGCCCCCGACGCCCACCTGAACGCCACGGCCTTCGTTGCCCTTCATATAGATGCGATGAGCGCAAAGACGCGGACCGGTGGCTCCAAGGGGCCGGGGGATGACGACCCGTCCGTCCCGGGCACGGCAGGGGTGACACCCACGCAGTAACTTTATCGGGTTCCCCATCCCGTCCCACGCACCCGCACTGCCTGTGTCCTCGGAAACCCCCAAGCGCGACTTCATCCGCGACATGGTCGCGGCCGACCAAGCGTCCGATAAGTTCGGGCGCCAGATCTGCACGCGCTTCCCGCCGGAGCCGAACGGCTTCCCGCATATCGGCCACGCGAAGTCCATCTGCCTGAACTTCGGCCTCGCCAAGGAATTCGGCGGACGCATCCACCTGCGCTTCGACGACACGAACCCGTTCACCGAAGACATCAAGTACGTCGAGGCCATCAAGCGCGACATTCGCTGGCTGGGCTTCGAATGGGACGCGGAGTACTACGCCTCGGACTACTTCGAGCAGCTCTACGAGATCGCCGTCAAGCTGGTGAAGGCGGGGAAGGCGTACGTGGACTCGGAGTCGGAGGAAGAAGTCCGCGAGCACCGCGGCACCGTCACCACGCCGGGGACACCGTCGAAGTACCGCGATCGCACCCCAGAGGAGAATCTCGACCTCCTCGAACGGATGAAGGCGGGCGAGTTCCCCGACGGCGCGCACGTCCTGCGCGCCAAGATCGACCTCGCGCATCCGAACATGATCATGCGCGACCCGATCCTGATGCGCATCGCGCACGCGTCGCACTACCGCCGCGGCGACGCCTGGTGCATCTACCCGCTCTACGACTTCGCGCACGGCCTCAGCGACGCCATCGAGAACATCACCCACTCGCTGTGCACGCTGGAGTTCAAGGACAACAAGGAGATCTACGACTGGCTGGTGCGCGAGGCGGGCTTCGAGAAGCCGCCGGAGCAGACGGAGTTCGCGCGCCTGGTCCTCGACTACACGGTCGTCAGCAAGCGCAAGCTGCTGAAGCTCGTCAACGACGGTCACGTGCGCGGCTGGGACGATCCGCGCCTGCACACGATCTCGGGCATCCGCCGCCGCGGCGTCACCCCCGAGGCGATCCGCGCCTTCGCCGAGTCGGTCGGCGTGGCGCGCAAGCCGGCGCGGACCGAGATGTCGGCCTACGAGTTCCACGTGCGCAACGACCTGAACATGCGCGTCCCGCGCGTGCTCTGCGTCACCAATCCGCTCAAGGTCGTGCTCACCAACTACCCGGAAGGGCAGGTCGAAGAGCTCGACGCGTCGTACTATCCGCACGACGTCCCGCTTACCGGCTCGCGCCAGGTGCCGTTCTCGCGCGAGCTGTACATCGAGCGCGACGACTTCATGGAAGACCCGCCGAAGAAGTTCTTCCGGCTCGCCCCGGGGCGCGAAGTGCGCCTCCGCTACGGCTACTTCATCACCTGCCAAGAGGTGATCAAGGACGCCAACGGCGAGATCGTCGAACTGCGTTGCACGTACGATCCCGAAACGCGCGGCGGCAACGCTCCCGACGGCCGCAAGGTGCAGGGCACGATCCACTGGGTCTCGGCCCCGCACGCCGTGGACTGCGAACTGCGCCTCTACGACACGCTCTTCTCGGTGCCCGATCCGGACGGTCTGCCCGAAGGGCAGGACTTCACCTCGGTGCTCAACCCGAACTCGCTGGTGGTCGTCACCGGCGCCAAGGTTGAGCCGTCCGTGGCGATGGATCCGATCGGCACGCGGTATCAGTTCGAGCGCACGGGCTACTTCGTGAGCGACGAGGACTCGCGCCCGGGGGCGCTGGTGTTCAATCGCACGGTGACACTGCGGGATTCGTGGACGAAGATGCAGGCCAAGTCATGAAAGGCACGGGAACGGGCACAGTGGGGTGCAGGGGAAGGGGAATCGGATGAATTTTCATATTGGGATCATGGGGAACCTCTTCTCGGGGAAGACGACCCTCATGAACGCCCTCGCGGCGCCGCCGTACCGGCGTGATCTGCAGCAGCTCATCGGGCACAGCGACACCTACGCCTTCTCCGAACGCGTGGACAAGGGGTCGCTGGTGGACGAGTGCCTCGCGCTGTTCTACGACAACCGCGTGGCGAACATCTTCCCCACCGAGACGGCCTTCCTGCACATGCGCGTGCTGCAGCAGCGGGAAATCCGCCACCTGATGACGCGCGAGCAGAAGGGCGGGGGGGTGCTCGTGCTCGAAGACCGGCCGTTCCTCGACGGCCCGGAGGTCTTCGTCAAGCGAATGATCGACGCCGGCGAGATGCCGCCGGCGCACGCCAAGCTCTACTACACGCTGCTCCACCAGACGATGCAGCACGACCGCGTTCGGCTTCCCGACCTCACCGTCTATCTGCGCACCGAGCCGGTCCTGCTCGACAAGCGCCGCCGCGCGCGGGCCGAGGCGGGGGACGACTACGCGGCGGGCATCTCCCTGCAGTACCTCGAGGAGATCCACGCGGGGTACGAGCACCTCTCGGCCACCTGGCGCCGCACGCTGCGCAAGTATCAGGAGATCGCCATCGTCCCGCCCGACGCCGACATCGTCATCCTGCCCGCCGAGATCGACATGCACGAACACCCCGATTACGTGCACGTCGCCGCGGGGACGATCCGCGAAAAAGTGCGCCGCATGATCGCCGCGCGGGAGCTGGAGCCATGAGCATTAAGCCCGCCGCGCCCGGCGCCGTGCTCTCGGTGCAGGAAGATGCCGCGATCAAGCGCCACGAGATCGCGAACCGCCTCACCAACGTCGAGCGCCGGCTCCTCACGTACCTCTCGCGCCACCAGACGCTGATCGCGTGTGTTGGCAACATCGGTGCGGGCAAGAGCTCGCTGGTCAAGCTCCTCGCCTACAGCACGGGAATGAACGCGCTCTTCGAACTCCCCGACGAGGGGTTCGAGGACCACGTCCACAACAACAACTCGCTCTACCCACTCCTCGCCACCGCCAAGCACTCGGCCAAGCGCACGCTCGGGCGCTACTACGGCGCGATCAACGACTTCATCGTCGCCCAGCAGTCGGCTGGTGACGCGGCCGCGCTCGCCTCGGCGCGCAAGCACCTGCACCAGGCGGCGCTCGACATCCAGCACGCCTACCTGGACCTGCGCAAGATGCAGCTGCAGGCGATGCCGCATCTGCAGGCGAGCACGTGCATTGACGGCTCGCCGCTCGCCGACCGCTATGCGTTCTGCGAGGTGCTGCATCGCGACATGGACGAGCCGTATCTCACCGCCGAGTCACTGGCCGTGATCGACCGGCGCTTGGATGAGGAGTTCCGCCCGCTCGTGCGCCCCGGCCTGCTCGTCATTCTCAAGAGCCCGGTCGAGAACCTCCTGCGCAACATCAGCGACCGCCAGCGCGACGAGGAGGGGGGCGGCACCGAGCTCCCTGAGGGGCTCGTACGCCTCGTGCGCGCGCTGAACCCGCGCTACGACGCGTTCGTTTCCAACCTGCGCGCGAGCGGGTGGTACGACGGGCCGGTGCTGGAGATCGACGTGAGCCGCATTGATTTCGTGTCGAACGTGCGGCACCTGATCGCCGTCTACGAAGGAATCGAGAAATTGCTCGTCCCGGCCGAGTTTCGGGCGTAAGGACTGGCCGCGCCGGCGCCGGGGGTGGGCCCGCGCGAAATTCTCGCCGCGCCGGTGGCGCGGCTCGAGTATTCGCGCGAACCCACCCCCGGCGCCGGCGCGGCCTTCGTATGAACCCCTACTCGGCCGGGACGCGAGGAGGGGCGGGGCGCGGGGCGCGCGGCAAGATCCTCCCCGTCCCTCAAGGCGCACGCGGCGAGGGTGGTTCGTGCGAATACTCGAGCGGCCCCCAGCGCATGAGCGCTGGGGGCCGCGAGAATTTCGCACGGGCCACCCTCGCCGCGTGCGCTCCCCTTTACCGTGGCCGCTTGAGGTTCAGCCGCTCAAGCACCGTGCCCAGCTGACGGATCTCCTCGCCGTACCGCGCCCAATCCCCCGACCGCTGGGCCTCCATCGCCGCCTGATACCGCCGCTGCGCCTCGGTGATGTCGGCGCGCGTGGCGGCGTCCACACCAGCAGGCGCCGCCTCCGCGCCCGCCGCGCTCAGCCGCGCCGCGGCGGCGAGGTCCGCGCTGGCGCGCGACCCCACGTTGCCGCCGAACATGTCCGACAGCGCCGCCTCCAGCGTCTCGCGCATGATCACTTGGTTCTGGAACGCGACCACCACGCGCTTGAGCTCGGGAATCGTCCCGCCTTCCGCCTGCAGGTAGAGCGGCTGCACATACAGCAGCGCCTCGGCGATCGGAATCACCAGCAGGTCGCCGCGAATCACGCGCGAGCCGCGCTGGTCCCACAGCGCGACCTGCCTGGAGATCTCCGTGTCCTGGTTGATGCGGTTCTCGATCTGCCGCGGGCCGAAGACGAGCGTCTGTCGCGGGAAGCGATAGACGCGGAGCTTGCCGTACTGCTCGCCGTCGTTGCGGGCCACCATCCACGCGGCGAGGTTGTCCTTCCCGCGCGGCGTGAACGGCACCATGTAGATGAACTCCTCGGCCTTCTCGCCGGGGAGGCGCATGATGATGTGCCGCATGAACGGCACCTTCTCGTCCGACCGGTTCACCACTGGGATCTGCCACTCGTCCTCGCGGTTGTAGAACGTGGCCGGCGTGTTCATGTGATACGTCACGTAGCGCGCCGACTGCGCGCGGAACAGGTCGTCCGGATAGCGGATGTGCGCGCGCAGGTCGGCCGGCATCTGCTCCAGCGGCTGGAAGACGCCGGGATACACCCTCGCCCACGTCTGGACTAGCGGATCGTTCGGGTCCGAGACGTACGGCGTGACCGTGCCGTGGTATGCGTCGATCACGATCTTCACGCTGTTACGGATGTAGGTTGTGCCGTCCGCCGACCGATAGGAGTACGGATACCGGTTCGTCACCGTGTACGCGTCCTGGATCCACTTCAGCGTGCCGTCCTCGGCGACCACCATGTACGGATCGCGGTCGAGCCGCAGGAACGGGAACGCGGCCGTCACGCGCCCCACGATGTTCCGGTTGTACAGAATGCGGCTCTGCGACTCGATGTCGCCCGAGAGTAGGATCTTTAGCGACTTGAAGTGCACGGCGAAAACCAGGCGCTTCAGCGCGTTGCCGACGACCACGCCGCCGTTGCCGTCATAGCTGCGATAGATGTTCTCGTCGCCGGCCGGGTAGTCGAACTCCTTCTGCTTGGTCTTGACGATGGCGAACGGATCGGTGAGCTCGCCGTAGTAGATCTGCGGCCGCGTCACCTTGATGGAGCCGACCGCCGACGGCGGCAGGTCCTTCACGAAGAGCACCGGCAGCCCCTCGGGCGTCACCTGGTTGACGGGGGAGAGCGTGAGCCCCATCCCGTGCGTGAACGTCAGGTGCTCGTTGATGAACGTGCGCGTGGGGAGCGACGCCGCGTTGAGTTCGCGCGGCGCGAGCAGGACCTGGCGATACCGCCCGTCAATCCAGTAGCGGTCGTCATCCACGTTGATGAAATCGTAGTACGTGCGGATTTCCTGCAGCTGGCCGAAGGTGCGCAGCAGCGGCTCGCGGTCCCACAGCCGCACGTTGTCGATCGTCGGCGCGTTGGCGCGGATGTCGGCGAGCGTCAGGTTGGCCTCGCCGCCGAGGTCGCGCACCTCCACGCTGTCGATTCCCCACGCGCGCCGCGTGGCGGCGATGTGGCGCTCGAGGTACGGCGTCTCGCGCGTCAGCTCGGTGGGGGCAACGACGAACTTCTGCATCAGCGTCGGGGCAAGGCCGCGTCCGACGACGCCGATGGCCGCATAGCCAGCGAAAGCGAGCACGGCGTTGAGGCCGAGCCGGCGGCGCACGCCCCCTTCGATGACCACCGCCGCGGCGATGAGCGCGGCGATCGCCGAGATCCGCAGGGCAGGGAGCGTGGCGTGCAGGTCGGTGTAGGACGCGCCGACCAGCGGCCCCGTGGTGGAGAAGAGCAGGGCGGCGGCGTCCACGAACCAGAGTTGCAGCGCCCAGAGCACAAAGAGCGTCGCCAGCACGATCGCCAAGTGCATCCCCGCCGCCGGCTCAATGCGGAGCCGACGCGGCGTGATCTCGATCTCGCCGCGCAGGAAGTAGATGGCGGTCAGCAGGAAGAGCGTGAGCGTGGTCAGACTGGTCAGCACGCCCAGCACCGCCGCCAGCGCTGGCAGCGTGAAGACATAGTACGCCACGTCGCGGCCGAAGACCGGATCGGCGGCGTTGAAAGGCACCTGATACGCCGCGCGCAGCACCGTATCCCAGAGCGCGTTCGCGCCGGCGCCCACGAGCAGGCCGATGAGGATCGCGGCGGGTCGCGCGAGGCGGCGCAGCAGCGCGCCGAGGTCGAATTGCGACGCGTCCACGCCGGTGCGGCTGAAAACTCGGGCCACGTCAGTGACGCCGCCGCGCGTGGCGATGGCGAGGTTCAGGTGCACCAGCCCGCCGGCGAGCAGCGCGACGATGGTGAAGAGCGCCACGCGTGTGCCGAGGCGGCGCGTGAACAGCACCTCGAAGCCCAGTTCCCTGAACCACCACCAGTCCACGAGCAGGCCGGCGGCCTGGGGGAGGAAGACGAGCGCGAAGAGCGCGAGAAGAATGACGATCAGCGCGGGGGCGTTGCGGGGCTGGGCCACGGAGTCCTCATTGGTGTGGGCCGACGCTCTAAGAATAGCGTCTCAGTCACTTCGTCGTGGGGAGCGCGGGTGGCTGGGGGGCGTCCGGGCGAAATTCTCGCGCGGCGGGCTGCGCCCGTCGCGCTCGAGTATTCGCCCGGACGCCCCCCAGCCACCCGCGCTCTGCCGGCGTTGGCGTGGGCGCTGACCGGAGAGCAGCCACCCCGGTGCCCTCGCCGGCACCCCCGCCGAGCTCTTTGAGACAAACAGCGGGCCGTGCGAGGTAGTTCCGCTCCACCCCACTTTTCAGGGGTGCTCTCGGCGGGACGCACGGCGGGTCGCCCGGCCGTGGACGCCGGCAGGTTGGTACGCCGCGCCACACGCAGCGCCAGCGACGAGGGCTGTTCGCGCGAATACTCGAGGGCCGCAGGCCCGAGAATTTCGCGCGGGCAGTCCGCGTCGCTGGCGCTGCCCCAGCACAACGCCGGAACCAGCCGGCGCAACCGGGCGATCCTGAATCAGAACCGCGACGGATCCCGCCGCAGCACCACCTGGGCCCTTCGCGAGACCTGGCCGTTGCGGTACCAGAACGGCACCTCGATCCGGTTCCCCGTGAACGTCCCGTCAAGAATCTC
>VHBQ01000088.1 GCA_016871855.1 Gemmatimonadota bacterium
CGACGCCCACGCCGCCGCGCCCTCGGCGACGCCGTGGCCGGGCGACGTCGTCGAGCCGATGTCGAAGATTCGCAAGCTGACGTCGGACCACATGGCACTCGCCATCCGCGTCGCCACGCACGTGACGACGGTGCACGAAGTGGATCTCACGCGCCTCGCACGCGTCCGGGCCCGCCTGAAGGGCGAGTTCGAGGCGACCACGGGCCAGAAGCTCTCCTTTCTGCCGTTCATCATCCACGCCGTGGTCGCGACGCTGAAGCGCCACCCGATCATGAACGCCGTGGTCAACGGCACCGACATCATCTACCGCAAGCGGTACAACATCGGTATCGCCGTCGCGCTCGAGCCCACCGGGCTCATCGTGCCGGTCATCAAGAACGCCGAGGACCTGTCACTGTCGGGGCTGACCAAGGCGTCCAACGACCTGGCGCAGCGCGCGCGCACCAAGCGGCTCAACCCGACCGAGGTGCAGGACGCCACGTTCACCATCAGCAACTACGGCGTCTTCGGCTCCATCTTCGGCACGCCGATCATCCCCGTCGGCACGACGGCGATTCTTGGGCTCGGCGCCATCGAAAAGCGCGCCAAGGTGGTCGCGGGTCCGGACGGCGAGGATACGATCGCCATCCGCACGTGCGCGTACTTCTCGTTCTCGTTCGACCACAAGGTCGTGGACGGCGCGGACGCCGACCGGTTCATGGCCGACCTGCGCCGGACGCTCGAGTCGATCCCCGAGCAGGGCTTCTGACGCCGCGCGAGACGGCTCCCCCCGCCATGGCCCGTGTCCTGAGCATGCAGCGCACCGTCGTGCCGCCCGCCGAGCGCGAGGCGTTTCGCGCGCGCGCAACGGCCCGAGCGGCGCACTACGCCGCGGCCGGGTGCCAGTACTGGGTCTTCGAGGAGATCGAGCTCCCCGGCGCCTTCGTCGAGTTCACGGAGGCGCGCGACGCCGAGATGCTGCGCGCCGCGCACGCGTCGGCCGCGGAGCCGCCGCTCGATCCGGCGCGCCTCTACGCGCAGGTGGACCTGCCATGAGTCGCGTGGTCCCGGCGCGCGGCGCGCCATCGCGATGACCGCGCCGCACGCTGCGGAGGCGGGCGCCGCCGTGCGCATTGACCTCCACGCCCACAGCACCGCGTCCGACGGCACCGCGTCGCCGACGCAGTTCGTCGAGACGGCGGCGCGCGCCGGCCTCGCCGTCGTCGCGCTCACCGACCACGACACGGTGGATGGCGTCGCCGAGGCGGCCACCGTGGCCGCGACCCTCGGCGTGCGCGTGGTGCCGGGCGTCGAGCTGAGCGTGATGGACGGTCGCGAAGAGGTGCACATGCTCGGCCTACACCTCGCCAACGTCGGGGCGATCGCCGAGGCGCTAGCCAGCTTCCGCGAAGGGCGCGCGACGCGTGCGGCCACGATGATCCGCACCCTCAACGCGCTCGGCGTTCCCGTGACGCTCGACGCGGTGCTCGCCGAGTCGGCCGGCGGCGCGATCGGCCGTCCGCACGTGGCCCGCGCGCTCGTGGCCGGGGGCTGGGTCGTGGACCTGCGCGAGGCCTTCGACAAGTGGATCGGCGCGGGGCGCCCGGCCTTTGTGGAGAAACCGCGGCTGGACGTGGCCGACGGCGTCGCGCTCATCCACAAGGCCGGCGGCCTCGCGATTTGGGCGCATCCTGGCGATGACGGTCGGCGTGCACGGTTCGAACGGCTCGTCGCCGCCGGCATCGACGGCGCTGAGGTGCGGCACCCCGGACACACGGCATCCGATCAGGCGCGCATCGGTGCGCTGGTGGAGTTCTTCCACCTCGTGCCCAGCGGCGGCTCCGATTGGCACGGCGCCGCTGCAGGGTCGCGCGCGCTCGGCGCGGTGCAGGTGCCGTCGGAGTGGCTGGATCGGCAGCAGGAGCGACTGGAGATGCGCCGCCGCGCGGTGCCGGTGCGCGAGTCGTGAGTCCGCTGCGCGAGAAGGTGGCGCTCGTGACCGGCGCCGGCCGGCGTGTGGGACAGGCCATCGCTCTCGCGCTGGGCGCCGAGCGGATGCGCGTCGCCGTGCACTACCACGGCGCCTCCGATGGCGCGCGGCGCACGGCCTCGGCGCTGCGCGGACTGGGCGCGGAGTCCGAGACCTTCGGCGCCGACCTGCGCGACGCGGACGCGCCGGCGCGGCTCGTGGACGCGGTCGTCGCGCGCTTCGGCGTGCTCGACCTGCTGGTCAACTCCGCCGCGGTGATGCGGCCGGTTGCGCTCGATCGCGTGACGCCCGCCGACTGGGACGAGACGTTCGCGATCAATGCGCGGGCGCCGTTCTTCCTGTCGCTCGCCGCCGCGCGGGCCATGGGCGACCGGGGCGGCGCAGTGATCAACATCGCCGACCACCTCGCGCACGAGTCGTGGCCGCGGCTCGTGCCGCACGCCGTGAGCAAGGCCACCCTCGAGGCCGTCACGCGCCAGCTCGCCGTCCAACTCGCGCCGCGCGTGCGGGTCAACGCCGTGGCGCCCGGCGCGGTGCTCCCGCCCGACGACTGGCCCGAGGCGGCGCGCCGCGAATTCGAAGCCTCGACGCCGCTGCGCCGGCTCGGCTCGCCCGATGACGTGGCCCAGGCCGTCGTCTACCTCGCCGCCGCACCCTACGTGACGGGACAGGTGCTCTTCGTGGACGGCGGCCGACACATGCGGTAGGTCGCGCCGCAGACTGTCCACCGTCCACCGTCCAGTTCGTTCCCCCACCCGCCCTTGCGTCCCTGGTATCTTTCAGGGAGCCGGGGCCGCGTCGCGGCCCCACACGAACATTCACGAGACGACGACGTGGCAACGCACGAATACGAAGTCATCATCATCGGCGCCGGGCCGGCCGGACTCTGCGCCGGGATGTATGCCGGCCGCTCGATGCTCAAGACCGCCGTGCTTGAGCAAGGGCTCCCGGGCGGCGAGCTGCTCAACACCGAAGTCATCGAGGACTACCTCGGATTCGAGCACATCCTCGGCTCCGAGCTCGCCGACCGGTTCCAGGCGCACGCCGTCAAGTTCGGGATGGACCTGCTGACGTTCGTGCGGGTGGAGAAGGTCACCAAGCAGGGCGACGGCACGTTCCTCGTGACGACGGAGGGCGGCGACAGCTACCATGCCCCCGCGGTCATCGTCACCGCCGGCGGCACGCCCGTGAAGCTCGGCGTCCCCGGTGAGATCGAGTATGCCGGCAAGGGCGTCAGCTACTGCGCCATCTGCGACGGCGCGTTCTACAAGGGGCACACCATCATGGTGGTCGGCGGCGGCGACGCCGCGGTCGAGGAGGCCGACTTCCTCACCCGCTACGCGGAGAAGGTGTACCTCGTGCACCGCCGCGACGAGTTCCGCGCGTCGAAGATCGTGCAGAAGCGCGCGCTCGCGAACCCGAAGATCACGCCGATCTACGACACGGTGGTGGACGCCATCCACGGCGACGCGCAGGGGCTGATGACGCACGCGCGCATCCGCAACCTCAAGACGGGCGAGTCGCGCGACCTCGTCGCGACGGGGTGCTTCGTCTTCGTCGGCTTCAAGCCGAACACGGGCGTCATCGATGGGCACTTCGAGCACGACAATGCGGGATACATCCTCACGGACGCCAACATGATGACGTCCATCGAGGGCCTCTTCGCCGCCGGCGACGTGCGCGTGCAGCTCACGCGCCAGGTGACCACGGCGGTGGGGGACGCCACGACGGCGGCCATCGCCGTCGAGAAGTACCTCACGGCGCGGCGCACGGGGCAGGCGCCCCCCATGCCGATCCCCATGCTCACGCGCTGATGCTGATCCGCTCGGTCACCGTCGGGCCGTTCCAGGAAAACACCTACCTCGTCGCCGATCCTGAGGCGCGCGAGGCGGTGTTCATCGACCCGGGGGACGACGCGCCGCGGTTGCTGGATGCGTTGGACGCGACGGGATGCGCGCTGCGGGGCATCTGGATCACGCACGCGCACGTGGACCACGTGGGGGCGGTCGCCGCCGTGAAGCGACGGCACGATGTGCCCATCGCCATGCATCCCGCCGACCGCCCGCTCTATGAGCACGCGGTGGAGCAGGGGCGCCGCTTCGGCATTCGCATGGACGCGCCGCCGCCCCCGGAGCGCGATCTGGCCGAGGACGACACGATGACGGTCGGCGGCCTCTCGTTCCGCGTGATGCATGTGCCCGGGCACGCCCCGGGCCACGTCGCGTTCGTCGGCCACGGGGTGGTCTTCGGCGGCGATTGCCTCTTTGCCGGTTCCATCGGGCGCACCGACCTCCCACTCTGCGACCCCCGCGCGCTGCAGCGCTCGCTCGAGCGGCTGGCCGCGCTTCCGCCTGAGACGGTGGTCTACCCAGGTCATGGACCGACCACGACGATCGGCGAGGAGCATCGCACCAACCCGTTCCTGACCGGCGTGGTACGCCTGATCCCGCGATGACCCGCACACTTGCGGCGCTCGTGCTCGCCGCGCTGTGGCTTGGCGCGGCGCTCCTGGCGGTGACCGTCGTGGCGCCGGGTGCGTTCGCCGTGCTTCCTACGCGCGCCTTGGCGGGAGACATGGTCGGCCGCGTCCTCCCCGTCCTGTTCGCTGGCGCGATCGCCGTGCCGGCGCTGGTGCTGCTGATCGCGCCGGCGGCACGGCGCTCCGGCCTTGCGCGCTTTTCCGCGGTCGTGTCGGCGGCTGCTGCGGCGGCGGCGCTGTGGGTGGTGGACCCACGCATCGCGGCGCTGCGGGCGGCCGCCGTCGTGCCCATTGATCAGCTGGCGCCCGCCGACCCGCGACGCGCGATGTTCGGTGTGCTCCACGCCGGCTCCGTCGCGTTGCTCGGCCTTGCCATGATCGCGGTGGCCGTGTTGCTTCTCCTGCTCGCACGCGACGTCGCGCCGCCTGGCGCTCCCAAGGTCCCGGAGTCCCGATGAACCGCCAGCGCCTCTCTCCGCTCGCCCTCGCCGCCGTTGGCGCCGTCGTGGTGGCCTGCACCGAGGTCACCAATCCGGATGCGTTGCCCATCGGGTTCGTGACGATCGCCGCCCAGCGGGCGGGGACGGGCTATACCGCGTCGCCGGTCGGCACGTTCTACCGCGCCAGCGGGCTCGGCATTCCGACGGCCGCCGCGCCGTGGGATTCCTGCCGCCAGCAGTCCTACTCGGCGAAGGCCATCGGGCTCGGCGAAGTCTATCCCTTCATCAGTGCCGGCACCTCGATTCAGGTGAGATTTGGCGCACGGACCGACTCGCTCTTCCCGATTGCCGTCGGGCGCGACCAGCAGTACAAGCTGCGCGGAGCGAGCATTCCGTACACGCCCGGCGACTCGGTCAGCGTCACCATTCCGGGGCACTCCGGCGGCTTCCCCGCCGCGTCGTTCAGGGCAAAGACGGCGGAGGCGTTGAGCATCGCCAGCTTCACCGAGCCACCCACCGGTACGCGACTCGACCTCCGCTGGAACTCGGGGCACGACCTCAACAACACGGTCGCCGTCTCCTTCCGCTACGGGGCGCTCGGCGCGGACACCCTCAACTGGCAGGTGATCTGCCAGTTCAAGGATGATGGTGCCGACTCGATTCCGGGCCGGTACATGGCGGCGTGGTCACAGGGGCGCGTCAAGACGTGGGCCGCCTCGCGCGTGCGCACCTACGTGCTCCCCGTCGCCGGCGGTGGCTACTTCGACTTCATCTCCACGTTCGACCTCGCGGCGCCGACGGCGCGCTAGCCGGCGCTCGCTCCCTCAAGCGGCCACTTCGGCGCGCCACGCCTCTTTCCGCGCGGCGAACCGCGCGGTAATCTCACAGGTATGCGCATCACGACCTGGGCCGAATACGGCGTCATCTGCGCGCTGCACCTCGCGCGGCGGCGCAGCGATGGCCTCGTGAGTGGGCGCGAGATTGCCGAGCGCGAGAAGCTGCCGCCGGATTACGCGGAGCAGATCCTCCTCCGCCTCCGGCGGGCGGGCATCGTGACCAGCACGCGCGGGGCGCGCGGCGGCTACGCGCTGGCGCGGCCGGCGAGCGATATCACGCTGCGCGAGATCCTCGCCGCGTCGGAACTGGTCACCTTCGACCTGCACTGCGAATCGCACCCCGTGGACGAGGCGCGTTGCGCGGCGTCGCATGACTGCTCCATTCGCCCCGTCTGGCAGATGCTTCAGCGGCGCATCGACGAGGTGCTCGAGGGTGTCTGCTTGGCCGACCTGCTCGAGGAGGAGCAGGCGGTGCGGCGGCGCGTGGGCCTGCCGGTGCTGCACTAGCGAATGGTCAGCCTCCCGTTCATCGGCCCGTGGTTCGCCCGCCGCCGCCGCGAGCGGCGCGCCCAGGCGGTGGTGGCGCGGCTCTGCGCCGAGCCGCATGAGGCGGACGTGCTCTGGCTCTCCGATGCGGCCACCAGTGGCGACGTGGATCACGCGCGGTGGGAGCTCCGCTATGCGCGTCGCGCCCTCGGCTTGATCGCGGCCCAGCGCGATGCGCTCGACGATCAGACCGGCTCCGACGTGGCCGCAGCGCTCGCCGAGGCGTTCGCGATCGATCCGCATGTCTCGCCGGAGCGTCGGGAGTTGGCCGAACGCCAGTTCAACGATCGAGTCTCCACGTACCGCGAGGCGTTGCAGGCGCGCGGCGGCCTCGTAGGTCCCTCCGACAAACTGGGCCGAATGCTGCTGGCCTTCGCTTCCGATTCCGCGCGAACCGCCGGCTCGCCGCTGCCACGCGCCATTCAGCTGATGGAGGGCTACCTCGCGGAGGCTGGCCTCGTTCTGCACGAGGTCTACGGCGGAGCGCCTACGCTACCTGAAGATCGCAAGCCCTCCGAGGTGATGCCGCCGAGCTAGGTGCGTCGCGATCCAGAAAACGAACAGAGGGCGACGCCGTCAGCGCCGCCCTCTGTCGTCTTCTGTCGTTCTCTGTCGTTCTCTGTCTCTAAGTGCCGAAGCCGGGACTCGAACCCGGACGGGCGTACGCCCACTGCGCCCTGAACGCAGCGCGTCTACCAATTCCACCACTTCGGCAGGGAGAGGAAACGTAGTCCCTCAGACGGGGTGAATCAAGCGGCCGCGGCCGTTTCCGCGGCGGAGACGATGCGCTGGGGCTGCTCGTCTTCCTCCGGGGAGTCGCGTCGGCTCCCCGGCGCATCGCTGGTGTAAATTCCTTCGCAGCTTTGTCTTCCGCCAAGCCTCCGTGAGCAAGCCACCCGCTGACACCGAGTCGATTGCGCGCAACAAGCGCGCGCGGCACGACTACGAGATCCTCGAGACGTTCGAGGCGGGACTGGTGCTGCTCGGCACTGAGGTGAAGTCGTTGCGAGCGGGCAAGGCGAACCTCGGCGACGCGTACGGCGTCGTGAAGGACGGCGAGCTGTGGCTGCTCAACCTGCACATCGCCCCCTATGAAAAGGGGACGGCCTGGAACCACGAGCCCACGCGCACGCGCAAGTTGCTGCTGCACGCCGCGGAAATCCGGCGCCTCATTGGCGCCGTCGAACGCAAGGGCCTGACGCTCGTCCCGCTCGAGCTGCGGTTTCGGCGCGGGCGCGCCAAGGTGGTCCTGGCGGTCGCGCGCGGAAAGAAGCTCCACGACAAGCGAGCCGACCTCAAGGAGCGTGCGGCAGCGCGCGACGTTGAACGCGCCCTGCGCGGCGGTCGGCGATGATCGCGCTCCTGATGGCCGCCTTGCTCGCCGGCGCCCCCGACTCGCTGCGTCTTGTCGTGAGCGGGCGCGACTCGGCCATTCCCGTCCGCGCCGAGGGGCAGACGAGCTTCGTGGCCGCCGAGGCGGTCGCCACCGCCCTCGGCGGGCGCGTGCAGCGACTGCCGAATCATCGGTATCTCCTCAGCCTCGGCGGGGTGGTCCTGGAGGTGGCCGATCGGGTGCCGTTCGCGCTCGCCGACGGACGGCTCTATCCGCTCGTCGTCGCCGTCCGTGAGCGTGATGGCCGACTCGAAGTGCCGATTCAGCTGCTGACCGACATCGCCCCGCGCGCGGGCGCGCAGCTGAGTTGGGATCCCGCGCGCCGTCAGCTCTCGCCGCGCGTCGCCACGCGTGTCACGGCACGGCCAACGGCGAAGCCAGACGCGGCGGTCCCCGCCCCAGTGGCGCCGCCCACCCCCGCGGT
>VHBQ01000089.1 GCA_016871855.1 Gemmatimonadota bacterium
CGGCGTGGTGGTCACCGGCGGCGTTGGGGCGATGCCCGGGATGGCCGAGCTGGCCAGCGAGGTCTTCGGCATTGGCGCGCGCATCGGGCTGCCGGGCGAGTTTCTCGGCGGGCTGGCTGACAGCGTGCAGGCGCCGCGCTTCGCGACCGCGGTGGGGCTGGTGCAATACGGCGCCGGCCGCGTGGCGCAGGGGCAGATCTCGGGGAAGGGCAAGCGGCTGTCGATGGGCGAGGCCACGCCGACGTTCGCGGGGCTGGCGGGGAAGGTGAAGACGTACCTGCAGGATTTCTTCTAATCGCCGCTGATACCGCAACTGCCAACAGCAACTGATACCACTAAGGCACGGAGAACACGAAGGGCCACGAAGGAGACCTTGGGGTAACTACGTCGCGCTACGCGGAATCATGCGTGGCGTGCTGTCTTTCCCCCAGAAGTGGCCGTTCTTCGTGCCCTCCGTGCCTTTGTGGTGAGGCAGTTCCCGTCCCTCCCAGAGAAATATCACATTTCTGCGACATCGAATTCTGCGCACATCAATAGAGGTTTGCCTTTTCCCCCACCGAGTCGTCCACTCATTGGTGCGATACGCGCTTGCGCGTATATTTCCGCGTCTGATCACGCCCCCTGAATCACCGCGACGGAGCAACCTCGCATGCCTCTGAACTTCGAACTCGAGCAGAGCGCGCCCACCGGCGGCGCCCGCATGAAGGTGGTGGGGGTCGGGGGCGGCGGCGGCAACGCCGTCAACCGCATGATCGAGGAGCAGCTCGAGGGCGTCGAGTTCATCTCGGTCAACACCGACGCGCAGGCCCTGCTCAACTCGAAGTCGGACGTCAAGATCCAGATCGGCAAGAAGCTAACCCGCGGACTCGGCGCCGGCGCGCGCCCCGAGATCGGCCGTCAGGCCATCGAGGAGAATCGCGACGAAGTCGGCCGGGTGATGAACAACAGCGACCTCGTCTTCGTCACCTGCGGCATGGGTGGCGGCACGGGCACTGGCGCGGCCCCGGTGGTCGCCGAGTTGGCCCGCGAGGCCGGATCGCTGGTGGTGGGGATTGTGACCAAGCCGTTCCTCTTTGAAGGCCGGAAGCGCATGCGCCAGGCGGAAGAGGGGATCGAAGAGCTGCGCAAGTACGTGGACACGATGATCGTCGTCCCCAACGAGCGCCTGCTCGCCGTGGTCGGCAAGAACATCCCGTTCCAGGACGCGCTCAAGAAGGCCGATGAAGTGCTGCTCCGCGCCACCGAGGGCATCTCGGGGCTCGTGACCAAGTGCGGCATCATCAACGTGGACTTCGCCGACGTGCGCACGGTGATGAAGGACGGCGGCGCGGCCATTATGGGCACCGGCGTCGCCTCGGGCGAGAACCGCGCGGTGGAGGCGGCGCAGATCGCGCTCTCCAGCCCGCTGCTCGACAACGTATCCATTGCCGGCGCGACGGGCGTGCTGGTGAACATCACCGGCGGCGACGGCGAGCTGAGCTTCACCGACTTCACCACGGTCGGCCAGATCGTGCAGGAAGCGGTCGGTGAGGAGTCGAACATCATCATCGGCGCCGGCGTGGAGCCGGCGATGGTGGGGCAGGTGCGCGTCACGGTGGTCGCCACGGGCTTCGAGAAGGCCGGCGCCCAGCGCGGAGCCACGCCGGCGCGCGGTGCGACGCCGGTCATTCCGATCTCGGATGCCAATCGCCAGCGCCCGATCATCGGCGCCAAGTATCAAGGCGGCTCGGCGCTCCCCGCCGAGCGCGCGCGTCCGGCCGCTGAGCCGCGTCGCATCGAGGAACTCGGCGACATGGAAATCCCGACGTTCATCCGGAGACAGATGGATTGAAGCGGCTCGCGCGGCGAACCGCCATCGTGATGGTGGCGGTGGCGGCAGCCGCCGCGGCGCTGACGTACCTGCCGAAGATCGATCTTTCGGGACATACCCCGGCCGAGCGGCTGGGACTGGATAGGTGGCATGCGAGCGACACCCTGGCACTGGGGGAGTCGCTCGTTGAGTTATTGGGGCGCCGCGGGCTCGATGCGGCCGACGCCGCGGCCGCGGTGCAGTCGCTGGGCGGGCTCATCGACGACCGTCGCATCCCGGCAGGGCTGGAGGTGGCCGTGCACGGCGACACGTCGAGCCAGCGGGCCACTGACGTGGACCTGATGGTGAGCGACGAGAAGATCGTGCGCCTGCACCGCGAGGGCGACGTCTGGACGGCCACGGAGGAGGTCATCCCGTGGGTGATGGACACCGTGGTGGTGCGCGGGGTGGTGCGCACCAACCTGTACGACGCGCTCGACGCCGGGGCCGGGGAGTGGCTGTCGAAGGGGGCGCGCATCGCGCTCGCCTGGGAAGTGGCCGACGTGTATGAGTACCGGGTGGACATGTCGCGCGAGCTGCAGGACGGCGACAGCGTGCGGGTGCTGTTCGAGCGCGAGACCAATCCCAGTGGGACGAATCGCATCGGGAAGGTGCTGGCCGCCGGGCTCGAGCGGGGCGGGCAGGAGATCACCGCGGTGCGCTTCATTCATCCCGACGGGAAAGCCGAGTTCTTTGACGAGAAGGCGAAGTCGCTGCGGGCCAGTTTCTTGAGGGCGCCGCTGAGCTTCCGGCGCATCTCCAGCGTCTTCGGGCGCCGCAAGCACCCCATACTCGGCACGTGGCGCCGTCACGCCGGGACCGACTACGCGGCCGCGTCAGGAACCCCCGTGCGCACGATCGGCGACGGCGTGGTGGTCTTCGCCGGGGTGAAGGGCGGGTACGGCAACACGCTCGAGGTCAGGCACCGGAACGGCTTTGTGTCGCGCTACGGGCACCTCAAGGGCTTCGCGCGGGGCGTGCGCCGCGGGGCGAGCGTGACGCAGGGCGAGACCATCGGCTACGTGGGGGCCACCGGGCTGGCCACCGGGCCGCATTTGCACTTCGAGGTGCTGGTGAACGGGGTGCAGCGGGATCCGCGCACCGCGCTTAGGCAGTCAGCGGCGGTGGCGCTGACAGGGAAGGAGAAGGTGAGGTTTGAATCCGTCGCGGGAGTGGTGCTGCCCGAACTTGGCAGGGCGCCTGGGCCCGTACGGGCCGTGGGGCAGGGTGAGGGCGAGGCGAAGCCGTAATCGGTACGTCAGCGAACCTTGCACTTCAGGAGTGCCGCTGCCAGCGCCACGGCCTGTGCCGTGTCTGAGGGCAGAAGTCCGCCACGTCGGTCTTCGCTGAGTCGAGCCGGCGTGCCACCGGTCATCGCGCTGTGCGTGCCCGCCTGCACTCTCCCTTCAGCATCAAAGCGAACCGATACCGACTCCATCTCCGAGCGCTTCGGCCCCGTCGAGTCGCTCATCAGGGCGTGCAACGTCCTCACCCGTCCCGATGAGGTAGTGCCGATCGATACCAAGCGTCGGGCGCCGGAGTCCTGAGCCATCACCCCACCCGTGATCCCACGCTTGCGCAGCTCGGCGTTGACCGAAAGCGCTCGACACACCGTGGTCGCCGCGCGCATGGGCGCGAGCACGGGGAGGCGGCCGATGCGTGCCGCTTGGGCTTGCAGCGGGTTGGCGGCGAGGAGGAGGAGGGGGAGGAGGAGGGGGCGGAGGAAGGGGTGCATGGGTTGCGGGGAAGAGAATCGGGTTCTGGTTGAACCGCTGGCGTTCTGCTGCGAACGCTCCGAAAAGAACGCGGCCGCGCAGCGGCCGCCACCATAGACACCAGCCCTCGGCAGCAGCACCAGCTAGCTAGACGCCTCGTGCCCGAGGATCTGATCGCCCCACCGCCCGGCCACGTAACGCATCGCCGACCGCAATCGCGCAGCATGCGTCGGCTGTACGACGAGGAAGAACGCCACGTGCGCTGTGTAGCTACCGGCTGAATACTTCCCACTTCGTACGGTCGAAAATGTCCCAGGTCTGATCCTGGGCGGGCCGCTCGGCGGCCCACTCGTTTTCGGCTCATTCTAGGGCGTCCCTCCCGTGGGAGCCCGCATGTACGGAGTCCGTGAGCGCATGCTGCTGCGCCACTTGGTAGAAGTCGAGGGTCGCTCGCAGAGCGCGGCGGCCCGTGAGCTTGGCATCAATCGCAGGACGCTCCGGCGCTGGATCGCCGATGGCTTGCTGGATACCGAGATTGACGTGATCAAGACTCGCTACGGCCCGCGCCCACCGGTGCCGAGCAAACTCGAGGTGGTGAAGCCCCTCATCGCGGCGCGCCTCGCCGAGTTTCCGCGGCTGACGGCCCAACGCCTGCTCGTGGAATGCCGTGCGGCCGGCTACACGGGCGGCTACACCCGGCTCTGCGACTACGTGCGCACCCTGCGCCCGCCGCCCGTGCCGGCGCCGGTGGTGCGATTCGAAACGCCCCCTGGCCACCAGGCGCAGGTGGACTTCGCATTTTGTCGTTTGCCGTGGGGCGTGCGCTACGCGCTGATCATCGTGCTCGGGTACTCGCGGCTGCTCTGGGTGCGCTTCTATCCGCGGCAGGATCTGCGGACGCTGATCCCTGGCCTGGAAGCCTGCTTTGCGTGGTGGGGCGGCGTGCCGCAGGAGCTGCTCTTCGATCAAATGAAAAGCGTGCTCACCCGGGACGACCGCCTGACGGGCGGCGGGCTCACGCACAATCTCGAATTCCTGCGCTTCACGCGGCACTACGACCTCACGGCCCGGGTCTGCCGCCCCTACCGGGCCCAGACCAAGGGCAAGGTCGAGCGGCCCATCCGGTATCTGCGCGAGAACTTCCTCTACGGACGCACCTTCCTCAGTGATGCCGACCTCAACGCCCAAGCCGAGCACTGGCTCGCCACCGTCGCGAACGTCCGCGTGCACGGCACCACGCAGGTGCTCCCGCTCGACCGCTTCGAGGCGGAGGAACGTGGCGTCCTGCGGCCCCTGCCGCTGCGCCCGTATCATTCGCCGCTCCTGCCGCCGGCGACGCCCGTCCGCGAGGCCCGCGGGATCCATCCGACGGTCGATGTCGAGCACCGAAACCTGAGCGTGTATGCCGCCCTGGCGGGAGGTGAGGGATGACGCGCGCCCACGCGACCAGCGCCTCGCTGCGCGACCGGCTGCGGGCGCAGCTCGCCGACCTCAAGATGCCGGGCGCGCTCGAAGCGCTCGATGACGTGCTGCGCCGCAGCGATGCGGGGGAACTCAGTGCGCCGACGGCCATCGAGCAGCTCTTGGGCGCGCACATCACCCTGCGGAATGCGCGCCGGCTGCAGACCGCCATGCGCAGTGCGCGACTGCCGGCCATCAAGACGCTCGCCGACTTCGACTTCAGCTTCCAGCCCTCGGTGAAGCGCGAGCAACTCGAGAGCCTGCACACGCTGGGCTTTATCGAGCGCAAGGAGAACGTCGTCCTGCTCGGGCCGCCGGGCGTGGGCAAAACGCATCTCGCGCTCAGTCTCGCCGTGGCTGCTGCCGAGAGTGGACGCCGGGTCTACTTCACGACCCTGGCCGACCTGCTGCACTCGCTCGAGGATGCGCAGGCCGCGGGGCGTCTGCTGCCGCGCATCCGCACGCTCGTCTTCCCAAGCCTGATGATCATCGACGAGATCGGTTACCTGCCGATCACGCGCAATGGCGCGATGCTCTTCTTCCAACTGATGAGCCGGCGCTACGAGCATGCGTCCACGGTCCTCACGAGCAACAAGGGCTTTGAAGAATGGGGCGAGGTCTTCGGCGACGAACTCATGGCCGCCGCGCTCATCGACCGCCTCGTGCATCACTGCCACATCGTCAACATCCGGGGCAACAGCTTCCGGCTGCGCCAGCACGCCGAACTCGCCCGCCGCCTGCACCAGCCACCCCCTCAGCCCGCCGGCCGTCGATCCCGCCGACAGGAGGATCCGGCCGAGTAGGGCTCACCCCCCGCACCTGGGACATTTTCAACCGGTACCAGGTGGGACATTTTCAGCCGTTATTGACACGCTGTCCGAAAGCAGGACACTTCTGAAGCACCGGTTGTCGCCTGAAGTGACGCCGCCACGCGTGCGATGAAGGAATCTCGTTCTTCTCGACGGAAGTGCTGATAGACCAGCAGCGACTGTCCGCGCGCGAACAGCGTCGCCAGTTCGCCACGGAGCACGTACTTGCTTGAGTTCTTGCGCCCCGGCGGACAAGAGGCGATTTCCAACCCGTTGTCTGGATCGACGAAGATGAGGTCAGCGTGAGCGAGTTTTTCTTGCACCAGGTCAAACGCGGCCTCTCGCGCGGCTCGGCCGTCCGGGACGACTGTGTCCTCGAAGAGGGCGTCGCCTAGCAGATCGGAGTCCGAGATGACGGCGACCTCACGTCGAGTCGGCAAGGCAGCGGCAAGTAGGTCGAACAACGGGGGATCGAACTGCCGCCAGCGGTGCGGCTGGGTGAGGTACGCGACGAAATTGCCGTCGTCGCGTCCGTCATCCGGAGTGAGCATCCACCAGACGCCGAGCCGGAGACCTGATGCGTCCCGCACCGCTCGCAACAGGCCATACTTCCGGTAGTCGTTGATATCGCCGAAGTACTGGTTCTTCAATGGGACGTGGCGTGAGCGTGCGTTTAACGACTCTGCGTTCTGCTGCGAACGCTCTAATAGAACGCGGCCGCGGAGCGGCCGCTACCAAAGACACCGGCGTTCGGCAGCAGCAACGGCCTGTTAGGCGGACTCGACAGTCCTAAGGCCGCCTTAGCTTGAGTCGAGGACGTTCCTTCCAGGTCACGTTCCCGTTGACTGAACAGGCAAGCTGATCGACAAGCCGCGCGAAGAGATATGGATTGTGGCCGCACAAGATGACTCCCTCGTGCTCGCCGGTCTTCGCCGGATACGGATTCGCCCTCTCGATCCGGTACGAGAGCATGTCCGATTCGGTGTACGCATAGGTTGCGTAGAGAGCCTGCACGATGCTCCGCATTCGTTCTGACCCAAGTCGTCCATCGAAAATACCGGCGATCCGTTTCTTGGGGAGCTGAGCCGCATTTGCCGCTTCCCATGTTACAAGCCACGCAGAGATTGAGTGCATAGGGGTCGTGGAAGAGCAGCGTTACGACGCGCGTGCGTCAACGGTAGCGTATGTGTCCCGGGGCAGTTGGGAGAGCATGCGTTGCTTCAGTCTCTATACGCCGTGAAATGAGTTCCGAGCGACGAAGAGTGCGTTCAGTCATTCGGCACGTGGGCGCGAGTCCTTCGTTCGCCGGTGTATTCGTAACAGCGCAAAGACGCCACCGAGGTACACGCACCAGTCAGTGAGCGCCTGTCGCCAGCCTGCCCAATCTGAAGCGCCAGGTGGGTCGAGAGATCGAAGGAGGGCCGGTGCGCTCGATAGCGTGTTACCGAAGCCATCTGTGCATTCCCATTGAGAACAGCTTCGGATCAGTTCGCGTTCGACCGCGTAGTACGCGATGCCGCAGAGAACCGCAGCGGACAAGATCGGGCGGAGTAGCTTGCCGAGGCGCGCGCGAGGGGACGGAACGCGCTCGAGCGCCAGTGAGAGGAATATGATCGCCACGACTATTCCAATCATTATGCCGGCGATCTGGAGGTACTCGACGAAAAGCGCAGATCTGGAGATCTGCACCGAGTCAGTGGCGTTCGGTGCGTCCTTCCACCATCTCCCGATCGAGATGATCAGGGCGATCAGCACCGTCGCGCCCACGGCCGCAGCGACGGCACGTCCAACGTCCTTCCACTTGCCTGGTTGCTGGTTCATTCTCGGTGCTCCGCGTGCGCCGACACTTTCATCCGGCGATGCGACTGGCTGATGCTGAACGGCCGGGAACATAGGTAACACAGGAGTCCGGCAACATAGGTAACACTGTTCTCAGCCGGTGATGATGTAATCGCGTTCGTCGAAGGTCGCCAGCAGGACGGTGTTGAACCAGAGGGACCAGA
>VHBQ01000090.1 GCA_016871855.1 Gemmatimonadota bacterium
CCTACCCCTCCGCCCCCCGCCCCCTCCCTCCGACCTTCCCCCACATCATTTTCGCCCGCTCGAGATTTGCCGCGTCCACCGTCCCCTCGAGCGAGTCAATCGCCGCGTCTACCACCTCGTCCGCAACCCCCACATTCCGCGCCCCGTGCAGGTGCGAGTGGAGCTGACGGTCCTGTCCCGAAGCGACGCACGCGGCGACGATGCACAGCTCGCGCCGTCCCAAGTCGAGTCCGGGGCGGCTCAGCACCTTGCCGTATCCTTCGACGATCATCCAGCGGTCGAGCTCGGGATGCAACTCGACGATGTTGTGCCGCAATCGTTCATAGAACTTGCCGTACACCCGCGCACAGGTGGCTTCGCCAGCGACGGTGAAATCGCCAACCACCTCGTCCCCCGTGCCGCCTCCCAGCCCTCGTCCCTTCGCCTCTACCTCGTCCTCGTTCCGCCCAGCCAATCGCCGCCATTCCCGCGCCGCATTCAGCGTCCGTGGAAAGCCGCAGAAGAGGTACGACTGCAGGATCAGTTCCTCCACCCACGCCGGCGGCGTGTCGGCGTCCCGCGCTTCCCGCAGGCCGTCGCGCACGTCCAGCTCCGAGCCGCCGGCGATGCGCGCCGCCAGGCGCACGAGCGCCCGCGTCGCACCATCGAACGGCAAGGTAGCCGCGTCGGCACCGCCTCGTATCATCGAAACCTTCCGTTACGTACCGGGTAAACGCACGGACTGGCAACGGCGCGCGGCACCCACGCCCTACCTCTCGCCCCGCCTCTCCGGTTAAGATACTTGATCACCACGATCCCCACTTGATCCCATGCAAACGTCCCGAATCACCACGCTTGCCCTCGTCGTCCTGCTCGCCGCCGCGTGCGGCGGAGAGAAGGTGCAGCCGGAGTCCGAGAACACGGCCGCGATGCTCTCCCCGGAGGCCAGGCAGGCCAAGGAAGTCGAGGAGTATCAGAAGCGCCAAGCCGCTTTCGCCGACTCGGTGCTCGGGAATGCGGCGACCGCCGCCGACGTGGCCAAGTCGTACAAGGGCAACGTGCAGGTGGGGAGCGTCGCGATGCGCGATTCGATCGCCAAGTTCGTAGGGGGCGTGCCGGAGTGCTTCAAGGGCGCGCGTGACACGGACCCGTACGTCGCCGGCACGGCAACGTTCTACGTGCATATGAGCGTGGTCGGCTCGGACGTGATTCGTGTACAGAATGGCGAATGGACGTCGCAGGCCGGCCAAATCGCTGAGAAGTGCCTGAACGAGAAGGCCACGACGTGGAAGCTGCCGATGGGCCTCGCGAAGCCGGGGCAGTATCTGGTGCAGGTGCAGTTCAAGTAGAGAGAACGGCTGAAACGACAGAAACGACAGAAACGACAGAGAAAGACAGAGGCGCCAGCGACGATAGCCGCGGCGCCTCTGTCGTTCTCTGTCTTTTTCTGTCGTTTCTGTCTTTTTCTGTCGTTCTCTGTCGTCCTCTGTCGTCTTCTATTCCACCCTCAACTCCCCCACCGTCTCCCCCCGCGTGTTGCGGATGGGCTTGCGCACGTACTCTGCCAAGCGCGACGGCAGGTCGGCAAGGACCTCCAGCTGCTGCAGCGCCGCGACCACGGCGGCGTGCTGCGCGCGGAGAGCGCCGTCCTCCACCTTGATGGCGAACCCGAGCTTCCGCTCCGGGACCATCACCGTGTGCACGCCCTCGGCGCCGACCTTGGCGAAGACGCGCCCCTGCGTCTCTTGCAGCAGGACCGTGTCGAACCGTTCGGTGCCGCCGACGAGGTGCGGATGCGCGCGAATCGCGCGCGCGATGCGCGAGGGAACCGCTTCACCTGAAGCGACGGCAGCGCCAAACCGCGCGTAGGCCATCGCCATCCGGTCGAGGGGAAGGATCATCACCGCGCAGCTGCATCCGTCCACCGCGACACCGAGGTCGTCGAGCGGCGTGCCGCTCCAGCACGAGACTTCGCCGATGCAGGCGCGTTGGACCTGATGCTCGATGCGCTGGTAGCCGTGCGTCGGCCAGCCCATCGTCACCGCACGGGCGAGCATCGCCGCGTGCTTGCCCGAGCAGTTGTTGTGCAGGCGGGTGAGCGGACCTCCGCTCTCGCGCCAGAGCTTCGCACCGCGCACGGAGAGCGGTTCGTGCGGCCCGCAAGCGAGATCGCCCTCCTCAAGCCCGATGCTCGCGAGCATCTTCGCGGCAATGGCCAGGTGCTCGGGCTCGGCGCCGTGCGACGCACAGGCGAGGGCGAGTTCCTCATCGCCCCAGCCAATCTGGTCGAAGCCGCCGGAGTGAATGAGCGGCATCACCTGGAAGGGCTTGGCGCAGGAGCGCCACGGGCTCACGAGCTGGGGATCGCGCGCCGTCGCGACGAGTTGCTCGCCCTCGACCACGGCGGCGTGCACCCGGTGCCGCGATTCCACGGCATCGCCGCGGGTGACTTCGACATCGAGGGTGAGCTGGCGCATCACGCAATGTAATCGGAGGTCGCTTTCGGCAACGCTGCGTCACGGCGCAGGACGTCGAGGAGTGTCTACGCGAAATTCTCGCGTCCCTGCGGGACGCTCGAGTATTCGCTAGGACACCCCTCGACGCCCTGCGCCTCACTCTCGAGTATTCGCTAGAACACCCCTCGACGCCCTGCGCCTGCCGCTGCGTGCGCGTAAGGCCACTCCTCGACGCCGTCCGCCTGCCTCCTCCCCCTCCAGCGTCATCCCGGGGGTCCGTCCCGGCGAATACTCGAGCGCCGAAGGCGCGAGAATTTCGCCGGGACGGACCCTCGGGATGGCGCCCCCCTCCTAGCTCCTGCGGCGCGAGACGGTGGCGATGACGATCCCGGCGAGAATCACCGCGCCGCCAACGACGGTGCGCATCGACGGCACCTCGGCGATCGCCGGCAGTGCGAAGGCGATCAACCCCGCCCCCACCGGCTCGCCCAGCAGCACTAGGCTCACTGTCGGCGCACTGACGTGCTTGAGCGCCCAGTTGAAGCCCGTGTGCCCCAGCAGCATCGGGCCGAGCGCGATGGCGGCGAAGATCCCCAGTTCGCGCGCCGGCTGCGGCGCGAGTTGCACGCCCATCGCCGCGGAGAGCGCGAGCAGGATGACGAAGCACGATCCATATACGAGCGTCACGTACGGCCAGACATCGAGCTTCGCCCTCAGCCGCCGCGCCGAGAGGTAGTAGAGGGCGACGGTAATCGCGCCGAGCACGGCCAGCGCGTTACCGAGCAGCTCCGTGCCCTTGCCCTCCACTGTGCCCGTTCCCGTGCCCGACCCAAGCGCGACAACCGCCGCCCCGCCAAGCCCAACAACCGTCCCAAGGATCTGCCGCATCGTCGGCTTCTCCCCCAGCCAGAGCGCCGAACCAGCGATCATCACCACCGGATGCAGGTTCACAAGCAGCACCGACGCGGCAACGGTTGTCATTCCGATCGACGCGATCCAACTCCAGAAATGCACCGCGAGAAAGGCGCCGGCCGTAATGGCGATGGCGATGTCCTTGCTGTGCAGGTCGCGCCACTGCCTCCAGCCGCGCGTCCAGATCAGCGGCACGGCGACGATGATCAGCGAGAAGCCGAGTCGCCACGTCGCGATGGCCAGCGGCGGCGCGTCACTCAGGCGCGCGAGCGGGCCGCTGGTGGAGATGCCGAGGAGCGCGAGGGCGAGAACGAGGACGAGCACGGGGAGAAGATGGCGATGGTATCGCATAAGGGACAGATTTCAGGGAACGAGGAGGGGGTAGAGGCGAGGGAACGAGGGCTGGGGTCAGGAACGAGGGACGAGTTTCCTCTCCTCCCCGTCCCACCTCTCCGTCCCCCTCGCATCGACCCTACCTCCTCCCCGTTCCACCTCTCCTCCCTCGCAGCATGAATCGCACTCGCCTCGAAACCCTCCTCCACTCCGCTCCAAAATTGCGCATCGCCGTCGTTGGCGACGCGATGCTGGATGTCTACCTGCGCGGCGACGTGGATCGCATCTCCCCCGAGGCGCCGGTGCCGGTGGTGCGCGTGCGCGACCGGAAGGACGCGCTCGGCGGCGCTGCCAACGTTGCGCAGAACGTCGCGGCGCTCGGCGCCGCGGCGGAGCTCGTCGCGCTGACCGGCTCGGACGATGCCGGTGCGCGCCTGCGTGGCATGCTCGGCGCGATGGGCGCCGACACGCGCGGCCTCGTGAAGTCGTCGCGCCCCACTACCACCAAGACCCGCGTGCTCGCCCGCGCCCAACAGCTGCTGCGCGTGGACGAAGAAGTGGACAGCGATTGCCTCGACAGCGAGGTCGAGCAGTTGATCGCGGCGATTGACCGCGCCGTGGCCGACGCCGACGCGCTGGTGCTCGAAGACTACAACAAGGGCGTGCTCGTCCCGGCGGTCATCAAGCGGGCGATCTCGCGCGCGCGCATCAAGGGAATCCCGATCGTCGTGGACCCCAAGTACCACAACTTCTTCGAGTACAAGGGGGCGACGGTCTTCAAGCCGAACCGCCGCGAGCTCGAGGCGGCGCTGGGCGCGGCGGTGGACCTCGAACATCCGGACGCTCTTCCCCTCGTTCTCGAACGACTTGGGGTGGACAGTCTCCTTCTCACACTCTCTGAGAAGGGAATGGCGCTGGTGCAGACGGCGGACGGTGGACGGTCGACGGTGGATGGCGCAGCGAAGGGCGCGGAGGAGCGGCGGCACACCACCGCGGCAAAGGCCGGAGCGGTGCGCATTGATCGCATTCCCACCACGGCGCGCGAGGTGTACGACGTGGTCGGCGCGGGGGACACGGTGACGGCCTATCTCGCCGCGACGCTCGCCGCTGGGGCGACGCCTCTGGAAGCGGCGGTTGTCGCGAACTACGCCGCGGGCGTTGAGGTCGGCAAGCTCGGCGCGGCGACGGTCTCGCCGCAGGAAGTGCTTGAGGCGTTTGACGGACACGTGGGGTGACGGTGCGGCGGGGGTCCTCCCTTCGCGAAATTCTCGGAGCTCAGGGCGCAAACCGCGCGCCCTGAGCTCCTCGAGTATTCGCTCAGGGAGGACCCCCGCCGCACCGGTTGGAGGAGAAGGAGAACAACGACGAGCGACGCGCCGATCGGGCATCGCAGCACCGCCTTTCGCCCTTTGCCTCTTTTGCATTAGCGTTCTGCGGTCGCCGAGCGGCGACCACGTGCTAGGCGAGTTTCGCGGGGGGCTGTTCGCGCGAATACTCGAGGGCCGCAGGCCCGAGAATTTCGCGCGGGCGGCCCCCCGCGAGACTCGCCCCCTCTGAGGACGAACGCATGCAGCGACTGCTGATCCTGATGCTCGCCCTTCCGATCGTGGCACAGGCGCAATGGCAAGTCGGCGGCAACGTCGGCCTGCGCACGCGCCCCGACGGCGGCGACGGCAAGACGGTGCTCGGCCTCCAGTTCGAGGGGATGCTCGTGAAGCCCGCCGGGAAGTGGTCGCACGTCTTTCAGGGCGCGGTCGTGCAGATGAAGAACAACGACGCCACCGGAAATCGCGTGCGTGAGAACTCGATCGAAGGCGCGTACATGCTGCGCCGTGAAGTCTCGCGGCACTTCGGCGTCTCGGCGGGGCCGGTGCTCAGCTACTCGTTCGGCTGCCGAGTGAACGACACGTTCGACGTCGTTGGTTGCATCGACGACTTCGCGGAGGATGGCACGGTTCGCCCGGGGTACCACCTCCAGCTCGACTACGCAAAGACGACCGCGAACGGCGTCACCTGGCGCTGGGGCGTGCGCGCCACGGGGCACACGGTGGCGAGCGGGAGCGCGACGCCCAAACCGGCAGTGTGGGGCGGACTCACCGCGCCTTTCAACGCCCGCTAGACGACAGCTCGCGGGCGTTCGCGGAGGGGGGCTCCGCACGAAATTCTCGCGGCCTTTGGCCGCTCGAGTATTCGTGCAGAGCCCCCCTCCGCTCACGCCTGATAGCTCCTCGACCAGGCGCTGAGAGGCGCGCGAGCCAAGCAGGTGAAGTTCCGTGCCTGTTCCCCCTGCCTCAAATCGAGCATCGCCCGGCCGTCTCACGTTTCCCCCAATGAAGCGTGCGCGAGTGGCGGGTCGCTCCCCGCGAATACTCGAGGGCCCGCAGGGCCCGAGAATTTCGCGGGAAGCGACCCACCCCGCACGCACGCCCTCAACGGTGGTAGAAACGCGAAACGGCCCGGCGATTGCTCGCCGAGCCGTTCCCGTGCGCCGGAGTCGGGGGCCTAGAAGTTCAGGCTCTCACGCCTGCGTACGTCGTGCTATCTGGCGCGCTGCGCCCCACGGAAGGCACGGACCATCGTGCGGACCGCCGCCCGGCCCGCAGGCGTGTTTACCATCGCCTGCACCTGCGTGGGGGTGAGCGTCGCAAGGGTCGCGTTCCAGCTGGCGATCGCCGTGGCGACCGTCCCCACGGTTGGGCTCGCGCTGAGCTGCTGAAGGGCGGTGGCGATGCCCTGCGCGGCAGCGGCCGGCACGCCTGCGGCACCGAGCGACTGCGTGAAGGAGGCCACAGCGGCCGGCGCACCAGCGGCCACCGCAGCGGCGGCCGTGGCAGGCACCGACACCGGCGTGGACGCCGGCGCGCTGACGGTGACACCGCCGCCGCGCGCTACGCCCGCGACCGACGTCCCCGGCTTTGGCACAAAGACGCTGCCAACCGTGGCAGTCGCGATCGGCGAACCCGCCGTCGGGTGGCTCTGCGCCCAGGCCGTGCTGGCCGACAGTCCGATGGCCGCCACGGCGACAAGATTCTGAATCTTCATGGTCAAGCTCCTGGAGTCGTCAGTGGGGGCGAACTAGAACCGCATGCCGATGCCGAACCCGAGCGAGAATCGCGGGTCGCGGCCATTCTGTCCGGTCAGGTCAGCGATGGCCGGCGTGAGGATGATCGGAAACGCCTTGATCGGCACCAACGACAGCCCAACCGTCAAGTCCTGACCGCCCCAATCGGCGAACACCGAGGCCTGCTCGTGGATCGTGGCCCCCGCCGACGCAAAGAAGTTGATCGTGCTCTTGTCGGCCATCAGGTCCTTCTCGAAGCGGAAGCGGCCATTGCCGATGCCGCCCGACAGGGTCACCTGCTTGAAGGGCGACTCGGGGAAAGACAGCACGCGCGTGGCGGCCACGAAGACCGTCGGGTCGGTGTCGTCACCGCCGCCCGTCGCGAACGCGTTCTCGACGCCGAGCGCGATCGACGCGTTGTCGCTCACCGCGTGATGCGCCTTGAACGAGAACGCGGAGCGCTCATAGAGCCCCGAGCGGAAGGTGCCGAGCGAGGCGACGACGACTTCGAGCCCCACGGCGTCCTTGGCGTTGCCGAGGCCGAAGCCGAAGGCCATCGAGCCGTCGTAATCTGTGCCGCCACGTCCCTTCTGATAGCCGCCGCCGACGAAGCCGTCGCGCCACGCGGCGCCGAAGCCCGACGGCGAACCGGAGCTGGTGCCCGGCGAGCCGCGGAAGAACGGCTGCGAGGCCGGCAGTCCGCCCGTCTGAATGGTCTGGAATGTGAGCAACTGCTTGAGCTGCTCGCCCGGGAGTGCGGCCAGCTGCTCGTCCGTCATGTTGTCCAAGTCCTCGAGCGTGAGCTGCTGTGCAGCCGCTGGCGCCGCAAGAACCGCAACGAAGGCGAAGCCAGCCAGACGCTTGACGAAGCTAAGTGCCATCGGCGAACTCCCTGAAAATGGTCAAACAAGACACCGTCCGGCCGACCCGAGGACGGGCCAGCCCACCATAGTCATTCTGGAGTTGACCCGGTTCGGTGGAGCCTTACTCTCTGTGTGAGAGGAGGAGCCCCCGATGCCCCGTCGTCCCGCCGCCTATCCCGCGGCCTATCGTGAACAGATCATAGCGCTGGCCCGGGCCGGCCG
>VHBQ01000091.1 GCA_016871855.1 Gemmatimonadota bacterium
AGGCGCAGAAAGTTCGCCAGCAGGCGTCGGCCTTCCTGCGTCAGGATGGACTCCGGGTGGAACTGTACGCCCCACACGGGGTGCGTACGATGCCGCACGGCGTGAATCTCCGCGGGGTCATCCGCGGCGCGCGCGGTGATGTCGAGGCAGGCGGGCAGCGTGTCATGCTCAACTACGAGCGAGTGGTAACGCATCACCCGAAGCGGCGACGGCAACCCGTCGAACAGGTCGCGACCGTCATGCAGGATGTCCGAAGTCTTGCCGTGCATCACACCGCGCGGCGCCCGGATCACCCGCCCGCCGTAGGCTTCGCCGATCGCTTGGTGACCCAAGCAGACGCCAAGGATCGGCACGCGTGCGCCGAGGCGTTGAATCACCGGCACCGTGATGCCCGCGTCAGCCGGCGTCCCCGGGCCGGGCGAGATCACGATCGCCGCGGGGCGGAGCGCGTCGACGTCCGCCACGGTTAGCGCGTCGTTGCGTTCAACGCGCAGCGTCGCGCCCATCGTGCCCAGGTACTGCACGAGGTTGTAGGTGAACGAGTCGTAGTTGTCGATGACGAGAATCACGATGCGAAACCTAGCCCCACGCGGAGTTCCCCGCCCCCTGCTCCCTGGCCCATGTCGCTCTACCCTCGCGGGTGGAACTGCCGGTGCACCGACCTCAGGAACTCGCGGTCCACATGCGTATACACTTGCGTCGTGCTGATGTCGGCATGGCCGAGCATCTCCTGCACCGAGCGGAGGTCGGCGCCTCCCTCGAGCAGGTGGGTCGCGAACGAGTGGCGCAGGGTGTGCGGCGTGACCGTCTTGGCGATTCCGGAGCGCGTCACGTACTTCCGCAGGATCTTCCACGCTCCCATGCGGCTGAGCGGGCCGCCGCGCGCGTTGAGGAACAGCACGCCGCTTCCCTTGCCCCGCTCAAGGCGTGGCCTGAGTTCGCGCAGATACAGCGCCACAGCCCCGATCGCTTGGGCGCCGACGGGCACCAATCGCTCCTTGCTCCCTTTGCCGAAGACCCGCACCACGCCGTCCTCAAGCATCAGGTCGGCGACCCGGAGCGAGATCCACTCGCTCACGCGCAGCCCCGCGCCGTAGGCGAGCTCGAGCATCGCGCGGTCGCGAAAGGCGAGCGGCTCCTCCAGCGGAATGGCGCCCAGCAGACGCGCGACTTCGTCGGCCGTGAGCACTTCTGGCAACGTGCGCCATTTCCGCGGCGTCTCGAGCCGCTCGCTGGGATCGGCGCTGACCACCCCCTCCGCCATCAGGAACCGGTACCATGTGCGGACGGCAGAGATGCTCCGCCGAATCGAAGCCGGAGCGAGCCCGAGATCCTTGAGCGTGTAGACGAACTCGCGCAGTTGCGCCGCCGTCAGCGTCTCCGGCGTGAGCACGCCGTGGGCCACGGCCCATTCGGCGAGCCGGCGAAGATCGCGGCCGTAACTCTCGTCGGTGCGCGCCGAGCTTCCCTGCTCGAGCGTCAGGAACTCCGCGAAACGCTCCAGCAGGAATGCCCGCGCGGTGTCGCGCGGATCGGTCACTCTGCCGGCCGATGCGGGGGCTTGGCGCGCGGCGGGTGCTTGGCGCGATGGCGCTTCCAGAGCACCCACCCAACGACGGCCAGCAGCATGATGGCCACCACTGCCGCCGATCCCACGCGGAGCCCGGCGAGGCGCAGCCCTTCCTTGACCGACTCCCAGTCGGTGCCCACCCGGAAGCCGATCCAGATGATGACACCATACCAGATGGAGCTCGCGAGCGTGATGACGAACGTGTAGCGCAGCACCTTCACACGCAGCGCACCGGCCATCGGCGACACAACGGCCCGCAGGCCCGGCACAAATCGGCTGACGAAGAGCGCGGCCAGCCCGTAGTGGGCGTACAGCCCCTCCAGCCGCTCCTCGGCGTTCAGCAGGTGCAGGCGCTTCATCTTCGTGTGCATCCAGTCCGCGCCGAATCGGCGTGCCACGGCGTACACGACGAGCGAGCCAAGCACACTGCCGACCACGATGGCCCCGACGACCGGCCAGAACTCGGCGCCGCGGCGCGCGGCGTAGAAGGCGCCGAAGGCCACCACCACGTCCGCGGGGGCCGGCGGGAAGATGCTCTCGATGAACGCGACGACGAGGAGCAGGGCGTACAGGGTGTTCACGTCAAGCGCGTTCACCCAGTCCAGCAATGGGCTCACCGGCGCTCCGTCTCGAACGCCACGAGCGTAGCCACCGCGATGGCGGCGACGCCCTCCCCTCGCCCCACAAACCCCATCCCCTCGTTGGTCTTCCCCTTCACCATGACATCCGCCACGCTGACGCCCAACACGTGGGCGAGCCGTTCACGCATCGCGTTGCGGTACGGGCCCACGCGGGGCGTCTCGGCGATGACGGTGACGTCCACCTGCGAGGGCGTCCAGCCCGCGTGCCGGACCCGCTCGACCGCCAGGTGCAGCATCTCAATGGAGTCCCGCCCTTTGTTCGCGGGGTCCGTGTCAGGGAACATCTCGCCGATGTCGCCCACGCCAGCGCCGCCGAGCAAGGCATCGGTCACGGCATGCGCCACCGCGTCGCCATCACTGTGACCCACGAGGCGCTGCGACGCCGGAATCAGCACGCCGCCAAGCACCACGCCGTCGCCGGGTCCAAAGCGGTGCGAGTCATAGCCGATGCCGGTGCGCACGCGCACGGCGGGACGCAACGCGGGTGAAGCGGGCCCTTCGGTCGCGGCCACGTCCATCGGCAGCTCGTCCAGGCGGTCAGCGGTGAGGCCGGCCTCGAGCAGCACCCGGCCGGCGCCCGAGAATGGGCTGTGCCCCATCGCGCGAATGATGTCGCCCTCAGTCACGACACCTCCACCGCGCCGCTCGGCTTCCTCGCCCGCGGCGCGCAGGATGGATTCCGCGGCGTCCTCGCTCTCGGCCATTGCCGCGGCGCCGGCGCCGGAGAGTCGCGACTCCACCGCCCGAACAAGCAGGTCGGTCGGCATGCCCAGCATCGCCAGCACCTGGCTGGCCGTGCCGCGGGGAGCGCGCAGCATGCCCAAGAGCAGATGCAGCGAATTCGGGAGGTCGAGGCCATGGCGCTCGGCCTCCACCATCGCCGCATCAATCGCCTTGCGTGCTCCCGTGCCGAAGCGGACACCCATACCCCTTCGCCTCCTAAGCCGCCGCCGTGGCGATCAGCTCGTAGTCCTGCCGCCGCCGACGTGGGCTGAATCCCGCGTCGGTGATGAGCCGCTCGATCTCGTCGGTCGTGGTGTGGAACGTCGTGTTCGCTGCCGACACGACGTTCTCCTCGATCATCAGCGACCCGAAATCGTTGCAGCCGTACGACAATGCAATCTGGCCAACTTTCAGCCCCATCGTCACCCAGCTCGCCTGGATATTTGGGATGTTGTCCAGCACCAGCCGGGCGAATGCCACGGTTCGAAGATACTCCACGGCGTCCGTCTTCGGCTGGGCGCTGAGCCGCGGCGTGTTCTCCGGCTGGAGGGGCCACGTGATGAAGGCGGTGAAACCGTTCGTGCGCGACTGGACCTCGCGCAGGCGGAGCAGGTGCTCCATGCGCTCCTCAAGGGTCTCTCCGATGCCGTACATCATCGTGCACGACGTCTTCAGTCCCTCCTGGTGCGCGATCTCCATGATCTCGAGCCAGCGGTCCGCCCCCGCCTTCTTTGGGGCGACCACGTCGCGCACCCGCTGCACGAGGATCTCCCCGCCCCCGCCCGGGATCGAGTCGAGGCCGGCCGCGATGAGCTGCCGCACGACCTCACGCGCATCCATCCGGTAGAGCTGCGCCCAGAAGTCCACCTCGCTCGGCGAGAAGCCGTGCACATGGATGGGGTGGTTGCGCTTGATGTACTTGATGAGCTCGACGTACCACTCGAACGGGATGTACGGGTTGTGCCCGCCCTGAATGAGAATCTGCACGCCGCCCAGCGCTTTGGTCTCCTCGATTTTCGCCCCGATCTCCTCGTAGGAGAGCGTGTAACCCTCGCCATGCTTCGGCCGACGGTAGAAGGCGCAGAAGCCGCAGTCCGCCACACAGACATTCGTGTAGTTGATGTTGCGGTCCACGATGTATGAGACGATCCCCCCGGGATGCAGCGCGCGACGGCGCGCGTCCGCCAGGGCGCCCAGTTCGAGCAGCGGGGCGCGCTGGTAGAGGTCGAGGAGGTCGGTGGTTTCGGACATGGCGACGCGTTGCGAAGGGGGCGAAAAGACGTGAGTCAGGCAGCGGAGAGGAAGACGAGACGGCCTTGCGGCACCTTGCCGGCAAGCTCGAGGCGGCGGAAGAACTCCGAGAGCCCCTCGAGGTACTCAAGGCTCAGGCCGTAGTCGAGGCCGGTGAGGTACTCTAGGATGACGGGAGACGGGAGACGGGAGACGGGTGACGCGTCGTCGGCGATGCGCGCGAGGTTGGCGAGGCCCCAGTTGCGGCTTTCGATCAGGGCGCCGTGCACCTGCAGCGCCTCACGGACATTGACCTCGCGGCGAGCGACCCAGACGGCGAAGACGAAGGGCAGCCCAGTCCACCGCTTCCACTCGAGCCCAAGGTCATACACGAACGGGTACTCCCGCCCGTGCGCGACGGCCACCGGATGCTCCCGGTGACGCAGCATCAGCGCGGCGTCGCCGATCACCAGGCGCGCGGCCACCGGCGCCTGCTCGCTGCGAAGGTCGTCCGCTTCGGCGTCGCCGGGCACGAAGACCGGCTTCGCCCTCCATACATGCTCGAACAGCAGCTCGAGCAGCGCCACGGAGGTCATCGAACTGCGACTCACCAGCACGGCCTCGCCATCCAGCGCCTCAGCAGGGCGCGTGGAGAAGAGCATTACGCTCCGCACCGGGCCGTTGCAGGAGATGGCGAGGTCGGGGAGCAGCAGGTACTTGCCGGCTTCACGGGCATACTCCACCGCGGACACGACCGACACATCGAGCGTCCCCTCGGCGATGCCGCGGTTGAGCGCCGACGGCACCCCGCTCACCAGATCCGCGTTGAGCGAGACGATACCCCGGTCCACCGCCCCGTACACGGGGGCACAGTTGAGATAGGGGATGCGGCCGACGCGCATCAGGCCACGCCCGCCGGCTCCGCGTCCGGCGCGAACTCCGTGCGCAGGATGCGGTAGAACGAGTCGCGCTCGGCGGGCGTCTTCCCCGCCCCGCGGATCAGGCGCAGGATCTCATCGAGCGTCATCGCCTGCGGCGTGTGCGCGCCCACGGCATGGTAGATCTTCTCGCGCACCACCGTCCCCTCGAGATCGTTGACGCCGTAGTGCAGCGCCACCTGCGAGAGGAAGGGCGTGACCATGATCCAGTGCGACTTGACGTGCTGGAAGTTGTCGAGGAAAAGGCGCCCGACCGCGAGCTGCTTCAGGTCATCCCAGCCGGTCGTCGCCGTCCCCGTGCGCCCCAGTTCGCGCCCCAGCTCGTTGTCGTCCGGGTGATACGCAAGCGGGATGTACGCGAGGAAGCCCCCGGTTTCGTCCTGCAGGTCGCGCAGCATCTGCAGGTGCTCCAGACGCTCCTCGAGCGTCTCCACGTGGCCGTAGAGCATGGTGCAGTTGCTGCGGATGCCCAGTTCGTGCGCCGTGCGATGCACGCCGATGTACTCGGCCCCGGCGAGCTTCTTGTCGGAGATGCGCTCGCGCACTGCCGCGCTAAAGGTCTCCGCGCCGCCTCCGGGCATCGTGTCGAGCCCCGCTTCCTTGAGCGCCACCAGCACATCGCGCCACGGCATCTTCTCGATGCGCGCGATGTGAGCGATCTCCACCGCGGTCAGCGCCTTGATGTGCACGTGGGGGAAGTTCGCCTTGAGCGCGCGGAACATCTCTGCGTAGTACGCCAGCCCGGCCTTCATGTCGAGGCCGCCTACGATATGGAACTCGCGCGTCAGTCCGTCCGCGGCGTGCGCCGCCTCGGCCAGCACCTGGTCGAGCGTGTAGCGATAGGCGCCGGCTTCCTTCGGCAGCCGCGCGTACCCGCAAAACGTGCACGTCTTGCGGAGGACGCAGATGTTCGTCGGATTGATGTGCTGGTTCGACGCGAACGTGACCACGTCGCCGTTCTTGGCGCGGTTCACCGCGTCGGCGAGGGCCCCAAGGCCGGTGAGGTCGCCGCTGCGGAAGAGCGCGAGGCCGTCCGCGGACTCCAGTCGCTCGCCGGCCGCCACGCGCTCGCCGATGCGGCGGACGACCGGATCATGGATGCGGTCGAACGGAACCTGCACCGCCGCCGGCATCGCTTAGTCTCGATACCGGACGAGCGCGAGCGAGGTGTTGTGCCCGCCGAATCCGGACGAGTTGTTCAGCGCCGCGGCCACCGGGCGATGCACGGGCGTATTCGCCGTGCAGTCGAGGTCGCACTCCGGATCGGGCGACTGCAGGTTGATAGTCGCCGGCACGATGCCGTGGTGGATCGCGAGCATCGTGAAGATCGTCTCCACCGCGCCCGCCGCCCCGAGCATGTGCCCGGTCGACGACTTGGTGGAGCTGACGTTCACGCCGGCGGCATGCGAGCCGAGCACCGCCTTGATCGCCCGGATCTCGTTCGGGTCGTTCATCGGCGTCGACGTGCCGTGCGCATTCACATAGTGCACCTCCGCCGGGGAGATGCCGCCATCCTCAAGCGCGCGGCGCATGGCCCGCTGCAGTCCCTCGTGATCCTCGGGCTGCCCGGTCAGGTGATGCGCGTCGCCAGTCATCCCAAAGCCAGCCACCTCGCCGTAGATGCGCGCGCCGCGCGCCAGCGCGTGTTGGAGCTCCTCGAGGATCACGACGCCCGACCCCTCGCCGAGCACGAAACCGTCGCGCGTCGCGTCGAACGGACGCGAGGCGCGCGCCGGGTCGTCGTTCCGCGTCGAGAGGGCCTGCATGTTCGCGAAGCCCGCCATCGCCATGGCCGTCACGGAAGCTTCGGACCCGCCGGCGATCATGATGTCCGCATCGCCGTACTGGATCGAGCGGAACGAGATGCCGATCCCGTGCCCCGACGAGGCGCACGCCGACACGGTCGTGAAGTTCGGCCCCTTCGCGCCGAAGCGCATGGAGACCACGCCCGACGCAATGTCGGAGATGAACATCGGGATGAAGAACGCCGAGACGCGGCCGGGGCCGGAGTTCATCAGCACCGTGTGCTGCTCCTCGAACGTCATGATCCCGCCGATCCCGCTCGCGATCACCACGCCCGTGCGCAACGGGTCGTACCCACGGCCGTCGGCCAGCCCGGCATCAGCCATCGCCTGGCTGGCGGCAGCCACCGCGTACTGCGTGTACAGGTCGGCCCGCTTGGCTTCCTTGCGGTCCATGTAAAGCGCCGGGTCGAAGCCCCTCACCTCGCAGGCGAACCGCACCTTGTGATTCGAGGCGTCGAACCGCGTGATCGCCGCGCCGCCCGATCGTCCCTCGAGCAGCGCCTGCCACGAACTCCCCACGTCGTTGCCGACGGGGGTCACGCATCCGAGACCCGTGACCACTACCCGGCGTCGCATCAGGTCAGCCGATCTTCTGGTTCAGGTACGCGATCGCGTCGCCCACCGTGCGCAGCTTCTCGGCGTCCTCATCGGGGATGTCGATGTTGAACTCCTTCTCAAACTCCATCACCAGCTCGACGATGTCGAGACTGTCGGCACCCAGGTCCTCGATGAAGCTCGCTTCGTTGGTCAGCTTCTCGCG
>VHBQ01000092.1 GCA_016871855.1 Gemmatimonadota bacterium
GCAAGCGCGTATCGCACCAATGAGTGGACGACTCGGTGGGGGAAAAGGCAAACCTCTATTGATGTGTGCAGATTTCGGTGTCGCAGAAATGTGATATTTTCGGGCTGGGATTATGGCAACTGATACCACGAAGAGCGAAGGGCACGAAGGGGCGCGAAGGACGGCTATCACTGGGGGAACGACAGAGCGCCACGCAGGACCGTGCGTGGCGCGCTGTAGTTACCCCCCAGGCTTCCTTCGTGCCCCTTCGTGCCCTTAGCCCTTCGTGGTATCAGTTGCCGTTGGTTTTTCCGGCCTAGGCGCGACTAGAAGAAGTCCTGCAGATAGGTCTTCACCTTCCCCGCCAGCCCCGCGAACGTCGGCGTGGCCTCGCCCATCGACAGCCGCTTCCCCTTCCCTGAGATCTGCCCCTGGGCCACGCGGCCGGCGCCGTACTGCACCAGTCCGACGGCCGTGGCGAAGCGAGGCGCCTGCACGCTGTCGGCGAGCCCGCCGAGGAACTCGCCAGGCAGCCCGATGCGCGCGCCAATGCCGAAGACCTCGCTGGCCAGCTCGGCCATCCCGGGCATCGCCCCAACGCCGCCGGTGACCACCACGCCGGCCGCGAGGCGCTTGAGGAAGCCGGCCTCCTCGATGTCGCGCACGGCCAACTCGTAGATCTCGCTGGTCCGCTGATGGATGATGTGCGCGAGCAGCTCGCGCGGGATCTGTCGATCGCCCTGCGCCACGGTGCTCGGCAGGCGGATCACCTCGCCGTGCTGCACCATCGGCTCGTACGCGCAGCCGTACGCCTCCTTCAGCCGCTCGGCGTCGGTCTGGGTGACGCCCAGCCCGTGCACGATGTCGCTCGACACGTTGTTGCCGCCGTACCCGATGGTGCCGAGGTGGCGGATCTTCCCTTCGTGGAAGACGGCGAGGTCGGTGGTGCCGGCGCCGACTTCAACCAGCGCCACGCCCAGCTCCTTCTCGTCCTCGGTCAGTACGCTCAGCGCGGCGGCCAGCGGCTCGAGCACAAGCTCCTGCACCCGGTACCCCGCCCGCTCCACGCTCTTGCGCAGGTTCATCGCCGGCGATGACCCGATGGTCACCAGATACATCTCGGTCTCAAGCCGCGTGCCGATCATCCCGATGGGGTCGCGGATGCCGAGGTTCTTGTCGACGGTGTATTCCTGCGGGATCGCGTGAATGAGTTCGCGGTCCTGCGCGATGGGTTGCGCGCGGGCAACGGCGTTGGCGCGCTCCACGTCGTTGCGCGAGATCTCAGAGCCGGTGACGCTGGCGATCCCCTTGCTCGTCACCGCCTGCACGTGCTCGCCGGCGATGCCGCAGAAGACGCTCTCCACCTTGCAGCCGGCCATCTGTTCGGCGTCGGCGAGCGCCTTGTTGATGCAGCGCGTGGTCTCTTCGATGTCGGCCACCACACCGCGGCGCATTCCCGTGGTGCGGGCCTGGCCAACGCCGAGGATGTTGACCGTGGGATGCTTGGGCAGGTCGCCGACGACTTCCGCGAGGATCGCGGTGGTCTTGGCGGAGCCGATGTCGAGTCCGGCGACGAGTCGGTCGAGGTTCATGGGAGTCTGGCGATGACCTGGTCACGGTAGCGCAGGTCGAACTCGACGGCGTGCCGTCCACGGCGCGCGAGGTCGCGTTCGACCAGCAGGATGTCCGACAGGCGCGTCGCGCTGAGGTCGCGCGCGCCGAGCACGTTCAGGGAGTCCACTTGCAGGGCGATCTCGCCGCGCGGGAGGCGGCGCACCTCGTTGATGCGCGCGTAGAGCTGCGGCGCCGTGTCGCGCACCGCGCCGAGCAGGCGCAGCGCGGCCACGTCGCGCGCCGACACCACCGGGAGGTCGAGGTCCACGGCGGTGGGGTCGATCGGCAGCGGACGGCCGTCGGCGTCATACGCCGCGAGCCCCGCCCCGCTCGGCACCAGCGCCACGGGCGGCACCTCCGTGATGCGCACCACCAGCGTGCCGGGGAGCCGCCGCCCGATGCGCACCTTGCGCACCTGGGGATGCGTCCCGATCCGCTGTTCCCACACGTCCGCGTCGTCCCAGATGGACGCCGCGGTATCGACCTTCATTCGCGAAACGATCTCGTCGGGGGCGATGTAACGGGTCCCCTCGATCTCGACTTTGCGGGCGCGGAAGAAGTCCATGCGCCGCGCGCCCTCGCGCACGGCGAACGGCAGCGCGACGACGGCGAGCCCCGCCGCGACGTACAAGGCGCGGCGAAAGCGGGAGGGACCGGGCGTCGGCGCGGAATCGTCCATGACATCTATAGACGAGCCGGGACCTTGGGCGGAAACACGACTGCAACTGCTTACCGCGAAGGACGAAGGGCAGGAAGGGGCGCGAAGAAGGGCCACCACTGGGGGGAACGACAGTGCGCCACGCGAATTCCCGCGTGGCGCGCTGTAGTTACCCCAGGGTTTCCTTCGTGCCCCTTCGCGCCCTTCATCCTTCGCGGTATCAGTTCAGCAAACCCGCGATCTCCGCCCCGGTCTTGGTCACGTCCCCCGCCCCGATGGTCAGCACCACGTCGCCGGCCTGCACGAACCGCGCGAGGGCCTCGGCGGCCTGGGTGCGCGGGCCCATCCACGTGGGGGCGTGCCCCGCCTTTGCCACGGCGTCGGCGATGAGTTGGCTCGTCACCCCCGGGATGGGCTGCTCGCGCGCGGGGTAGATGTCGCACAGGAAGAGCGCGTCGGCGGCGGCGAGCGCCTCGCCAAACTCGCCGGCGAAGTCGCGCGTGCGGCTGAACAGATGCGGCTGGAAGCAGACGACGATGCGCCGGTCGGCGAACGCCGAGCGGGCTGCGGCGAGCGTGGCACGCAACTCGGTGGGGTGGTGCGCGTAGTCGTCCACGACCTCGATCCCCCGCACCGCCCCGAGCCGCTGGAAGCGCCGCTCGGCCCCGGCGAGTGAGGCCAGGCCGGGGGCCATCTGCTCGACCTTGAGCCCATACGTGCCGATCCCCACCGCGAGCGCGGCCAGCGCGTTGCGCACGTTGTGCTCGCCGGGGAGCGCGAGCGTCACGCTTCCCAGCGGCTTGCCGTCATACTCGACGTCGAATGCCGTGCCCCCCGCGGCGGGGCGCAAGTTCACCGCGCGCAGGCGCGCGTCGGGGCTGGTGATGCCGTAGCGGATCACCTCGCTCGTCGCCGGCGACGGCAACGCGTTGGCACCGGGATCATCGGCGCACAGCACCACCCACCGCGCGCGCCCCACGAACTCGGCGAAGGTGCGTTTGATGTCGTCGAGGTCGGCGTAGATGTCGAGGTGGTCGGCCTCGACGTTGGTCACCACCGCCACCTGCGGCCAGAGCGCGAGGAACGACCGATCGTATTCGTCGGCCTCGACCACAAAGGCCGATTCGCCGCCGTACTTGAGGTTGCCGCCCCACGCCGTCACGCGCGCACCGACGACGCCCGTTGGCGAAAGCCCTGCGGCGGCGAGCGCCTCGGTGGTCATCACCGTCGTGGTGCTCTTGCCGTGCGTCCCGGCGATGCCGATGAGCGTCCCGCCCGCGCAGCACTCGGCGAGCGCTTCGGCGCGCCGCACGAGCGGCACCCCGCGTTCGCGCGCACGAGCAAGCTCTGGATGATCCTTGGGCATCGCGCTCGTGAAGACCGCGGCGCGCACGCTGTCGAGGTGCGCGGGATCGTGCCCCGCGCTCAACGTCACACCGGCCTGCTCGAGGTCATCGGCGCCCGAGATGTTCTGGTCGCAGCCGGTCACCGACATCCCACGCCGCACGAGCAGCTCGGCGAGCGCGCTCATCCCAGCGCCAGCGACGCCTATGAAGTGGACGGGACGCGGATCGCTGCGGTCAATGAGTGGCATCAATCTCGGCAGGCAATGGGGCTGTGAGGCACGGACGACTGACAGAAGCCGCGGGTGACACTCCCGTCACCGCGAAGTACGCACCGCCTGCACCGAACTCACACAGTCCCCCTGATTCCGAAAGCGCGTGCCGTCGCGGTCGCGCAGCGCCATCCAACCGTTATTCTTGCAGTCGTCCGGCGTGACCGGAAGGTCGTAGGCCTCGACGAGCACCTGATCGAAGTAGAAACCGAGGCCACGCAGCTCCGGAGCCGGACCGCCAGGAATGCCGCGATGCGCATCGCTCCCCGTCCGGAACATCAGCCGATTGACGGCCGGCGGATGGCCGCCGAAGTTCGCGCGTCCATTCGGGTCGAGGGCGTAATAGGTCTCCCAGCTCCCGCCCACGTGCCGCAGCGCGCCGTCCACATAGACCCGCACGGTGTCGTTGGCGGGCCCGTCCACGAGGTCGAGCGTCAGGCGAATGTGATGCGGCACCCGCCGGTCGAGCCCTCGAGCCACGGGCGCAATCTGGAAAGCGCCAGGCGCCGTCGGGTCGGCGCGTTCGGCGAAGTCCACCGCAATCCCATCCGGCAGGTCCTCGATGCGCACCCAGCTCATTCGGTGGTCGTCACCGCGCGCCGGGCTGACGACCACCGCGAGCCCCGGCTGGCGAGCCTCCGGCGTCGCTGACGCCACCACGAACGAGGCGTCGAGACGGCGGACGAGCCGGGCCCCGGCCAGCGCGAAGTCCACAAGACCGTCGCGACTGCGCGACGTGGCGCCCGCCTGCCCCGCCACATCCGTGGACCGGCTGGAGAACGTCTGGTCCGTGTAGCATCCTGACGTGACCGCGTTCGAGATGCGGAGGCTCTGCATCCCGAAGGCCGTGAATGCGGCGCCCGCCAGTGACGGTGGCACCGCGCCGATCTCGTGGTCGTACGTCGCGCAGCTGCGCCCAGGCGACGCCCCGAGGCCCCCAAAGCTCTGCCAGTCGAACTGCGCGTCGATCATCCCGAGCGCGAAGGACTCGAAGTTCGTGGGCACGTCCGGCGCGACCTGGGCCGCGAATCGGGAGCCGGCGCGCGCGGTGAGGTCGGCCGGCACGACGGCGCGGGGTGACACCGTTGGTGCCTCGCCGCACGAGACAACACCGACGACGAAGATCAGGGCATACCGATGCATATCCTCTCACAGTCGCGCGTTGCTTCATTCTAGCCCTGTGGGGCGGGCAAGCGCGAGCGTCGCGCCCTAGCCAAGCATCGCGCTGATCCGCCGCGCGATCTCCTCCGCCGCCTTCGGGCGCCCGCGCGAGCGCGCGGCGTCGGACATGGCCTGCAGGCGCGGCGCGTCGCTGAGCAGCCCGCGGACAGTCTCGTCGAGCCGCGCGACCGTGAGTTCCCACTGCGGCACGTGGATGCCCGCCCCGGCACGCGCGATCACGTCGGCGTTCTTGGTCTGGTGGTCGGCGGCGGCGATGGGGAGCGGCACGAGGATCATCGGGATCCCCCACGCCGACAGCTCGCTGGTCCCCATCATCCCGGCGCGCACGAGGGCGAGGTCGCTCGCCGCGTACGCGTCGGCGATGGGATCGAAGTACGGCACCACGCGCACGTCGGGACGGTCGTACTGCTCGAACCCGGCGTACTGCGACTTCCCGGTCGCCCAGATGAGGCAGAGGTCCTTGGGCAGGCCGGCGTCGATCCACGACGCGACGGCCTTGTTGATCGCCCGTGAGCCCTGGCTGCCGCCAAAGATGAGCAGGACGCGCGCGTTCGCCGGCAGGAACCAGTTCTCGCGCGCGCGCCGCGCGTCGGGGCGAATGTCCGGCGGTGGCTCGATGGGATTGCCAGTGTCCACATATCGGCACTTGCCGCTCGGCAGGGTGCGTTCCGCTTCTGGGAATCCGAGATAGGCCTCAGTAGTCCAGCGCGCGGAGAGACGCGCGGTCAGTCCGGGATACGCGTCGCCCATATGCTGGACGATGGGGATGCCGCGGCGCTTGGCGAAGTACATCGTCAACCCGGAGGCGTAGCCGCCGGTGCCGACCACGAGGCGCGGCCGATGGTCACGACGCAGGCGGCGCAGCGCCGACCACGCGCCGAACGCGCTCCGCACGGTGCGCCAGTTCCTCCAGATCTGCGGACGATAGAGCGGGTGCAGGTCGAGGAGCGTGTGCGGGAACTCCGTCTTCGGCAGCACGTCGCGCTCGAGCCCACGCCGCGCGCCAATGAAGTGCGGCTCAACATCGGGGCGCAGCCGCACGAGGGCGCGGGCGATGGCCAGGCCGGGATAGAGATGGCCGCCCGTTCCTCCGCCGGCGAACCAGACGATCACGCGAAGGGCCTCCGCGTGGGATCAGTCGCCGGCTCGCCGCTGAACACGCGCTCCCTGTTGCTGGCAATGTTCACGAGGATTCCGGTCATCAGCAGAGAAAGCAACAGGTTGGAGCGGCCGTACGAGATGAATGGCAGCGTGAGTCCGGTCGTCGGCAACAAACCGACCGCCACACCGAGATGCAGGTATGCCGTGGTCACCATCGTGAAGGTAATGCCGATGGCGAGCAGGCGCTGGAACGGCGAGCGCGCTTGTGCGGCGATGCGGAATCCGAGCCACCCGTACGCGGCGAAAAGCAGCGTGACGAAGGTGAGCCCGATGAACCCCCACTCCTCTCCGATGTTCGCGCCGATGAAGTCGTTGTACGGCAGCGGGAGGAAGCCGTACTGCTGGCGTCCCTCGCCGTAGCCGACTCCAAACAGCCCACCGGAGCCCACCGCGATCAGCGACTGCTGGAGCTGGAAGTTGACCTCGCGATGCACTGCGCCGGCGTCGGCAAAGCCGAGCAGGCGCTCGAGCACGTACTGCAAACGCTGGACCTGGCTCCAGAGTACGGGGACGGAGAGCACGCCAAGGAAGACGAAGTGCCCGATGCGCACGCCGCCCGCGAAGAGGATCACGCCCATCAGCAGGACAAAGTAGACGGCCACCGACAGGTCGGGCTCGAGCGCGGCGAGCACGGCGAGCGCGCCGACGACGAGCAGGATGGGGAGCAGGCCCTTCGTCAGGTGGCGCAACTGGTCACCCTTCTTCACCGTGAGCATCGCCGTCCAGGCGATGACGGCGAGCTTGGCATACTCCGAGGGCTGGATGGAGCCGCCGAAGAGGAAGCGGCGCGAGCCGTGGATGGGCGGCGCGATGCTCCGCGTGAACGGGAGCACGCAGAGCAGCATCAGGAAGAGCGCGCCAAGCATCAGCGGCCAAGCCATCTCGCGCCACCATTCGGCGTCCTTCTTGGCGGCGAGCATGAACAGCACGACGCCGACGACGATGCCGGCGAGCTGGCGCAGGAGAAAGTGCGTGGAAGCGTGGCCGCTCTGCATCGCGACCATCGCGCTGGCGCTGTAGAGCGTGGCGAGGCCGAAGGCGAGGAGCGCGGCGGTGCACATGATGAGCGCGCGCCCCTCCCACGCGGGGCGCCAGCGCTCGCGCGAGCCGGCGAAGGCGGGGCGCGCGGGGGGCGCGG
>VHBQ01000093.1 GCA_016871855.1 Gemmatimonadota bacterium
CCGCGACCTGCTGCCGACCTCGCGGGCAGAGCAGAAGGAGGACGTCCGGCCGCGCCTGCGCCTGAGCGAGGCGTCGGGGGGGAAGAAGGGGGAGATTCGAAGGGCGTAGGCAAGCGGAGAGACACTGAGTAGCACAGAAGAGCACGGCGAAACACAGAAAAGGGGGCCCGCGAGTTCACGGGTCCCCTTCGTTTGTCTCTGGGCCACGCTGTGCTGCTCCGTGCTACTTCGCCCTTCTCCACTCCCAAACCGCCAGAACGAACATGATGCAGATGATGATCGCGCTGACGACACACCACTGGCACCACGCGTGAATCACGGCGGCTTCGAGGTACGTGAGGTACCCGCTGAACAGCACGCCCCATCCGGTGAGCACCACAAGCAGCAGCGCGGCACGCCGGTCCGCCGCGAAACGCTCCAGCGTGGACGCGTACGCCGCGGCGAAGGTGCCGACGTAGTACAACACGCCCCAGAACGCCACGGGCTGGCCGAGGAATATCGCCCACGGGCTCGTGTTGACCTTGTCGCATCCGCCGATCTTGCACGACAGCGAACCGATGATCCCGAGCTTGAACATCCACAGGTACACCGCCACGAAAAGCCCGACGAGGGCCAGTATGGCGATGATCATGCGACGTGTCACTTGGCGCCCTTCTTGGTGGTGTCCGCCTTGCCGAGCCGCACGAGCTCTTCGTCCACGAGACGCTTGATCTCGTCGTACGGGAGGCTCCCCGCGTACTTCTTGCCGCCGATGATGAACGACGGCGTCTCACCGATTCCCTGCCGCTCCGCCTCGGCCCCGCTCGCCTTGATGTTCGGGTAGTGCCGCTGGCTGTCCAGGCACTCGTCGAATTTCGACGCGTCGAGCCCCAACTCCGCGGCGTACTGCTTCATCTTCTTGTCCGGGTTCTTGGTCGCCTGCGTGTTCCACAGGTCCATCGTGTAGAACAGGCGGTCGTGCATCTCCCAGAACTTGCCCTGCTCGTTGGCGCAGTAGGCGGCGTTCGAGGCGGACCACGTGTTGGCGTGCATGGGGAGCGGGAAGACGTAGAACTCAACGGACGCCAAGCCGGTCTTCACGAGCCGCTCGTGCACGTCCGGCTTGGTGAGCATCGCGAACTGGCCGCACGCGGGGCATTCGAAGTCGGCGAACTCGACGATCTTCACCGGCGCGTCGGGGTTGCCGAGACGAAACGCCTGCGCCGTGCCGAGCGGCAGGTTCGGGTCGACGGCGACGCCGCCGCCCCCGGACCGGGTAGCCACCCAACCGAGCGCGGCCGCGCCGATCACGGCAATGACGACCAGGAGGACGGTGAACTGCTTTTGCAGGGCAGGCTTCTTTGAGTTGGCCACGGCGCATCCATCGGGAATGAGTTGGAAGAAAGCTACAGGGCGCGGGGGGAGCGGCTCAAGCGGCGGGACGCCGCATCACGGCACCAGCATCACGGCAGCCGCATCACGGCAGCCGCACCAAGGGCGAGGCGCCGGGGCGTCGTGGTGCGGGGGCGTTGCGCACGGCGTAGCTTTGACGCATTGCCCCCGGCCACCCGCCATCCCTCGCATCGTGCCCCGCGTTGACCACCTGCGCGTCCCCGTGACCCCGGGGGCTCTGCACGCCGAGCGATACGGCTTCGGTGATCGCGCGCTCGTGCTGTTGCACGGCTTCGGCACGTCGTCGTTCCTCTGGCGGCGCGTCGCTCCGGCCCTCCCGCTCGGCCGGGTAACCGCCTGGGCGCTCGACCTACTTGGACACGGCGAGTCGGACCGTCCGGCGGAGGCGGCGTATGGCGTCGCGGCGCAGGCGCAGTGCGTGGAGCAGGCGATGACCGCGCTGCGCATCGGCCAGGCGACGCTCGTCGGCGTGGATCTCGGCGCTGCGGTGGCGTTGCGGCTCGCGGCGACGCGCCCGGCGCGCATCCATGGTCTCGTCCTCATCGGCCCGCCGCCGGTCGGGCGGGCGCGCGGGGCGGATCTGACGGAGTTGGGCCGCGCGGCGGCCTCGCACCTGTTCGAGGCCACGCAAGGGATGCTTGGGGCGGCCGCTTGGCTGGCACCGCTCCTCTCGCGGAGCGTCGCGACCGCTGAGGCGATGCCGGCTCGGCTCGTGGCGCGCTACGCGGCGCCGTTCGTGGGTGCCGCCGGGGTCCAGCACCTGCAGGGGCTCGCCGCGGCCGTCAACGATGCAGACGCGGAGGATCTCGACCTCGCCCGTCTTTCCGCGCGCACACTCGTGCTGCGCGGCGAGCACGATGCGTGGTGCTCGTCGGCCGACGCGTCACGGCTGGCGGCCGCAATTCGCGACGCCGACGTGCGCGAGGTGCCCGGGGCCGGTCGATTGGTTCCCGAAGAGGCGCCCGAGACATTGGCGGCGCTGCTGGCCGACTGGGCCGTGCCCGTGCACGGCGCGTCGGCTGGACGCATTGGGTAGCCCTGCACACCGGCCACCCGGGCAACCAGAGCGCGCGGCTTGGATTCGCGAGGTCGCGCGTTTACTTTTCTGTATTGCTTCACACCACTTCCAGCCGGACGAAATGAACAAGGGTCGACACAGAAATCGAAAGCCGAGCAACGAGCCGTCACCGAAGGATCAGGCGCGGGACGAGCTGTTCCAGCATATCATCAGCTGTGGCGTGGTTGGATGCGCGCCGGAACACCAGCGCGAGTGGTTCGACGAGACCATGCGGTACCTGGCCGAGCGGTTTTACGAGCTGTCGGCGGTAGAGATCGCCGAGCTTCGGACGCTGGGCGAACGCTTCGCCCAACCGCCGCGATCGGCCGCGGTCGCATCGCCGGCCGCCGACGCCGTGGCCACGGCCTGAACGACTCGGCTGCTCGCAGTAGTTCACCGCCCCGCCCTTTCCCGCGGGGCGGCTGCTTTTTCAGGGGAATCGCGGCTCAGCGTCCGTTGCGGCGTGACTGACGGAGCGCGAGCGCAAGCCGGGCGCCCTGCCCCAGACTGAACTCGACCGCCGGCGTCCACCGCGCGCGCCGCCGTCCTTCGACCCCCAGGATCAGCAGCAGCCCGGCGTCGGCCGACGCGTTGTCGTCCCGGCGCACGGTCAACCCGCCTCCCGCGTACGGACCCCAGCGGTGCTCGGCGAATGGATCGAGCAGGAAGCGCAGCGTGAGGTCGGCACGCCAGAGCGGACGGGCGCCCGCGGGGCTCTCGACGACGCCGCCGCCCACCGCCGTGCCGGCCCGCATGTAGTAGCCGATGGGAGCGTTGAGGCCGGCCATCACCGCGACGCCCGAATGGCGCGCGACCATCCCCTCGGCACGGACCTCGGGCTGGAAGCGCGGCGCGAACTGAAAGTCCTGGGCGCCCAGCGGCCGACAGGCCGCGGCCAATGGCAGCAGCGCCAGCGGCCACGCCCTACGCGCGCGCACGGGCACGCCAGAGGCTCACGGTGTAGTCCACGACGGAGACGAACGACGCGACGCCCACGACGGACACCGCCCACGTCGCACTGCGCGGGTCGATGACGATGGCGGGAAGTGCGACGAGCTGCAGCACGGTCGCGAGCTTGCCCGAGAACCGGGCTTGGAAGGTCGCGTGACGCAGGGAGGGGATGGCCTTCGCGGCGGCGAAGGCGCCCGCGGTGGCGATATCCCTGAGGAGAAAGACGAAGTACTGGAGCGTCGTCACCTGCCCTTCCAGCAGGAGCGTGCAGATGGCGACGAGGACGAAGATCCGGTCGGCGAAGGGATCGATGAGCGCCCCGACGCGACTGAACTGGTGCCAGCGACGGGCCAGCCAGCCGTCGAGGAAGTCGGTCAGCCCGACGGCGGCGAGGATGAGCAGGCGGGCATCGTGCTCATGGACCGCCGGGAAGAGCGCCGCCAGAAACAACCGGGACAGCGAAATGGCGTTGGGCAACGTCGCGATCGGATCGCGCTCCATGCGGGCAACATAACCCGCGACACGGAATGCTTGCCAGCGTCGCCGACCGGGGGTAGCTTGGCCGAGGATCCCCGTCTCCGGCGCTGAGGGCGTGATGGCCGACTACACCGAGCTGCTGAAGGGCGTCGCGATTTTCCAGGACCTCGACGAAGGCGAGCTGGCCCGCGTCTCCGAGGTCTGCCGCACGCAGGAGTTTGTGTCCGGGGAGTACGTGTTCAAGGAAGGCGAGCCGGGCAACCGCCTGTACCTCGTGGTCGAGGGCGAGGTGCGGATCAGCCGCATGATCCCGGGGAGCGGTGAGGAAGCGCTCGCCGTGCTCAAGAAGGGCGCGCTCTTCGGCGAGATGGCCGTCTTCGACCGCAGTGAACGCAGCACGGACGCCATCAGCAACGGTGGCTGCAAGCTGCTGTCCATCTCGCGCAGCGATTTTGAGCTACTGCTCGACTTCAACCGCGAGCTCGCCTACAAGGTGCTCTGGTCGTGCACGCGCCTGCTGTCGTCGCGCTTGCGCTCGACGAACGACAGCCTGCGCAGCTTCCTGGCGATGAGCATGTTTTAGGGGCAGAGAGACAACAGAGAAACAACAGAGAAACAACAGAGAGACAACAGACGCTGCGCGATTCGGTGCCGCCCTCCCTGACGCATGACGCCGCGGACTTTCGCGGCGTGCCAGCGTCGTTGCTGCGCGACCAGGCTGCGCTTTCCGGCCTGCTCATCGCGGCGGCCGGTGCGGCTGGGCTCACAACGATTGAACCGCCCCTGATGCGCCTGCTGCCACGCGGGGGGCTGGTGGTGGTCCTTCTGCTCGACGTCGGACATGTGGCCGTCCACACGCTGCCCGACGACGGGGTGCTCGCGCTCGATCTGCTGGTCAGCGCCAAGAAGGACGCGCGCAAGGCCATCGACGTGGTCACGCGGCGGCTGGGCGTGCGTCCGGTCCGCGCGACGCACAGCGACCGCGGCTGATCGCCGCCACCTCGGCAAGCGCCGTGAACCTGCCGTCGTGGAGCGCGCCCGCTGGCTGCCTGCTCGCGGCACTTCTCGTCATCGGGTGGAACCTCGCGCAGGGCGTCCGCCTGTCTGCGCTTCCAGCGGCCAAGCCGGCGCTCCGGGGGCTGGCGGGGCTTTCCGCATTCCTGCTGTTGCCCGCGCTTGCCATTGCGCTGCTCGCGTCCACGGCTGCGGGCGCGCGGGTACTGGGGGCGTTTGCCTGGCTGTGGCCGGTCACCAGTCTCGGTGTCCTTCTCGCGGGAGTGATGACGCTGGCGCACGGACGCGGCGTCTGGGACCGGGTAATCCTCGTGCTGTACGATGCGCTCGCCGCGTGGATCGCGGTCACACACTGGCTGCAGAGCGCGGGCGTGGCGTTGGCGCCGTGGGCGTCCGCGCCGGGAGCGGCGGCATCGACCTTGGTGGCAGGCGTGCTTGGCGACGCGGCGTTCCCCTGGGGGGCGGTGCTGGTTATACCGGTGATGGTCCCCGCGACACCATCCCCTGCTCGCATGGCGCGAGCGGCGACGACGACCGTCACGGTCGGCGTGGCGGCACTGGCCGCCGGGATCCTGGCCATCGTGCCCCGGACGCGGGCATCGCTCGTGGAAGCAGCGCAGCTTGTTGCCCCTGCCCCGTCGGGGACGCGGGGCGCTCTCGCGGTCGGACTTCGCCTCTTTGGCGACCTTTCGTCGCCGCCGTCCGCCGTCGTCGCACTGCGGGATGTTGCGCTGGCCGACTCGTTGAGCGTTACGGTGGTGCACGTGGCGCTAAAGCGCCCGGACATCAGCAACGCCGCGCTGGATTCGATCGCACGCACGCTCGCGCCGCGTCGCGATTCGATTACGCTGATCGTTTCGCTGCGCCTGCCGGTCCCCTTCCCGCGCGCGGACACGTCCGCCGAGCGCGCGCGCCTCGCCGCGCTCGAGCGCATCGCCCGCCGGTTGCGGCCGGATGTGCTCGTGCCGGCCGATCGCGTCGAGCTTGCCGCCGCGGAAGCCTCGGTGCCTGACGTGATCCGCCACTACGAGCGCGTGGCGACGCGGGTGCAGCGCATCAACCGGCGCATCGTCATCGCGCTCGGCACCGATGCTTCCAGCGAGAGCGACAGCGTCGCCGTGGAGTGGGTCATGTCCGGCAGCGCGCCGGTCTCGACCATCGCGCTCGCCGTCCGCGACCACGGCGTCAGTCCCCGGCGCTTCGCGGACGCCCTGGCCACCGTGTCGCGTTGGGCGTCACTTGGTCGTCGGCCGCCGGAGACCTGGCTGCTCGGCGTGCCGTCCGCGCCGACGGTCACGGGGGAGCGCGTGCACCAACATCTCGTGCAATACGCGCTGGCCTGGGCGACGGCTTCTCCTTGGGTGCGCGGCGTGGTCGCGGGCGACGCCAGCGACGTGGCCGGGCCGGTCGCCCTGCGTACGGCCGGCGGTCGGAGGCGGCTGGCCTTGGCCGAGGTCGTAGCGGCGCTTCGCCTCCAGCGCGATGCGGCGGCCGGTGCGGCCACGGACGCTTCGATTGCACCGACGGCGCCGGCTCCCCCCGACACCTCCATTCGACCCTCCGAGCTGTCGCCGCCATGACCCACCCAGCGTTCACGGGATTCCGCCCCGCCGCGCTGACCTTCCTCCGCGGGCTTCGCGCCAACAACCGCCGCGAGTGGTTCGAGTCGCACCGCGCGGTATACGAAAACGAGGTCAAGCGTCCGCTGCAGACGCTGGTCGAGGAGCTCGATGTGCGCTTCGCGACCCTGGCGCCGGAGTTCGTCGGCGACCCGAAGTCCTCGCTGTTCCGCATCCATCGCGACGTGCGGTTTTCGCGGGACAAGTCGCCGTACAAGTCGCACGCCGCTTGTTGGATCTTCCATCGCGCGCCGGGGCGCGGCGTCGGACAGACGGTGGATGGCGGGGCGGGCTTCTACTTTCACCTCGAGCCCGGCGCTTCGCTGGTGGCGGGCGGGCTCTGGATGCCGCCGCGGCCAAAACTGCAGTTGGTGCGTGACGCGATCGCCGAAGCGCCCAAGGCATGGGAGGGGCTCGTTCTTGACCGCGAGTTCGTGCGCCGCTTCGGCGGGCTGAATGAGGACGATCCGGGCGTCCTGCTGAAGCGGCTGCCGCGCGGCTTCGCGCCGGGACATCCGGCGGAGCGCTGGCTGCGATTCAATTCCTTCACCGTGTCGCGTGCGCTGACCGACGCCGATGCGCTGGGACCGCGGCTCGTGGCGCGCGTGATGCGCGATTTCACGGTGATGCTGCCGTTCGTCCGCTGGCTGAATCGCGCGCTGGGATTCCCGCCGAGCCGTTCGCGCTAGCTGGCGCGCCACGCCGCGGTCCGCGGCGCGGCTAGACGCGCCGGCCCGCCTCGCCGCGCACGATCCCCTCGACGCGCCATGCGGGGTCCAGCCATTCGGCGGCGACGGCCTGCAGGTCGTCGCGCGTGACCG
>VHBQ01000094.1 GCA_016871855.1 Gemmatimonadota bacterium
CGGAGAGTTCCAAGCCCCACGCCACGGGACCGGCGAGTGGGATGGTGGCGGCCACGGCCCACAGGTACGGGGTCGGGCCTCGCGCGTCGTCGAGACGCGTCGCGGCCAGGTTGACATCCACGCCCACCGGGCCGAGCGCCTGCGTGGCAATCGCCATGAGCGAAAGCGCGGTTTCGGTCGCGGCGCGCGGGCCGCGCGACGCGGTGACGCCTGGCATCAGCGCGAAGGACGGCCATCCGTCGCGAGGCGCACCGAGCTGCCACTTCACGCCGGCGAAGCGCGGACTCTCCGCGGCGGCGCTCTCGCGCTGGAACGAACGCTCGACGGACAGGCTCAATTGCAGGCGGCTGGCGATCCCTGTCTTGATCAGTGCGACGGCCGATGGACCGCCATCCGCCGCGGCCACACCGGATTCGATTTCGACGCGACCACGCGCCACCGGAAACGCGTGCGTGGCCACGGTGGGGCGCTCGGGGCGCGCGCGATGCGCGTCGCGATCGGCGAGCGTGGTCTGGGCCGCCGCGGCAGGCCCGGCGACGAAGAAGATGAGGCACAGCACGGCGCGCACGGGAGGCATGCGTTTACTCCTTGACAATGAAAGTTAGTGCATACTAACTTTGGATCATGGTACCTGCAACACCTCCCCCCGACAACGGACCCGCCAGCCCGACGCCCGTCGGCCCGCCCGCCGGCTCCGTCGCGCCCGCTTGGCGCCGCTCCCGCACCGCGCCGTCGCTCCAGGAGTCGTATCGCACCGTCCCCGTGGACGGCGCCACCTGGTTCCGGAAGCTCCTCGCCTTCGCCGGGCCGGGATACCTGGTCGCCGTCGGCTACATGGACCCGGGCAACTGGGCCACTGACATCGCCGGCGGATCGGCCTTCGGTTACACGCTCCTCAGCGTCATCCTCCTCTCCAACCTGATGGCCGTCCTGCTGCAGGGCCTGTCCAGCAAGCTGGGCATCGTCACGGGACGCGACCTCGCCCAGGCCTGCCGCGACCACTACTCCAAGCCCGTCGCCATCGTCCTCTGGGTGCTGTGCGAGATCGCCATCGCCGCCTGCGACCTCGCCGAGGTCATCGGCTCGGCGATCGCGCTGAATCTTCTTTTCGGCATTCCGCTCACCTGGGGGATCGTCATCACCGCCGTGGACGTGCTCCTGCTGCTTATGCTGCAGAAGCGCGGCTTCCGCCTGCTCGAGGCCCTGGTGATCGTGCTCATCGTGACCATCGGGGTGTGCTTCCTCTTCGAGCTGATCATCTCGCGCCCCGACCTTGGCGACGTCGCCCGCGGCTTCATCCCGACCACCGAGATCGTGCGCAACCGCGAGATGCTCTACATCGCGATCGGCATCCTCGGCGCCACGGTGATGCCGCATAACCTGTACCTGCACTCGTCGGTGGTGCAGACGCGCCGCTACGCAGAGACAGCGCATGGCAAGCGCGAAGCGGTGCGGTTCGCTTTCATCGACTCGACCATCGCGCTGACCTCGGCGCTCTTCATTAATGCGGCCATCCTCATCGTCGCCGCGGCGACGTTCCACACCGCTGGACGCACCGAAGTGGCCGAGATCCAGGAGGCGTACCAGCTGCTGACGCCGCTGCTCGGCGTGGCCGGCGCGTCCACCGTCTTCGCACTCGCGCTGCTGGCCAGCGGCCAGAACTCGACGCTCACCGGCACGCTTGCCGGCCAGATCGTGATGGAGGGCTTTCTCGACCTGCGCCTGCGCCCGTGGGTGCGGCGCTCGATCACGCGGGCCATCGCCATCGTCCCCGCCGTGATCGTCAGCATCATCTACGGCGAGAAGGGCACCAACAGCCTGCTCATCCTGAGCCAAGTGATCCTCTCGATGCAGCTGTCGTTCGCGGTCTTTCCGTTGGTCATGTTCACGTCGGACCGTCGCAAGATGGGCGAGTTCGCCAATCCCCTGTGGCTCAAGACGCTCGCATATTTGGTGGCGACGCTGATTGCCGCGCTCAACGTCTGGCTGCTGGTGCAGACCTTCGCCGAGTGGGTGGCCTGATGTACCATCGCATCCTCGTCCCGCTGGAGAACACGCGCACTGACCGGGTGATCCTGGCGCACGTGCGCCAACTTGCCCGCCACTGCGGCGCATCGCTGATCCTCATCCACGTCGCCGACGGCTTCGCTGCGCGCAACATGGCCCAGCTGGATCTTCGTGAGAGCGAGGAGATGCGGCGCGACCGCGCCTATCTCGACGCAGCGTGCGAGGAGTTGGTGGCCGATGGACTGGTCTGCGAGGCGGTGCTCGCCTGCGGCAACCCGGCCGACGAAATCGCCGGCGCGGCCGCGCGCGAGGGGGCCGACCTGATCGCGATGGCCACGCACGGCCACCGCGGGCTCAACGACCTCATCCGCGGAAGCGTGGCGAGCGAGGTGCGCCACCGCACGCACGTGCCGGTGCTGATGGTGCGCGAGGGACAGGAGCGGAGCGCGCCGTGACACGGGCCACGCGCACGAAGGCGCCGGGGCGCGCGGTGCCGGCGTTGACGCACCAGGCCGAGGATTACCTCAAGGCCATCTATGAGATCGAGCGCGACGGCGACGCGGCCGGCACTACCGCGATCGCCGCGCGGCTGGGCATTGCCTCGGCGTCGGTGAGCGGGATGGTCCGGCGTCTCGCGCGGCAGGGGCTCGTCACGGTGGAGCGGTACCACGGCGCGCGGCTGACGCCGAAGGGGCGCCGGCTCGCGCTGCAGCTCATCCGCCGTCACCGCATTCTCGAGAGCTACCTCGTCACGCGGCTCGGCTTCGGGTGGGACGGCGTGCACGCCGAGGCGGAGCGGCTGGAGCACGCGGCAAGCTCGAAGCTGATCGAGGCGATGGCGGCGGCGCTTGGGCATCCGTCGGCCGACCCGCACGGCGCGCCGATCCCGCGCGCCGACGGCACGGTGGAGGAGGCGCGCCTGCGCACGGTGGACGACCTGGCCGTCGGGGCGCGAGCGCGGGTGGCGCGCATGAGCGACCGCGATCCTGCGCTGCTCCGCTATCTGGGCGAACTCGGCGTTCGGCCGGGCGTGACGCTGCGGCTCGTAGACCGGGCGCCTTTCGAGGGGCCGATGACGATTGCGGTGGGGAGGGCACGGCATGTCATTGGCATTGGCGTGGCGAGGAGGGTTTACGTCAAATAGGTGCAGGGGAAGGGAACAGAGTGGGGTGCAGGGAGAAGGGAGCAGGGTGGGGTGCAGGGTGCGGGGGAGGGGGGCGCTGACGGCGTCCCCCTTTCTTGTGCGGCCGGGGATTGTCCCACTTGCGTGAATCTCAGTACTAAGTTAATGTTCCCTTGTCACCCCCGACCGGCCCCCCGGCTTGGGTCAGCGAACCCGATGGAAACGGAGACCGAAACAATGCGTGCAGTCGTTGGGATGTTGGCCCTGCTGGTGGCGACGGCCGCCGGGGCGCAGGACGGGAAGTACGTGCGCGACCCGGCGCACAGCGAGATCAACTTCGTGGGCGCGTCGCGCCTGCTCGACGCCAACGGCTTCTGGGAGAAGTGGGACGCGGACATCACGTTCGACCCGGCCGACTGGAGCAAGGCGTCGGTGAAGCTGGTGATTGACGCCAAGAGCATCAACACGCGCGTGGAGCGGCGGGACAACCACCTGCGCAGCAAGGACTTCTTCCACGCCGACTCGTTCCCGCAGATCACGTTCGCGTCGAAGATCGTCAACAAGATGAGCGACACGAAGGTGAACATCACCGGCGACCTGACCATCCGTGGCGTGACGAAGCCGGTGACGATTCCCGGCACGCTGGTCTTCTACGACCCGCAGTCGAAGATGGGGCGCATGAAGGGGCAGTTCACGATTGTCCGTTCGGAGTACGGCGTGAGCTACAACTCGACGATGAACCCGATCGCGGATGAAGTGCCGGTGAGTTTTGATATCACGTTTAGGCCGAAGGTGCAGTAGGCGGAACGAGGAGGAGGTAGGGGCGTAGGGACGGGGGCTGAGGGGCGGAACGAGGGACGTGATCCCCGTTCCTCCCCTCGGCCCCCGTCCCTTCGCCTCTACCTCCTCCCCGTTCCGTTAAGTTGTACCCGTGCTGACCGTCCACCACGCCGACAACCTCCGCGCGCTCGCCGCGTATCCTGACGCGAGTTTTGCGCTGATCTACATCGACCCGCCCTTCAACACAGGGCGCGCGCAGGTGCGGACGAGCTTCAAGGCGAGGCAGGTGCGTACGGGTGGACGCGTGGCGTTCAACGGCAAGCGGTACACGCAAGAGGCGACCGGGCGGCACACGTTCGACGACGCGTTCGACGACTACCTGGCGTTCCTCGAGCCGCGGCTCGACGAAGCGCGGCGCCTGCTCACGCCGACGGGTTCGCTCTTCGTGCATCTCGACTACCGCGAGGTGCACTACGCCAAGGTGCTGCTCGACCGGATCTTCGGCCGCGCGTCGTTCCTCAACGAGATCATCTGGGCGTACGACTACGGCGCGCGCACCAGCAAGCGGTGGAGCCCGAAGCACGACAACATCCTGTGGTACGCGCGCGATCCCAAGCGATACACATTCAACCAGGACGCCGCCGACCGCGTGCCGTACATGGCGCCGGGGTTGGTGGGGGCGGAGAAGGCGGCGCGCGGTAAGGTGCCAACCGACACCTGGTGGCACACGATCGTCAGCCCGACGGGGAAGGAGAAGACGGGCTATCCGGCGCAGAAGCCGCTGGGGATCCTCGAGCGCATTGTGCGCGTGCACTCCAAGCCCGGCGACCGCCTGCTCGACTTCTTCGCGGGGAGCGGCTCGTTCGGCGATGCCGCCGATCGGAACGGACGTGACTGCGTCCTCGTGGACTCGAGCGCGGCGGCGATCGCGGTGATGAAGAAGCGCTTTCGCGGACGCGGTGCGACGTTCGTGCGCGGCGTGGCGCGGTGACGGACTGAAACTGATTCACCACGGAGACACGGAGGGCACGGAGAACTGCAACCGCAACTGCAACTCTTAGGGGAACTAAGTACGCCACGCAGAGGCCGGTGTGACGAGCCGTAGTTACCCCCAGTATTTGCAGTAGCAGTTCTCCGTGCCCTCCGTGTCTCCGTGGTAAAGCAGTTGCCGTCTGTCAGCGCTTTGAACGAGCCGCTGCCCATGCCTCTTTCAGTTCACTGATCGCCCGCACCTCGGACTCGCGCTGGAAGCCGAAGTCTTGCGGCGGGATGAACGTCACGGTGCGCCCGAACTCGGTGGGCTCGGTGAACGTGAGCGTGTAGCGCGGCGGGTTGGTGATCGTCGGGCCGCTGATCGTCTCGAGGTTCGCCAGCCGCACCCGCGTCTCGTTGCGGTAGTCCGAGAGGATCAGCTCGTCGTCGTCGAGGTCGACCTTCAATGCGCGGCCGCCGAACCACCAGACGATAAAGACCATCAGCGCGCCGAAGGCGAGCATCATCACCCACGCGTAGTCGCGCATCCAGCCGTCGGGGCCGTTCATCGACTCAGGGCGCAGGTAGGCCACGACGGCGCCCACGAGCATTCCGCCGCCAATCACGAACGGCAGAACAAACTTGTAGAAGGGAGTCCAGGCGGAGGAGAGCGGGGTGGGCACGGCGGGTATGGACGGGGTATGCTCGCGGGGGCTACCACTCGGTATGGCGGATGTCGGCGCGGGGGGCGCGACGCTGCAATTCGTCGAGAAAGCCCTCGCGATCGGCGGGTGAGATGAGCATCGTGTCGCCGGTGCCGTACTCGATCTCGATTCGCTCCAGCGACATCGCGTAGCCCGACATCAATGAAGACGACGGCGCCGCGCGGCGGATGTCATCATAGGAGATGTCCACCGTGAACGGGCCGCAGCGCACGTGGAGGGCCGCGCTCCCGAACGTGTAGTGCGTCGTCAGGTAGAGCACATACATCAGCAGCGCAACGCCGCCCACCGTGGCGAGCATCGCGATGCGCGCCTCGGGGAGGACGACGGCGAAAATGAGCGTCGGGGCCAGCGAAACGCCGAGGATCGCCGCCATCGCCACGCCGAAGCCGGTGTGGTAACGGACGCTGTCGCCGACCCACTTCACCTGACGATTGGGGGTCGTATGTCCGCGGTCACGCTCACCGATCATCTGCGGTGCGCTCGATGTGATGTTGACTCTGGAGTCGGCGCCAGAGGAGCGCCGCCAGAAAGACGATGACCAAAGCCGTACCGGCCGCACGAAGCGCCTGCAGTGGGGACAGCGCTTGGCCGGCCACGACCGCCTCGACGCTGGTGGCGTTTGTTGCAGCGAAGAGCGCGACGGCGCCGAGCGAAACGAGCACGCGGCCAGCGAGCGGCTTCCGTGAGGGGCGATGCGTCGCAGAATCAGCGGTCATGGGGTCGCTCGTGGAGCGGTGCTTGGATCTCGGTCCCTGACAGCGTTGATGGTTGTCCCTGCGGAGCGAATGCGACCGCGCGCCGATTGCGGTAGCGCCGCACGACGAAGTCGACGAGCACACCGGCGCCGAAAAGAGCGAACGCCCAGCGGTGCTCCCGCGAGAACTCGCCGAACCACTGCGGCACCAGCAGTCCGAGCAGCATTAGGGCAAGGACCAGGAGCTCAATGCCGTCGATGATGAGGGAGAGACGTCTCGTGAGTTCCGCGTTCCTAGTCGTCTCCTCAACTGACTGCGCTGGCCGCCACCTGCCATGCCAGGCGAAAAGCACCATGCCGAGGCCCCAGCACAGGAACCAAAGGCCGACGCCAACTCGGAACTCGGTGTCAATCCCCCGGGTCGTCGCGATCAGATACACGCCGGTACCCGCCGTCGCCAGCGCCAACGCCGCGAGCATCGTCCGGATGACGCGATATGCCCGGACTCCTAGCTCAAACCGTGGTTGGCCGGATCGCGACAGGAACATGCACGTACGGGTTGGGGTGGAGTGGCAGTGTATCTGCTACGGCTTGAGGGTCTTCACCAGCCAGTCCGCCAGCGTTCCCATCACTTCGCCATCAATGCGGCCGTCCTTCAGCTTCACATAGCCGCCCGGGAAGCCGCTGGGATCGTTGAGGAACAAGTGGTTGCGGTCCTTGAACACGTGCGTCGTCACGTTCTTGTTGCCGC
>VHBQ01000095.1 GCA_016871855.1 Gemmatimonadota bacterium
AGGAGGCCGTCCACCACCGCGCCCGGCGCCGCAGCCGGTTCACGCGCGGCCGACAGCGCGGGCGCCGCCTCGTCACGCGCGCGCTTCGCATCGTCGGTGCGCGGCTCCTCGACGGCGCGCACACGGACCGGCACGCCGCGCGCCGCCAGCGCGCCAGCGACCACCCACGCGTCGCCGCCGTTGTTGCCGCCCCCCGCGTACACCTCGACCCCGTTCGCGTTCGCGCGATCGCCCGCGTGGCGCAGCAGTTCCGCCGCCGCCGCCTCACCCGCCGTTCGCATCAGCCCAAACGACGGCACGCCCGACGCGATGGCCCGGGCGTCTCGCTCGGCGGCCTGTGTCGCGGTGACCACGCGGACGGGTGTCATGGGAGTGGCGGTCAGCTGACCGCGGTGGCGTTCCACGGATAGTCGCGCTCGAAGGCCGTGGCGAAATCGTAGAGATCCACGAAATCGTCGCGGCTGTCCGTCGGTTGGGCGAGGAGCAGGCCCAGATCCACCAGCGCGAAGACGATGTCGCCGAAGTCGGCGGTTTTCGTGACGCCCCAGTGCTCGAGCACCATCCGCGACAGGACGCCATAGCGCTCAAGGGCGAGATCGCGGCACGCCTCGGCGAGTTCACGCCCGGACAGGTGCCGACGCTCCGTCTGCCGCCCCTGCGCGAACTCGAGCGCGGAGAGGACGAACAGGAAGGCGTGCTCATCGAACCGCAGTTCGCGTACGCGAATGCGGTCCATGACGCCGTCACGAAAAGCCAACTCGGTCACGGTCGGGTTTCACCCTTGAGTGCGTCCTTGAAAATGCACTCCCGAACGGCCCGGCGACAACCGGCAACAACCTCACCACGGAGGCACGGAGGGCACGGAGAACTGCAACCTTCTGGGGGAACGACAGCGCGCCACGCAAAACCCCGCGTGGCGCGCGCTGTTACTCCCAAGAAGTGGCAGTTGGCGTTCTCCGTGCCCTCCGTGCCTCCGTGGTGAAGCAGTTGCTGTTGCCCGCAGGCTTACACCCCTGCCTTTACCCCCGGATACAGCGGGAACTCGGCCGTCAGCGCGCGCACCTTCTCGCGCACGCGGGCGTGCGTCGCGGGATCCTCGGGCGCCTGCAGCACCTCGTCGATCAGCGCCGCCACCTTCACCATCTCGGCCTTGCCCATTCCGCGCGTCGTCACCGCCGGCGTGCCGAGGCGGATGCCGCTCGTCACGAATGGCGACTGCGTCTCCTTGGGGACGGTGTTCTTGTTCACCGTGATCCCCGCCTTGTCGAGCGCCTGCTCGGCGACCTTGCCGGTCAGGTTCTTGCTGCGCAGATCCACCAGCATCAGGTGGTTGTCCGTGCCGCCGCTCACGACGTGGTAGCCAAGCTCGGCGAGCGAGGCGGCCAGCGTCTTGGCGTTCTCGATCACCCGCTGACAATACGCCTTGAACTCCGGCTGCAGCGCCTCACCGAGGGCCACGGCCTTGGCGGCGATGCAGTGCTCGAGCGGGCCGCCCTGCGTGCCGGGGAAGACCGCCTTGTCGATCGTCTTCGCGTGCTCGGCCTTGCAGAGGATGAGCCCGCCGCGCGGGCCGCGCAGCGTCTTGTGCGTCGTGGTCGTCACCACGTCGGCATGCGGCACGGGCGACGGATACAGTCCCGCGGCGACCAAGCCCGCGAAGTGGGCCATGTCCACCATCAGGATGGCGCCAACCTTCCGGGCGATCTCGGCGAAGCGCGCGAAGTCGAGCACGCGCGAGTACGCCGAGTAGCCGGCGATGATCATCTTCGGCTTGTGCTCGAGGGCGAGCTGCTCGACCTCGTTCATGTCGATGAGCCCGTCGTCATTCACGCCGTAGGGGACGACGTTGTAGAGCAGGCCGGAGAAGTTCACCGGCGAGCCGTGCGTCAGGTGGCCACCCATCGAGAGGTTGAGGCCGAGCACGGTGTCACCGGGCTTGAGGAACGCCAGGTAGACGGCGGCGTTCGCCTGCGCGCCGGCATGCGGCTGCACGTTGGCGTGGTCGGCGCCGAAGAGCGTCTTGGCCCGGTCGATGGCCAGCTGCTCGGCCTTGTCCACCACCTCGCAGCCGCCGTAGTAGCGCTTACGCGGCAGCCCCTCGGCGTACTTGTTGGTCAGCGGCGACCCCAGCGCCTCGAGCACGGCCGGCGAGACGAAGTTCTCGCTGGCGATGAGCTCGAGCCCATCGCTCTGGCGCGCGATCTCTTCTTCGATGTAGCCGGCGAGTTCGGGATCCTGCGCGCGCAGCACCTCACCCGGCGGACACCGGTCCCACGACATCCACGACTGACTCACTCTTCCTCCTTGCGCTCGATCTTCTCGATGCGGCGCTCGTGCCGGCCGCCCTCAAAGGGCGTGTCCAGCCAGGTCTTGAGAATGTCCACGCCCTGCTCCGCGCTCACGAAGCGCGCGGGAAGGACGAGGACGTTCGCGTCGTTGTGCAGCCGCGCGAGCGCGGCAATCTCCTGCGACCAGACCACCGCCGCCCGCACGCCCGGATGGCGGTTGGCGGCGTATGACATCCCCAGCCCGGTGCCGCAGATCAGCACGCCGCGCCGGGCCTCCCCCGTCTCCACCTCGCGCGCGACGGGATGCGCGTAGTCGGCGTAGTCCGTCGAGGTCGCGGAATGCGTGCCGACGTCCTCCACCTCGTATCCCAGGCGCTCCAGCTCGGCCGTGAGCCGCGCCTTCAGCTCGAAGCCGGCGTGGTCGGCGCCGATCGGGATACGCTCCCTGCTCATGACTTCCGCGGCCACTGCGGCCACGTCCGCGTCAGCCCCCGAATGGCGGCGATGCGCTGCTCGGCGAGCTTGTCGGCGGCAAGATAGGAGAGGATGCCCTGCTCCTTGGCGATCTGGTAGACGCTGAGCGTCGTGTCGAAGATCTCGTCCGCCTTGCGAAGCGCGCGCTCGCGCGTCCAGCCCGCGACCTCGCCGTAGACGTTGATTACGCCGCCGGCGTTGGCCACGAAGTCCGGCGCGTACAGGACGCCGCGCTTCTCCACCGCCTCACCGTGCTTGGCCGGCACATGCAGCTGGTTGTTGGCGCCGCCACAGACGATCTCGACCTTCAGCTTCGGGATCGTGTCGTCATTCAGGATCGCGCCCAGCGCGCACGGGGCGAAGATGTCGCCTTTCTCGGCGTAGATCGCGTCGCCGTCGACGGCCTTGGCGCCGAACTCCTTGACCATCGCCTCGACCTTCTCCGCGCGGATGTCGCTGACGACGAGCTTGGCGCCCGCCTTGTGCAGTTCGCCGCACAGGAAGCGGCCGACGTTGCCGACGCCCTGCACGAGGACCGTCTTGCCGGTCAGGTCGGACTTGCCCCAGCGGAACTGCGCGGAGGCCTGGATGGCGCGAAAGACGCCGCGCGCCGTGACCGGCGAGGGGTCGCCCGACTTGGTGGCGAGCCCAGCCACGTAGTCGGTCTCCATGTGCACGAAGTCCATGTCCGACGTGCCGGTGCCAACGTCCTCGGCGGTCACATAGCGCCCGCCGAGCGATTCGACGAAGCGTCCGTGGGCGCGGAAGATCAGCTCGCGGTTGGCCGTGCGGTTGTCGCCGATGATGACCGACTTGCCGCCGCCGAGGTTGAGGCCGGCGACGGCGTTCTTGTAGGTCATTCCGCGCGCGAGGCGCAGGGCGTCGGTGATCGCTTCCTCGTCGGTGGCGTAGTTCCAGAAGCGCGTGCCGCCGAGCGCGGGGCCGAGCGTGGTGTCGTGGATCGCGATGATGCCGCGGTATCCAGCCGACTTGTCCTGGCAGAGGACCACTTGCTCGTGGCCCATGTCGGTCATGGTGTCGAAGATCTGCATGGAGGAGACAGACGGTAGACGGTGGACGGTTGACGGTGGATGCCCGAAGCGCGCTCGCACCGCCTGCACTTCTACGGATGCCTGAAATCTATGCTGACGTTCGCTGGCGAGGAGACGACGGGACATAGGGGAATCGGCAATGGCTTGTCCGGCATTCCCGTCCACCGTCCACCGTCTACCGTCCCTTCAGTCCCGCCCGCCCAATCACGATCCGCTGTATCTCCGATGTCCCCTCGTAGATCTCCGTGACCTTCGCGTCGCGGAAGAGCTTCTCGACGGGATAGTCCGTCGTGTATCCGTAGCCACCGAAGACCTGAATAGCGTTGGTGGTCACCCACATCGCCGTCTCAGCGGCAAAGAGCTTGCACATCGCCGCGTATTCGGTGATCGGCTCACCGCGATCCTTGGCGGCGGCGGTGGTGTGCAGCAGCGAGCGCGCGGCAGTGATGCGCGTGGCCATGTCGGCCAGCTTGAACTGAATCCCCTGGAACTCCCCGATGGCCTTGCCGAACTGCTGGCGCTCGGCGGCGTACGCCGACGCGTGCTCGTACGCGGCGCGGGCGATGCCGATAGCCTGCGCGGCGATGCCGAGCCGCCCGGCCTCGAGCGACTGCATTGCGTAGGCGAAGCCGAGTGACGGGTCGCCAAGCAACCGGTCGCCGGGGACGCGCAGATTGTCGAAGACGAGTTGCACGGTCTCCGACGCGCGCAGCCCCATCTTGTTCTCCTTCTTCCCCACCTTGAAGCCGGGCAGATCGGGCGTGACGATGAACGCGCCGATGCCCTTCCCGCCCTTGCGCGCATCGGGCGTGTCGGTGCGCGCCATCGCGAGGATCACGCCGGCGTGACCGCCCGCCGAGATCCACGCCTTGGTGCCGTTGAGCACCCAGTCGTCGCCGTCGCGAACGGCCTGCGCGCGCAGCGACGACGCGTCGGAGCCGGCGTCGGGCTCGGAGAGCGCGAACGCGCCGAGCGTCTCGCCGCGCGCCATCGGCCCTAGGAACGCGTGCTTCTGCCCCTCGCTGCCGTACTTGAGGATCATCTGCGTGGGCAGCGAGTTGTGCACGCTCATCAGCACGCCCACCGATGCGTCCGCGGCCGAAATCTCCTCCAGTGCGAGGAGATAGGTCACCGTGTCGAATCCGAGGCCGTCGTAGGCCTCGGGGATCATCATCCCGAGAAAGCCCAGTTCGCCAAGCTTCTGAACGAGCGTCGGCTCGAAGTGCGCGTCGCGGTCCCACTGCGGGGCGAAGGGAGTGACTTCGGCGGCGCAGAACTCCCGCGCGGTCGAGATGACCGCGCGCTGAGTTTCGGAGAGATGAAGCAGTGGATGCATCGGACGTTCAGCTCAAGGCTGACTGACGGTAGACGGTTGACGGTGGACGGTTGAGAGGACTCGGCGCGGACGAAGGCGGTTATCCACCGTCCCCCGTCCACCGTCCACCGTCAGTAGCTGTAGAACCCGCGCCCGGCTTTGCGCCCCAACCACCCCTGCGCAACATACTTTCGCAACAACGGACACGGCCGGTACTTGGGATCGCCGAGTCCCTTGTGCATCACCTCGAGAATCGCGAGGCAGGTGTCGAGGCCGATGAAGTCGGCGAGGGTGAGTGGACCCATTGGGTGATTCATCCCGAGCTTCATCACCTGATCAATCGCCTCTGGCGTCCCCACGCCTTCCATCACGCAGTAGACCGCCTCGTTGATCATCGGCATCAGAATGCGGTTGGCAACGAAGCCGGGGTAATCGTTCACCTCCACTGGCGTCTTGCCGAGGCCCTTGGCCAGCGCCACGGTGCGCGCCGTGGTGTCGTCGCTCGTGGCGAGGCCGCGGATCACCTCGACGAGCTGCATCACCGGCACCGGATTCATGAAGTGCATCCCGATCACCGCCTCGGGACGCTTCACGCGCCCGGCGATCTCGGTGATGGAGATGGAGCTGGTGTTCGTCGCGAGGATCGCGCCGGCGGGGGCCAAGCGGTCCATGTCGGCGAAGATCTTGTGCTTGAGCTCGACGTTTTCCGTCGCCGCTTCGATCACGAAGGCGGCGTCGGCCACCGCGTCGAGCGACGTCGCGGTCGCGATGCGCGCCATCGCCGCGCCCTTGGCCGCCTCGTCGAGCGTCCCCTTCTTCACCTGGCGGTCGAGGTTCTTCTCGATCGCCCCCTTGGCCTTGTCGAGCGCGCCCTGGATGACGTCGATCATTACGACGTCGTGCCCGGCGACCGCGCAGACGTGCGCGATGCCGTTCCCCATCTGTCCGGCGCCGATGACGGCGATGCGATCAGACATTGCCATTGCTCCCCGCGACGAACGCGCCGCGCTGTAAAGTCGGCTCACCGTGGACGCAGCGGGTTGCGCACCCACCCCGCGTGCACGGCCAGGAGGAAACTAACCACGAGCATTCCGCCGGCGGCGGCCACGCCCGCCTCCGGCCCCCACGCGCCGCCCGTCAGCCAGTCAGGGCCGGCCGAGACGGTGCGGTAGTTGGGCTGCGGGATGGCCAGCCCGCTGACCGTCGTGTGGAAGACGGCCGCTTGGACGAAGTTGTACGCCAGATGCGCCAGCCACGCCGCCCACAGCGAGTTGAAGGCGAGCCGCACGGCCGCGAGGAACACTCCGGCCAGCGTCACCATCGTCACCGACAGCGCCGTGACGCCGGGATTGAACAGGTGCAGCAGGCCGAAAAGCACTGACGTGACCCCGATCGCGGCGACCGGCCCCCACGCGCGCAACAAGAGGTTGAACGCGTAGCCGCGCAACGCGAGTTCCTCGGTGAGCGCCGCCGGCACGAGGATTGCCAGGGCGAGCAGCGCGCCCTCCTCCCAGTTCCCGGGCTCGGCGGGGACGACGTGCAGCACGCCCAGCCATATCAGCAGGCCAGTCGGAATGGCGATCGCGAACCATCCGGCGGAGAGACCGCCGACGACCGGCCACGCGCCGAGGGCGTCCACGCCCAGCCGCGTCGCTTCGCGCCACGGCTCGCGGAAGATCCGGACCGCCACCGCCGTCGCAACGAGCAG
>VHBQ01000096.1 GCA_016871855.1 Gemmatimonadota bacterium
GCGCCACGGTCTGGCGCGGGAGCAGGGATGAGCGACCGCAACTGGGACGCCGAACTGAAGAAGATCGACCGCCAGCTCGAGAGCGTCAGCGACGAGGCGATGTTCCCCACCAAGACGGCCAAGGGGGGGCAGGCCCAGGCGCAGGCCGTGGCGGCACAGGCGACGACCACCACCTGGGGCGTCTTCCTGCGGCTCTCGCTCACGGTCGCGCTGGGCGTGGGGATGGTCTTCTGGCCGTACAGCGCCCGCTGCGGGTTCGGGTTGGCCGGCTACCTGGGCGCCGTGGGGGCGCTGGTGGTCAGCGGGATCTGGTCGTCGGTGTGGACGTTCCGTCACCGGGCCGCGCGGGCGCACACGCTGGCGCTGCTCCTGGTGCTCTGGGGATTGACCCTCGGCGCCATCGAGGTGCTGCCGCGGACGGGGTACGCGAAGCCTACCGTGGCGCATCCGGGAGAGTGGAGCTGTAAGGCCTGACGGTGGACGGTGGACGGTGGACGGGGGACGGGGGACGGGGCGCAGGTACTTTGGGCGCTTCCGTCCTCCTATCGCTGACACCCGACACAGGTGAAACACCGCGTCCGCTGAGGCGCGCAAGACGGTAGATTTCAAGGCGATGATCCACCGTCGACCGTCCACCGTCCACCGTCTGCTTTTCATATGACCACCTTCAAGTCCTTTATCGCCGGCCAGTGGGTTGAGCCGGCCTCCGGCGAATACGTCGAGAATCGCAACCCCGCCGATACGCGTGACCTGATCGGCCTTTTCCCCAAGGGCGACGAGCGCGACGTGCAGCGCGCGGTGGCCAGCGCCAAGAAGGGCTTCGAGCTCTGGAAGAAGACGCCGGCGCCGGCGCGCGGCGACGTGCTCCGGCGCGTGGGCGACATCTTGGTGCGGCGCAAGGACGAGATCGCCGACCTGATGACGCGCGAGATGGGCAAGCCGCTCGCCGAGACGCGCGGCGACGTGCAGGAAGGCATCGACACCGCGTACTACGCGGCCACCGAGGGGCGCCGGCTCTTTGGCCACACGGTGCCGAGCGAACTGCGCAACAAGTGGGCGATGTCCTTCCGCCGCCCGATTGGCGTCGCTGGCATCATCACGCCGTTCAACTTCCCGCTGGCCATTCCGACGTGGAAGATCTTCCCGGCGCTCCTCTGCGGGAACGCCGTCGTCTTCAAGCCGGCCACGGACGTGCCGCACACGGGCCACGTGCTCGTCGAGATCCTCCTTGAGGCGGGCGTGCCGCCGGAAGTGGTCCAGCTCGTGCACGGCCCGGGCCGCGTCGGCAACGCCATCGTGAACCACCCCGATGTCGCGCTCATCTCGTTCACCGGTTCCACGGAGACGGGAAGCAAAATCGGCGAGGTGTGCGGGCGCATGCACAAGCGGCTCTCGCTCGAGATGGGCGGCAAGAACGCGCAGATCGTGCTCAACGATGCCGACCTCGACCTGGCGCTCGACGGCGTGCTGTGGGGTGCGTTTGGCACGACGGGCCAGCGCTGCACGGCCACGAGCCGCCTGATCGTGCAGGAGGGAGTGCACGACACCTTCGTGAAGATGCTCGTGGATCGCGCGGCGAAGCTGAAGCTCGGCGACGGCCGCAAGAAGGGGACCGACGTCGGACCGATGGTGAACGAGTCGTCGCGGCAGAACGTCGAGGACTATGTGAACATCGGCAAGTCCGAAGGGGCCACGCTTGCGCTCGGCGGCCAGAAGGCGACTGGCGGCGACCTCGACCACGGCTACTTCTATCAGCCGACGATCTTCACGAACGTGAAGGCCGGTTCACGGCTGGAGCAGGAGGAGATCTTCGGCCCCGTGCTCAGCGTGATCAAGGTGAAGGACGCCGTCGAGGCGATCACGGTGAACAACGACGTCGCCTTTGGCCTGTCGTCGGCGGTGTACACCAAGGACGTGCGCGTCGCGTTCCAGGCGCTGCAGGAGCTGGACAACGGCATCACGTACATCAACGCCCCGACCATCGGCGCCGAGGCGCACCTGCCGTTCGGCGGCGTGAAGGCCACCGGCAACGGCCATCGCGAAGGCGGATGGGAGGTCTACCACTTCTTCTCCGAGACGAAGGTCGGCTACGTCGACTACAGCGGGGCGCTGCAGAGGGCGCAGATCGATAACTACTGACGGTGGACGGTTGACGGTTGACCGTGCGGGCGAAGGGCGGGGTGGGGCCAATAGGGCTTCACCCCGCGGTCGTTCCGATCATCCACCGTCTACCGTCCACCGTCCACCGTCAGCATCCCCCCCGCCTTGCCTCGCTCTCCCGCCCCGACTATCTCCCAGTAAGCATGCCTGAGACGCCACTCTCCGATCCGCCGCCGGTCGGCGCCGAGCCGGCATACGGACCCACCCCGCGCCGCGCGGGCTGGCGTCCGCTGCGCGCGCTGTGGGAGTGGATGAAGTCGATGGCCACCGCGCTCCTGATCTTCTTCATCATCCGCGCGTTCCTCGTCGAGGCGTTCAAGATCCCGAGCGGGTCGATGGAGGGGACGCTGCTTGTCGGCGACTTCCTGCTCGTCAACAAGCTGGTGTACGGCGCCGAAGTGCCGTTCACGGGGACGCGGCTCCCCGCGGTCCACCCGCCGGCGCGCGGCGACGTCATCGTCTTCCGCTGGCCGCAGGATCCGACCAAGGACTTCGTCAAGCGCGTGGTCGGGCTTCCCGGCGACACGGTGGGGATGGTGGATGGGGTGCTGCAGCGCAACGGCGAGGCCGTGCGCGAGGGCTATTCGTCGCACACCGAACCCGCGGTGGATCCGGTGGCTGAGGAGTTCCGCTGGCAGCGTCGGTACCTCGCGCGTCGCCTGCGTGACGCGGAGCCCTATCGTCCCTCGCGCAACAACTGGGGGCCGCTCGTGGTGCCGCCGTCGCACCTCTTTGTCCTCGGCGACAACCGCGACAACTCCCTCGACAGCCGATACTGGGGGTTCGTCCCGGACTCGATGGTCAAGGGGCGGCCGATGCTCGTCTACTTCAGCTATTCCCCCGATAGCGTGGCGCCGCTCCCCTTCTTGACGAACATCCGCTGGGGGCGGCTCGGGACGCGCATCCGCTAGGTGGGGGTGGCCTTCCGCGTGGTCCCGACACCTGCCACATTCCGCACGGTATGACGGATCCTTCGGAGCGCATGCTGCGCCCTCGCATCCCGGGCGCGCACCGGAAGAAGCATCAGGCCGAGGAGGGCTCGCTCGACCAGTACCTGCGCGACATCAGCGTCTTCCCGCTGATCTCGCGTGAGGACGAGGTCGAGCTGGCGCAGCGAATTCGCACCGGCGACCGTGAGTCCCTCGACAAGCTGGTGCGCTCCAACCTGCGCTTCGTCGTCTCGGTGGCCAAGAAGTACCAGAATCAGGGCGTCTCCCTCAGCGACCTGATCAACGAGGGGAACCTCGGCCTGATCCGCGCCGCCCACAAGTTCGACGAGACGAAGGGGATCAAGTTCATCTCCTACGCCGTCTGGTGGATCCGGCAGGCGATCCTGCAGGCGCTCGCCGAACAGTCGCGCATCGTACGCGTGCCGCTCAACCGGGCCGGCACGCTGCATCGCATCGGCAAGCGCGCCAGCGCGCTGCTGCAGGAACTGGGGCGCGAGGCGACGCACGCCGAGATCGCCGACGGGATGGACATCACCGAGGAAGAAGTCGCCCGGACGATGCTCATCTCGCAGACGCACCTATCGCTCGACGCGCCGATGTCGCCCGGCGAGGACAATCGCCTCCTTGATTACCTCCCGGACACTGAGAGCCGCACCCCGGACGAAGAGACGTTCGAGAAGGCGCTCACCGAGTCGATCAATCAGGCGCTGGGTGACCTGAAGGAGCGCGAGGCAAAGATCCTGCGGCTCTACTTCGGCCTCGACGGCTCCGAACCGATGACGCTCGAGGAGATCGGCGAGAAGCTGAACATCACGCGCGAGCGGGTGCGGCAGATCAAGGAGAAGGCGCTGAGCCGCCTGCGGCATGTCTCGCGGGCGAAGGCGTTGGAGTCGTACCTGGGGCAATAAGCGGTGCAGGGAGCAGGGAGCAGGGTGGGGTGCAGGGGGCGGGGAGCAGAGTGAGGTGCAGGGGAGGGGCGAGGGGGAGTTATCATTCCCAGTACCCCCAATCGCCCATCCGATTCCGGAATCGCGATCGTCAATCGCAATCCTCGGTCCAAGTCCTCAATCCCCATGGCCTCCAGTTACAGCTTCGACGTCACCACCGGCGTCGACCTCCAGGAAGTCGACAACGCGGTCAACCAGGCGCAGAAGGAGTCGTCGCAGCGCTACGACTTCAAGGACGCCAAGGTGCTGACCATCGAGTTCGCGCGCGCGGAGGGCGTCATCCGCCTGCACACCGACCACGACATGCGGATGCGCGCGCTGTTCGACATCGTGCAGTCGAAGCTGATCCGCCGCGGCGTGCCGGTGAAGAACCTCGACGTCGGCGAGAGCATTCCGGCGGGCAGCGACACGTTGAGAAAAGAAATCAAGCTGAAGCAGGCGCTTGATTCGGACACCGCCAAGAAGGTTTCGGCCGCCATCAAGGACGCGAAGCTCAAGAAGGTGCAGGCCTCCATTCAGGGCGACCAGGTGCGCGTCAGCGGCCCGGACAAGGACGCGCTCCAGCAAGCCATCGCCGTGCTGCGGTCGCAGGACTTTGGCGTCGAGCTCAAGTTCGGGAACTACCGGTGAAGTTCGCCGTCGTCACGCTCGGCTGCGACAAGAACACCGTGGACAGCGAGCGCTACGTGGCCGAACTGCGCGCCCACGGCGGCGAGCCGGCGCCGGGGCTGGACGAGGCGGAGCTCATCGTCGTCAACACGTGCGGCTTCATCGACGCGGCGAAGAAGGAGTCGCTCGACGCCATTCTTGAGGCGGCCCAGCACAAGGGGAGCGGCGCCTGCCGTGCCGTCGTCGCCGTCGGCTGCATGGTCGAGCGGCACAAGTCGGAGATGGAGGAGGCGCTCCCGGAGGTGGACCTCTTTCTCGGCGCCTCCGAGACAGACCGGCTGGCCGCGGAGCTGCACGCCCGCGGGCTGATCGGCGACGCGGAGGCGCTCCACCCCGGCGTGCGCCTGTACACGGGAAGCACGCCGTGGGTGCGCTACCTGAAGCTGAGCGAAGGGTGCGACCACGGCTGCGCGTTCTGCGCCATCCCGCTGATGCGCGGCCGCCACCGGTCGTTCGCGCTCGACGACATCGTCCGCGAGGCGCAGCTGCTCGAGCTGCAGGGGGCGCGCGAGATCAACCTCGTCGCGCAGGACCTCGCGCACTACGGGCGGGACCGCCGCGACGGGGTGCGCCTTCCCGACGTGCTGCGCGCGCTGGTGCGCGAGACGTCGGTCCCGTGGATCCGCAACATGTACCTGTACTCGGCGGGCATCACGCCGCAGCTCCTCGAGGTCATCGCCGGCGAGTCGCGCATCGTCCGCTACCTCGACATGCCCATCCAGCACGCGTCGGACACCGTGCTCGAGCGCATGCGGCGCCCCGAGCGCCAGCGGACAATTCGCGAGAAGGTCGCGCGCTTCCGCGACGCCGTGCCGGGAGTGGCCATTCGCACCACGTGCATCGTCGGCTTCCCGGGGGAGACGGAGGACGACGTCGCACAGCTCCTCGCCTTCCTCGAGGAGATCGAGTTCGAGCGCGTGGGCGTGTTCACGTACTCGCCGCAGGAGGGGACGCGCGCGGCGCAGCTGGCCGACGACGTGCCCGACGCGCTGAAGCGCGAGCGGCTCGAGCGCGTCTCCGAGCTGCAGCGGCACATCACCGCCGGGCGCTACGAGTCGCGCATCGGCGCGCGCGCGCCGCTGCTCGTCACCGAGGGGCCGGCGGACGGACGCCGCGCGGGCGGGCGCCTGCCGTGGCAGGCGGACGACATTGACGGCCTGACGTGGCTCGACGCCGACGTGCCGGCTGGCGCGATGGCGGAAGTCGAGGTGACGGAGGTCGTGGACGACTACGACTTCCACGCGCGTCTCCTGCGCGTGTTGCCCCATGATGCGCCGCGCACACTGCCCGCGGCGGGACGCGCGCTCCCGGTGATGGGGTCGAGCGTAGGGAGCTACGGCCGGTGATCGCGCGCCGACTGTGGGCCGCTACCGCGCTGCTGCTCATCGGCGCCTGCGTGACTACGCGGCTCGGGGTGCCGACGGAGGAGCCCATTCGGGTGATCGGCTTGCCCGTGGCGACGCGCGACACCGCGGCCGCGGTCGTGCCGCGCCCAGAGGACGTGCCGCGCGACGAGGCGCCGGATTTCCGACGTGAGGGGGATCGCGACGTGCGCGTCGCGTTGGCGACGGCCGCCGCCGCCCCCGGACTGGCCGCGACCGGCGCGTGGCGGCTGTTTGACGAACGCGAGAGCGTGCTGGTGCGGGGGCGCCCCGGTGAGGCGTGGACGCTCGAAGCGAGCGACGGTTCGCTGCGCGCGGTGCGCAGCGACGGGTTCGCCACCGCGTGGCGTTCGGCCCCGCTCGTCCTGCGCACGGAGCGCGAGGAAGACCTCGCGCTCTTCAACGGGCGCCGCTACCGCGGGGTCCTGCGCTTCTTCCCGGCCGATACCGCGGGGAGCGTGCTGGTGGTGAACGCGCTGGCCGTGGAGCAGTACCTGCGCGGTGTTGTTCCGCTGGAGATCGGTGGCGGGCGCACGGC
>VHBQ01000097.1 GCA_016871855.1 Gemmatimonadota bacterium
CTGGAGGAGTTCCGCGCCGCGTTTGGACGCCCGGCGCAACTCACCCTGCTGTATCACTGGGCGCGGCTGATCGAGCTGCTGCACAACGCGGAGAACGCCGTGCGCCTGCTGGCGCATCCCGAGATCACCAACCCCGAGACGCGCGTGAAGGTCGAACCGCGCGCGGCCCGCGGCGTGGGGTGCGTGGAGGCGCCGCGTGGCACGCTCATCCATGATTACACGACCGACGCCGACGGCTTGATCACCAACGCGAACCTCATCGTCGGCACCACGCACAACGGCGCGCCCATCAACATGTCCGTCACCCAGGCGGCGAAGTCGCTCATCCGCGGCGGCCGCTACGACCAGGGGATCCTCAACACGGTGGAGATGGCCATTCGCGCCTATGATCCGTGCCTGTCGTGCGCCACGCACGCGCTCAACGGGCGCTTTGCCGTGCGACTGGACATCGTGGACGCCGCGGGGAGGGTAGTGGACACGCTGGCGAACTAGGCGCAGTATGTCTGCATGACGCAGGGGGACCACTACCTCCCCGACTATTGCCGCAAGCCGACGCTCATCGTCGGCTGCGGCAATGTGCTGTTTGGTGACGACGGTTTCGGTTGCGCGCTCGCCGAGTATATTCAGCGCCACGCCGAGCCCTCGGAGTCCGTCTGCGTTCTCGATGCAGGCACGGGGGTGCGGAGCCTGCTGTTCACGATCTGCCTGAGCCCGGTGCGCCCGCGCCGGGTGCTCGTGCTCGACGCCGTGGACGTCGGGCGCGCGCCGGGCGAGATCTTCGAACTCAACCCCGCCGACATCCCCGCCGTGAAGCTCGACGACTTCTCGTTGCACCAACTGCCCACGTCCAACTTGCTGCGGGAGCTGCAGGAGTTGTGCGGCGTGCAAGTCCGCGTGCTGGGCTGCCAGCCCGACGCCCTGCCCGATGCCGTACGCCCGGGCCTGTCGGCCCCCGTGCAGGCGGCGTTGCCGCGTGCGGCGGCGTGGATCGGCACGTACCTGGCGGCGGAGGCGCCGTGACCCTGCGTGCACAACGCGATGGCGAGGCGCGAGAGCTCATCAACGAGTTTCTCGGCAGCACGCACGTGTTTCATTCGGTGGTCGGCGACGTCATCGAGCAGAACCTGCTGCGTGAGGCCACCGCCGGCCGCCTCACGTTTCCGCAGCTCAAGCTGCTGCGCATCGTCGCGCTCGAGGCGGTGCATACCATCAGTGAGGTGGCAGCGTTCCTTGGGGTGACGAAGGCGGCGGCGAGCAAGTCGGTGGACGGCCTGGTGCGCCGCGGCCTGCTGCGACGGGCCGAAGGCAAGCACGACCGCCGCGCCATCCACCTCTCGCTGTCGCCGCAGGGGAAGGGGTTGGTGGCGGCGTACGAACGGGCGCGCGACCGGCGGCTCGCCGCGCTGTTCGGTGAGTGCCCTGCCGAAGACCTCAAGCACACGGCGCGGCTCCTCGACCGCCTCTCGGCGAGACTCGCGGAGGACCGCGCCCATTCCAAGGAAGTCTGCCACCAGTGCTCGATCTACTTCCGAGAGCGCTGCCACGTGCGCCAACTGGTGGATCGGACGTGCCTGTACCTGCGCCACCGGTCGCGTCGGCGCAAGAAATAGAGCGCGCCGTCGCGTGAGACGGCGCGCCGGAGACCGGCGCGCGCGGGGGCAATGAGCGCGCAACGCGCGGGATTCGCGCCGTTGCCTGAGTCCGGTACACCCGCACACCGCGGGCGGTTATACTCCTATTGCTGTGCCGTCAATCCGCACGGCACCTTGCCACAGGGGCGGAGGCCGCTGGCGCTTCCGCGGCATCGGCACCGTCCGCCGCCCGGGGGTCACGAGCGTCGTGCACGAACTCAGCCTCGCTATGGAGATCGGGCGACTCGCCGAAGCAAAGCTCGGCGCGTCGGTGTCCCGTTGCGTGGCCGTGGGTGTGGAGGTGGGCACCGACAGCGGGGTTGAGCCGTCGGCGCTCGCGTTCTGCCTCGAGGCCGTGCTGAGCGAGCCCCCCTGGACCGGTGCGCGAGCCGTGCTGACCCAGCCCGAGGGCAACCAGTTTCACCTCTCCTGGCTCGAGGTCGAGGACGATGACGGTTCGGAGGATTGAAGTCCGCGAGCGGGTGATGGCCCGCAACGACGAGTTGGCCGCACAAGTCCGCGCCCGGCTCGCCGCGCGCGGCGTCACGGCCATCAACTTGATGTCCTCGCCCGGGGCGGGAAAGACGACCCTGCTCGAGCGCACGCTTGCCGAACTCGGCGAGCCGCTCGACATGGCCGTCGTCGCCGGCGACGTGCAGACGCAGAACGACGCCGACCGCCTCGCTGTCCACACGGGCCGCCTCGTCCAGGCCATCGTCACGGGCGGCGCGTGCCACCTGGACGCGCTGCAGGTCAACGACGCCCTGGACCACATCGACCTGGACCGCACCCGGCTGCTCATCATCGAGAACGTCGGCAACCTCGTGTGCCCGGCGAGCTGGGACCTCGGCGAACGGCACCGCGTGGTGCTGTTCACCGTCACCGAGGGCGAAGACAAGCCGCTGAAGTACCCGAAGATGTTCGAGAAGGCCGACTGGGTGGTGCTCACCAAGACGGACCTCCTCCCGTACCTGCCGTTCGACGTTGACCGGGCGATGCGCTACTGCAGGCAGGTGAATCCGCGGCTGCAGTTCCTGCAGGTGTCCGCCATGAAGGGCGACGGCATGGACGCGTGGTTCGAATTCCTCCGTCGCGCCGCCGCGCCGTCCGCGGGCGCCTGATGACCAGCGCGCCACTCCTGACCGCGCGACGCCTGTCCGTCACGGGCGTCGTGCAGGGAGTGGGGTTCCGTCCGTTCGTGCACCGCCTGGCGGTGCGCCTGGGCGTCGCCGGATGGGTGCGCAATGTCGCTGGCACCGTCGAAATCCACTTGGAAGGTTCGGCCGCGCAGTGCGACGCGTTCGCGGCCGCGCTGACGCGCGAAGCGCCGCCGCTGGCCCGGCTGCACGCCGTGACCGCCGCCGATACCGGCGTGGAGGGCGCGGCCGGTTTCACCATCGCCGAGAGTGCCGACGCTGACACGCTGCGTCCGGTGCCGCCCGACGTGGCCATCTGCGCCCAGTGCGAGCGCGAGTTGTTCGATCCCCACAACCGCCGGTACCGCCATCCGTTCATCACCTGCACGGACTGCGGGCCCCGCTACACGATCATCGACGCGCTGCCGTACGATCGCGGACGCACGTCGATGAAGGTCTTCGGGCTGTGCGCGCGGTGCGCGACGGAGTATGCCGCATCCGACGACCGCCGGTTCCACGCGGAGACAGTTGCCTGTCCCGACTGCGGGCCGCGCGTCTGGTTCGAGGGCGCCGACGGCGAGGGGAGCGCGGACGGCGACACGGCCATCCTGCTGGCCGCGACGGCCCTGCGCATGGGCGCTGTGGTCGGCGTGCGCGGCCTCGGTGGATTCCATCTTGCCGCAGATGCGACGAATGACGCGGCGGTGCGCCGCCTGCGCCTGCGCAAGCACCGCGATGCGAAGCCGCTGGCCGTCATGGTGCGCACGCTCGACCAAGCCCGGGCGGTGGCGCACGTCAGCAAGCGCGAAGCCGAGGCGCTGACGTCCAGCGCGCGCCCCATCGTGCTGCTGCGCCCGCGCGACCCGTCGCCGCTGGCCCCTTCGCTCGCCCCGCGCCTCGACCGCGTGGGGCTGATGCTCGCGTACACGCCGCTCCACCACCTCCTGCTGGAGGCCGCGGAGCGGCCGTTGGTGATGACCAGCGGCAATGTGAGCGACGAGCCAATCGCCATCGGGCTCGAGGAAGGGCGCGCACGGCTGCGTCCGCTCGTCGACGCGTTTCTGATGCACGATCGCGACATCCTGTCGCGCTGCGACGACTCGGTGCTGCGCGTGGCCGGCGCGCACGACATCCTCCTGCGCCGCGCGCGCGGCCACGCGCCAGCCCCGCTCGCGCTCCCTGTCCCCGCCCCGCAGCCGCTGGTCGCGGTCGGCCCGCACCTGAAGAACACCTTCACGCTGGCCCGCGAGGGCGCGGCGTTCGTCAGCCCGCACATCGGCGACCTCGACGGCCTTGAGGCACTCGAGCACTGGCAGCAGGCCTATCGACGCTACCAGGCCCTCTTCCGCGTAGCGCCTGCCGTGGCGGTTCGCGACCTCCACCCGGGGTACCTCTCTACGCGCATCGCCGAGGAGCTTGGCCTATCCCGCGTCATCGCCGTGCAGCATCACCACGCCCACGTGGCTGCCGTGGCCGCCGAGCATGGGGTGACGTCGCGGGTGGTCGGCCTCGCCTACGACGGCACCGGATACGGGGACGACGGCCACACGTGGGGGGCCGAAGTGCTGCTCGCCGACCTGTCCGGCTACCAGCGAGTGGCGCAGTTGCGCTACGTCCCGCTCCCCGGCGGTGATGCCGCGGCGCGCGAGCCGTGGCGCGTAGCCCTCGGCTACGAGTCGCAGGCCGGCTGGCAGTCCGAGGCGTTCGCGTTGGCGTACCATGGCGTTTCGCACACCCTGCGGTCCGGGGTGCAGCAGCAGGTGGCGCACGGCGTCAACGCGCCGCTCGCCTCCTCTATGGGACGGCTGTTCGACGCGGCGGCGGCCGTGCTCGGCGTACGGCGGCACGCGTCATTCGAGGGCCAGGCGGCCATGGAGCTGGAGGCGTTGGCCGGCGAGCAGTCCGCGCCTCCGCTGCCGTTTCCGACCATCGAAGCCGACGGCCGCCTCCATCTTGATCCCGTGCCGCTGCTCACCGCGCTGGGCGAGGGACGTCGGCACGGCGTGGATGTGGGGCTGCTCGCCGCGCGCTTCCACGAGAGTCTCGTCGAGGCGTCAGTGGACCTGGCCCGCCTGATCGCCGGGAGCTTTGGCATCGACACCGTCGTGTTGAGCGGCGGCACCTTCCAGAATGCGCGACTGCTGACGCGCGTCGCGCGGCGGCTTACCGAGGCGCGACTGCGCGTGCTCACGGCGCGCACCCTCGGCCCGAACGACGGCGCGATCAGCTACGGACAAGCGGCTGTGGCGTCCTGGCTGTTGTCGCACGAGTAGCCACGCCGTATTGTCCTGATCCCGGCCCCGCTGCGGGGCGCCTGCCACCCATCACCCACGAGCCTCCCATGTGTCTCGGCATCCCTGGCAAGATCACGGCGATTCGAGATGACGCCGGCCTCACCATGGGCGTCGTCGACTTTGGCGGTATTCGCCGCGACGTCTGCCTGCAGTACGTCTCGGACGAGGTGGCGATCGGCGACTACGTGATCGTGCACGTCGGCTTCGCCATCACGAAGATGGATGAGGACGAAGCCCGCCGGACATTCGAGGTGCTCCGGGAGATGAGCCAGCTCGAGGAGCTGGATTGGATGGCCGACGTGGCCGACGCATCGCTCAAGGATACGGAGAAGCGCGCGTGAGGTACCTCGCCGAGTACCGCGACCCGGCGATTGCGAAGGCGCTCATCGACCGTATCACCACGCGCGCGACGCGGCGGTGGACGCTGATGGAGGTGTGCGGCGGGCAGACGCACACCATCGTGCGTCAGGGGATCGACGAGTTCCTCGACAGCGCCGTGGAGATGATCCACGGTCCGGGCTGTCCCGTCTGCGTGACGCCGCTGGAGCAGATCGACAAGGCTTTGGCCATCGCGGCGCAGCCGAACGTGATCTTCACCTCGTTCGGCGACATGCTGCGCGTGCCGGGGAGCGACTGCGACCTGCAACAGGTGCGCGCGCGGGGCGGCGACGTGAAGGTCGTCTACTCGCCGCTCGACGCGCTGGCGCTCGCCCGGAAGCACCCGGAGCGGGAAGTCGTCTTCTTCGCCGTGGGCTTCGAGACGACCGCGCCGGCCAACGCCATGGCCGTCTGGCGCGCGCGCGAGCTGGGCGTGCGCAACTTCAGCGTCCTCGTCTCGCACGTCACGGTGCCGCCGGCGATCACCGCAATCCTGGAGGCGCCGGACAATCGCGTGCAGGGGTTCCTCGCCGCCGGCCACGTCTGCGCGGTCATGGGATACACGGAGTACGAACCGATCGCCGCGCGGTATCGGGTGCCGATCATCGTCACCGGCTTCGAGCCCGTGGACATCCTCGAGGGCATCGCGATGGCGGTTGCCCAGCTCGAAGAAGGGCGGCACGAGGTGGAGAACCAGTACGTGCGCTCGGTGCGACGACTGGGCACCGAGCCGGCGCGGGCGCTCGTGGCGCAGGTCTTCGAGCTGACTGACCGGCCGTGGCGCGGCATCGGCACCATTCCGATGAGCGGCTTGCGGCTGCGCGACGAGTTCTCGGCCTACGACGCCGAGCGCAAGTTTGGGGTCGAGGGGCTGCGCGTGACCGAGCCGGCGGACTGCCGCGCCGGCGACGTGCTCACCGGCCGCATCAAGCCGCCGCAGTGCACAGCCTTCGGCACGCGGTGCACGCCCGAGCATCCGCTGGGCGCGCCGATGGTGTCAAGCGAAGGGGCGTGCTCGGCGTACTTCAACCTCGCCAAGTACCGCCGGGGCGAGGGGGCGGAGGTCGGCGCTTGACGCA
>VHBQ01000098.1 GCA_016871855.1 Gemmatimonadota bacterium
CGCCATACAGCCCGCGATAGGTCAAGCCCATCTGCTGCAATCCGGCCAGCACTTTCCCGATCTCCTGCGTGAGCACGAGCCCCGGCAGGTGGACCAACACCGAGGCGCGCAGCCCTGTTCCCACGTTCGTGGGGCACGAGGTCAGGAACCCGAACTCGCGATGGAAGGCCAGGGGGAGCAGGTCGCCGAGTTCGCGCGCCAGGCGCGCCGCGCGCTCCCACGCGCCGCCGATGTCGAAGCCGGAGCGGAAGACCTGCAGGCGCAGGTGATCCTCTTCGTTCACCATGAGCGCGGCCTCGTCGCCCACGAGGACCGCCGCGCCCACTCGCGCCGCCGGCGCCTCGAGTTCGGCCAGCTCGCGGCTGACCAGATGGCGCTCGTGCAGCAGACGGCGCTCGGCCGCCGTCATCGCATCCACGCGCAGCAGCATCGCCGCCCGCAGCAGTGCCGTCTGCGCGGCGGCTTCACGCACCTGCTCCAGCACCTGCAGTCGGTCCGCCTCCGCGGCCCGCGGGCTGAAGGGGAGCCCCGCGATGTTCCGCGCCAGCCGCACGCGCGACGACAGCACGATGTCGGCGTGCGGACCGGCCGCCGTGATCCACGGCATGCCGCCGTCCGGAAGCAGCGACAGGTCGAGCGTCATTCGAGCGCCCGGATCTGGTCCCGCAACTGCGCGGCGGCCTCGAACTCCTCTGCGGCCACGGCCTGCTGCAATCGCGCCCGGAGCGTCTCCATTTCCGGCCGATGACCGCCCGTCGCCGTGGGCGGCTCGTAGCTCGACCCGCGATGACTCGCCGCGCCGTGCACCCGGCGCAGCAGCTCGCGCAGCGCTCCTTCGAAGGCCGTGTAGCACTGCGCGCACCCCAGCCGGCCCGATGCCCGAAAGTCACGCAGCGTGGTCTGGCAGTACGCGCACCGCGTCTGATCGCCCAGCGCCGGCGCCGACTGCTGCTGCACGGCATGCAGGAAGTCTCCCAGCGGGTGCTTTGGCATCGCGACCGTCGTCTCGATCCCCTTCGCCGCCGCGCACTTCTCACACAGATGCAGCTGCGTCACCTCGGCGTTCACGATCTGCGTGAGGTGCACCACGGCGTCGCGCTCGCGGCACTGGTCGCAGAGCATCAGACCAGCCCCTCGCCGTGCGTGGCGTGCAGGCGGCCGTCCTCGAGCAGCAGGATGCGTTGCGCCCGCGCGGCGAGCGAACGGTTGTGCGTGACCACCACCAGCCCCACGCCCATCTCAGCCGCCAGCGCCGCAAACAGCACGTGCAGCGCCTCGGCGTTCTGATGATCCAAGTTGCCCGACGGCTCGTCGGCGAGGATCAGCGGCGGTGCCGCGGCCAGCGCGCGCGCCACCGCCGTTCGCTGCTGCTCTCCACCCGACAGCTCGCCCGGCCGGTGCGACATTCGTGCCTCAAGCCCCACGCGAACCAGCAGTTCCCGTGCCCGTTCCCGTGCGCGGGGCTTCGCCACTCCACCGAGGCGAAGTGGCATCATCACGTTCTCAAGCGCGCTGAACTCCTTGAGCAGGTGATGGAACTGGAAGACAAACCCAACCGATCGGTTGCGCAGCGCGGCCAACTCCGCATCGGCCACCGATCCCACCGAGGTGCCGGCCAGCACCACTTCGCCGCTCGTAGGCCGCTCCAGCGCGCCGAGAACCTGTAGCAGTGTGCTCTTCCCGGCGCCGCTCGCGCCGACCACGGCCACCATCTCGCCGCGCGCGACGGTCAAGTCCACGCCGTCGAGCACGACGATCTGCCCGCCGTCGCCGCCGGTGAAGACCTTGCGCACCCCGCTGGCCATGAGAATCGCGCTCATTCGTCGCGGATGGCCTCGATCGGGAAGAGGCGCGACGCCTGCCGCGCCGGATACAACGTCGCGAGCGCCGCCACCGCGAACCCCAGCAGCGCCATCAGCGCCGTGTCGCCCAACTCAAGCCGCACGGGCAAGTGGTCGATGAAGTACACCGTCGGGTCAAGGGTGATCAGCCGGTATCGGTCGACCAGCAGTCCCAGCGCGCCGCCGAGCACCGTCCCCGCCAGCGTCCCTGCGCAGCCGATCACCGTCCCTTGGATCAGGAAGATGCGCCGGATCGACGCCTCGGTCGCTCCCATCGCCTTCAAGATCCCGATCTCACGCGTCTTGTCGCGCACCACCATCGTGAGCGTGCTCACGATGTTGAAGGCCGCGACAATGATGATCAGGAGGAGAATGACGCCCATCCCGAGCTTCTCGAGTTTCAGCGCCTTGAACAGCGAGCTGTTCTGCTCCTGCCAGTCCACCGTGTGGTACGGGAAGCCGAGGGCGATCATCGTCCGCTCCGCGACGGCCGGCGCCGACCAGCGATCGGTGGTGGCCACCTCAAGGCCGGTGACCGCGCTGTCGAGCCCGGCGAACTCCTGCGCCGCGGCGAGATCCACGAAGACGTAGGCGTTGTCGTACTCGAACATCCCCGTTTCGAAGACGCCCGTCACTTCAAACTCCGCGATGCGCGGAATCAGCTGTCCGAGCACGGCGTCCGGCTTCAGCCCGGCCGCGGACACCATCGTCAGGCGGGCGCCGGGCGATCCCGGATACGCCGACAACCGCTCCGCGAGCAGCTTGCCCACCACCGCGCCGCGGCGCTTGCCGTCGGCCGTGCGAAAGGTGAAGTCCCCCAAGGTCGCTTTGTGCCGAATCGTCGTGACTTCGCGCCCCGCCGCGCCCGCCGGCACGATCCCCTGCACCGACACCCCCTCGGTGTAGTCGTGCCCCGTGTTGGCCAGCGCCTGCGTCAGCACGAACGGCGCGACGGCCACCACGCCGTCCACCTTCGTCACGCGCGACTGCACGGCGCGCCAGTCGGTGATCTTCAGGTCGTCGCCGTAGGCGAGCACCCGGAAGTCCGGGCTCCCAACAAGGATCTTCTCGCGCAGGTCTGTCTGCAGACCGTTCATCACGCCGATGATGAGGATGAGCGCGCCCACCCCCACGACGATGCCGCCGATCGCGATCAGCGAGATGAACGAAAGCCACCGCGTCCGGCCGCGCGAGCGGAGGTATCGCCAGGCGATCTCCAGTTCCAGTCGGTTCATCAGCCTCTCAGCAGACCGTGGCCGCCATGCTCCCCCTTCCCCCTGCACCCCACCCTGCTCCCTACCCCCTGCACCTCGCCCTGCTCCCTTCCCCTGCACCTCGCCCTGCTCCCTTGCCCTGCACCTCGCCCTATTCCGGCCTCATCGTCGGGAACAGAATCACGTCGCGAATATGCCCCGTCCCCGTGAGGTACATGAACAACCGGTCCATGCCCACGCCCACGCCGCCCATCGGCGGCATCCCATACTCCATCGCGCGCAGGTAGTCCTCGTCCACGCCGGTCGCCTCCTCGTCGCCCGCGGCCTTTAGGCGCGCCTGCGCCTCAAAGCGCTGCCGCTGGTCGATGGGGTCGTTCAGCTCGGAGAACGCGTTGGCCAACTCCTTCCCCTTCGCGAACAGCTCGAACCGCTCCGTGAGCGCCGGGTTTCCGCGCTTGGGCTTGGCCAGCGGCGAGAGCTCCTTGGGATAGTCCACCACGAAGGTCGGCCGATCGATCCGGCTCTCCACGTGGTGCTGGAACAGCTCGTCCATCAGCTTCGGCCGTGACAGCGTCGCGACGCCGTGCACGCCGGCATGCTCCGCCGCCTTCCGCAGCTCGGCATCGCCCAGCTGCGTGACATCCGGTACGTGCAGCGCCTGCGAGAGGGCCGGCAGCCACTCGACGCGCGGGAACGGCCCCTGCAGCACCGCCGGGTCGAACGCCGGCGCGTCCGTCGCCAGCCCCGCCGCGGTCAGCGCGTCGCGCACCGCCGTCGCCGCGGCGATCAGCAACGCCTCGACCCGGTCCATCATCACGGTGTAGTCGGCGTACGCCTCGTAGAACTCAAGCATCGTGAACTCCGGATTGTGCGTCCGGTCGATGCCCTCGTTGCGGAAGTCGTGCCCGATCTCATACACCCGGTCAAAGCCGCCCACGACGAGGCGCTTGAGATAGAGCTCGTCGGCGATGCGCAGGTACAACGGCATGTCCAGCGCGTTGTGGTACGTGACGAACGGCTTCGCTGCCGCGCCGCCGTAGAGCGGCTGAAGCACCGGCGTCTCGACCTCGAGGTAGTCGAGCCCGTCGAGGAAGGCGCGGACCGCGCCCGTCATCCGCGAACGCGCGACGAAGAGCGCGCGCACCTCGGGATGCACGGCAAGGTCAGCGTAGCGCTGGCGCGACCGCTGCTCGCCATCGGCGAACGCGGAGTGGCGCACCACCTTGCCCTCCACCACCTCTTCCTTGCCGAACGGGAGCGGCCGCAGCGACTTCGCGAGCAGCTCGAGCCGCTCGACGCGCACGGTCACCTCGCCCGTCCGGGTGCGGAAGAGCGGCCCGTGGACGCCAATGACGTCGCCAAGGTCGAGCAGTTCGCAGACGGCGTAGGCGGCCTCGCCCACCACATCCTTCTTGAAGTACAGCTGCACCCGCCCCGAGGGATCCCCGAGGTGGGCAAAAGTCGTCTTGCCGTGCGCGCGCAGGGCCACGACCCGCCCGGCGAGGCGCACGTCCGGCCCCTCCTCAGCGTCACCGAGCAGCGCGGCGCACTGCGCGGCGACGTGTTCGCGCGCGAATCCGTACGCGAAGGGCGCCACGCCCAGCGCCTCGAGCGCGGCGAGCTTGTCGCGACGCGCCTGGAGCACGTAGTTCAGTTCATCGCTCATCGGGCCGCCGCGGCGTTCCCCGCCATCTTGAGGAACGCCTCGATGAAGGGATCAATCGCGCCATCCATGATCTTCTGGACGTCGGGGATCTTCAGTTCGGTGCGGTGATCGTTGACCATCGTGTACGGCTGGAAGACGTAGCTGCGGATCTGGCTGCCAAACGTGACGTCCTGCTTGTTCGCATCCAGCTTGGCCTTGACGGCCGCCTGCTTGTCGAGCTCCAGTTGGTACAGCTTGTTCTTCAGCTGCTTCATCGCCTGAGTCCGGTTCTTCCCCTGGCTCCGTTCCTGCTGGCAGGCCACGATGATCCCCGTCGGAATGTGCGTCAGCCGCACGGCGGAACTCGTCTTGTTCACATGCTGGCCGCCGGCGCCGCTCGCCCGATAGACATCCATCTTGATGTCCTCTTCGCGGATCTCGATGTTGATCTCGGTGTCCACCACCGGATACACGAAGATCGACGCAAAGCTCGTGTGCCGCCGCGCCTGCGAGTCAAAGGGCGAGATGCGCACCAGCCGGTGCACGCCAGCCTCGGGGCGCAGAAACCCGTAGGCGTACATCCCCTTGATCTCCAGCACCGCGCCCTTGATGCCCGCCTCTTCGCCCTCGCTCAGGTCGATGATCTCGACGCTGTAGCCGCGCCGTTCCGCCCAGCGCGTGTACATGCGCATCAGCATCTCGGCCCAGTCCTGCGCCTCGGTTCCGCCGGCGCCGGCGCTGATCTCGACCTGCGCGTCCCGGAAGTCGTCGCGCCCCTGCAGCAGCGATCGCAGCTTGAACGCCTCCGCTTCCTCGGCGATCGCAACGGTCTCGCGCTCCACCTCCGCGATCATCTCCGCGTCCGGCTCCAGCGCGAGCATCTCGTCCAGCTCCAGCGCCGACTGCACGCGCCCCCAGAGCTTGTCGAACGGGTCCACCCACCCCTTGAGCAGCTTCATCTCCTGCACCGACCCCTGGGCGCGTTCAGCGTTGTCCCAGAAGCCGGCGGCCGTCATCTCGGCTTCGAGCGCCGCCAATCGGGCGCGCTTGCCCTCGATGTCAAAGGAACCTCCGCAGCTCGGTGAGGCGTTCCTCATCCTGCCGCAGGGACCGGGTGCGATCGGTTTCAGCCATATGGGGGAAACCTAAGAGAGACGGCAGAGAAACAACAGACAAACAACAGAGAAACAACAGAGAAACAACAGAGCAGGTGGCCGCCGCCGTCGGCCGCAACGAAAGAGCGGGGAGACTCGGCGCAGCCCCCGCCCTCGTCCCCCCGCCCTCGCTGTTGTTTCTCTGTTGTTTCTCTGTTGTTTCTCTGCTCTAGAAGATCTTCTTACCCCCAGCAAGCACGTCGTTCAGCGCTTCCAGGAAGTGCGTCGTGCCCTCGGCGAACTCCTTGCCGATCTGGTCGCAGTACTCCTCGTAGCTCTTCTTGATCTCCTCGCGAAAGAGCTCCTTCAGCGTCCCCTTCTTCAGCCCTTCCTCGCGCTTCTGCGGCAGGTAGGCCACCATGTCCGACACCAGGGCGCGGGCCAGCCGCTTTGCCTTCTGGTTCGGGTCGTTGTTGAGGAACGGGTTGATGACGCGACGCTGACCCGTGGGGGTGCCGGCCGCGGCGGGCGTCGGCGCCGAGGGGCGCGGTACGGCCGGCAGCGGCTGCGTCCGTGCGGGATCGTCCATCGGCGGCGCGGCCGGCGCCACCGGCCTCG
>VHBQ01000099.1 GCA_016871855.1 Gemmatimonadota bacterium
ACGGCTACGCGCTGATCTACCGCGCGTTCTTTGCGCTCGGGCAGCAGCCGCTGCGCAGCAGCCGCGGCGAAAACACGTCCATCGCGCGCGGCACCAACGACTTCATCGCCAAGCTCATCGAGAAGCACCGCCCGGAATACCTCGGGTGGGTGCACGACAAGGGGCTGTCGTTTCGCCACGAACTCTACCCCGACTACAAAGCCACCCGCGAACGCCTCGAACCCGAGCAGCAGATCGACTTCGACGAGGGCGTCTCGCGCGTCGAGGAGCTGCTCGCCGGCTACAAGATTCCCATCCTCGCCCTCGACGGCTATGAAGCGGACGACGTGATCGGCACCATCGCGCGGCAAAGCGCGGCGGCCGGCGTGAACGTCGTCATCGTCTCTGGCGACAAGGACTTCGCCCAGCTCGTCTCCCCCGGTGTCTGGATTCTGAACCCGTGGCACGGCCGGCCCGGCCAGACCACGGAGAAGTGGTACGACACGCAGAATGTGCACGAACGGCTGGGCGTCCCCGCCGAACGCGTCGTGGACTTCCTCGCCCTCAAGGGCGACTCATCGGACAACGTGCCGGGGGTCAAGGGCATCGGCGACAAGTCAGGCGTGGAACTCATCGCCAAATGGGGCCCGCTCGAGAACATCCTCGCGCACGTCGACGAGGTCGAACCCACCCGCGCGCGCAACGCGCTCCGCGAGTACGGCGCCAACGGCATCCTGTCGAAGAAATTAGTAACAATTCGCGACGATTTACCGATGACGCTGGACCTCGGGGCATTGAAGCTCGAGACCCCCGACTGGGCCAGGCTGCGCGACCTCTTCGTACACCTGGAATTCACCACAGCGGCGCGCAAGGCGGGCGCGCAGGTGGGCGCGCAGGTGGGCGCGCCGGTGGGCGCGCAGGCGGGCGCGCAGGTGGGCGCGCCGGTGGGCGCGCCGGCGGGAACGGCAGAAACGGCGGAAGCAGCAGAAACGACAGAAACGGCGGAGAGGGCGGAACAGGCCGGCGGCGCCCTCGCCGCACGCTACACCACCATCGATTCACTTCCCGCGCTGCGCGCGCTGGTCGCCCAATGCCGGGAGGCGGGGCGCATCGCCGTGGACACGGAGACGGTGCTCGACGCCGGCGCTCCGCCCATCGTGACGCCGCTGCGCGCGAATCTCGTTTCCATCTCCATCGCGGTCGCGCCGGGCGAGGCGTACTACCTCCCGTTCGCACACCGCGGTCCGCGCGCCAGTCAGGGCGATCTCGATTTGGGCGATGCGCCGCCCGAGCCCGTGACCGCCGGCATCACCAATCTTCCGCCGCTGCTCAGCGCGGACATGAAACCGCTGCGCGAGATGCTCGAGGATCCCGCCGTCCGGAAGACCGCGCACAACGCGAAGTACGACGTCCTCGTTCTGCGCCGCGCTGGTGTTTCGCTCCGCGGGCTCGACTTCGATTCGATGCTCGCCAGTTACGTGCACGACCCCGGCCGTCGCTCGCACGCCATCGACGCGCTCGCCCTGGAATTCCTCGGCCGGTCGATGACCGACTACACGGAGATTTGCGGCAAGGGCAAGACGGCGATCGGTTTCGACGAAGTGCCCGTGGATGCCGCGCGCGATTATTCGTGCGCCGATGCCGACGTCGCGCTCCAGCTGCGCGCGCGCTTCGAGCCGCGCCTCGAGGAGCATGCGCTGACGCAATTGCTGGCCGACGTCGAACTTCCGCTCGTCGAGGTGCTCGCCGACATGGAATGGGCGGGGATCACCATCGATGTGCCGTGGTTTGCCTCGCTCAAGGAACGTTTCGCGCGCGAACGCGGCGCGGTGGAGCAGCAGATCTACGCGGTGGCCGGCGAAGAATTCAACATCAACTCGAACCCAAAGCTCCGGGAGATCCTGTTCGGCAAGCTGGGCCTTCCGGTCAAGAAGAAGACTGCCACCGGACCGTCCACGGACGCGTCGGTCTTGCAGGAGCTGGCCGAAGAGGGGCACGCGCTGCCGTCGCTCCTCATGGAGTACAGGGAGCTGTCCAAGCTCGAGAACACCTATCTCGACACGCTTCCGGCGCTGGTCAATCCGCGCACCGGCCGGTTGCACACGTCGTTCAACCAGACGGTGGCCAGCACCGGGCGGCTCTCATCGTCGGACCCCAACCTCCAGAACATCCCGATACGCCGCGAGCTTGGGCGCGCCATCCGGCAGGGCTTTGTGCCACGGACCGGGTGGAAGCTGCTCGCCGCCGACTACTCGCAGATCGAACTCCGCCTGCTGGCGCATCTGTCGCACGACCCCGCCTTCGTGGCGGCGTTCAACGCCGGCGGCGACATCCATCGCCAGACGGCGGCGACGATCTTCGGCGTGCCGCTGTCGGCGGTGAATTCGGAGATGCGCGCGCGGGCCAAGACCATCAACTTCGCCACCATCTATGGTCAGGGCGCACACTCGCTGTCGCGCCAGCTGAAGATCGAGCACGCCGAGGCGCGCGCGTTCATTGATACGTACTTCGAGCGGTTTGCGGGGGTGCGCGCGTTCCTCGACGGCACGGTCGCGCAGGCCAAGCAGCGCGGCTACGTGGAGACGATCTTCCGGCGTCGCCGCTATATCCCCGAGCTGCAGGACCGCAACTTCAACATCCGCGCCTTCGGGGAACGCACCGCGCAGAACTCGCCGATCCAAGGATCAGCGGCAGACCTCATCAAGGTGGCGATGATTCACATTCACCAGGCGCTGTCGACGTCCGGCCTGGCCGCCACGATGCTGCTGCAGGTGCACGACGAACTGGTCTTCGAAACGCCGCCGGAGGAGCTCGCCGCGCTGCAAGAACTGGTGGAACGCGAGATGACCTCGGCGGTCACGCTGGATGTTCCGCTCGTCGTCGATATTGGTGTCGGCGACAACTGGCTCAACTGCAAGGCCTGATCGAAGCCGCCGCTCCCTGGGTCACACGACCCGAATTCCCGCACCTTGCGACGGTCTTGGCGAAACGAGTGACACTTTGTGACGACCCCGATTTCATCACTTGCTAGCCAACGCGCTGCAGCATATACGTTTAGCAGTGAGGGTCAAACGTGGCCCCGGCGTTGCGTTCTCAGGGGCTCGCTAGTCCTTGGCGCAGGAAGCGGGGCCCGCTTTTCTGTGATCCACGACACATCCGCACCCCGGAGGCCGAGCCCTTCGATCATGACACCACATCGCCGCGGATTCACTCTGATCGAGCTGCTCATTGTGGTCGTGATCATCGGCATCCTGGCCGCGATCGCGATCCCGAAATTCCAGAACACCAAGGGCAAGGCGAACGCCGCCGCGCTTAAGTCGGATTTGCGCAACCTGGCCACCGCTCAGGAGGCGTATTTCTACGATCACTCCCTCTACGCCACCGACGCGGCGATGCTCGCCTACAGCAAGTCTCCGGGCGTGATCCTCACGATCACAACGGCCACCGGATCCGGCTGGGCCGCCGTCGCCACGCACCCCGCGTCATATCCGCTGATGTGTGCGTTGTATCAGGGCAACATCTCGGCGCAGACTCCCGCCACCGTCGAAGGACTGATCGGCTGCCAGTAGCCATCCCCGAACCACGCTGGCCCGATGTTCCTCCGTGGCGGGAGTTTGCGAAGCGCCGCGACGGGATGATGCACGTGATGATGGGCGGCCTCTGGCTGCACCGCCACGCCTGGAAGGGGCGTCCGATGGCGCACCTCGTGTCCATCGACCGGGGCCGGCTCATCGAAGTGGCGATCGAGATCCGCTTCCCCATCGAACGCCTGCAGTTTAAGCCGCTGAAGGATCCGCGCACCGGACTTCGGCGCGACGCGTGGCACTTCGATCTTGGGGGACCGTTCCTGCCGCCGCGATCCGGGCCAGTCACGTAGGCAGTCGACCGCCGCACAAGAGGTCGCGGAGAACGGCAACTGCTTAACAGGAGATCGCGGAGATCGCGGAGAACTGCAACAGCAAATGCTGGGGTTAACGACGGCGCGCCACACAAGAACTTGAGTGGCGCGCGTTGTTCCCCAGGAAGTGGCCGTTGCAGTTCTCCGCGGTCTCCGCGATCTCCTGTGAGGCCGTTGCAGTTCTCCGTGTCCTCCGCGCCCTCCTGTGAGGCCGTTCGCTACGAGACCGGCGCCCCCAGCGCCGCCGGCGCGCGCGCCCGCCGCTGCGTCCCCGCGAGCACCAACAGTGTGAGCAGATACGGCAGTGCCAGGAAGAGCTGATACGGGACATCCCAACCCAGCGACTGGAACACGTACTGCAACTGGCTCGCCGCGCCGAACAACAGGGCCGCCCCAGCCACGCCAAGCGTTGACCAGCGTCCCAGCACCACGATCGCGATCGCGATGAACCCGCGCCCGGCCGTCATACCTTCGGCGAACGTCCCGACGTGCGCGAGCACCAGGACGCCGCCGGCGAGCCCTCCCATCGCCCCCGCAAACAGCAGCGCCATCGCCCGCACACGCGCCGGCGAGATGCCCGCCGCCTGCGCAGCCTCGGGGTGTTCTCCCACCGCCCGGAGCGCCAGTCCGCCGTGCGTGCGCGAGAACCACCAGCCCAGCGCCGCGGCCATCGCGTAGAGCGCGTATGTGACCACCGGGTGTTCGAACAGCGCGCGGCCGATCAGCGGAAGCTCGGAGATCCCGGGAATGGCGACGGGCGAGAGCGTCGGCACCGAGAGCGCCGCGCCCTGCGCGCCATACAGGGCACGGTAGAGGGTCCCGGTCAACCCGAGCGCCAGCATGGTGATCGCCGTCCCCGCGATGACCGCATCGGCACGCAGCCACAGCACGACAAAGACCATCACGGCCGCCGTCAGTGCGCCCGCGAGCACAGCCACCGTGAAGCCGCCGGTTACGCCACCAACTCCGGCCCCCACGAGCGCCCCAAACGCGCCGGCGATCATCGCGCCCTCAACCCCGAGGTTGATCACGCCGGCGCGCTCGGCGACGAGTTCGCCATACGCCGCGAGCGCGAGCGGCGTCGCCGTGCGCACCGAGGCTTGCAGGAACTCCGTGGCGTCGATGCTCATCGGCCCGCTCCCCGTGTGCGCGCGCGGTCGAAGGCCAGCACCCCCAGGACGACCAGCGCCTCGATGACCGCGGCGAGTACCGAGGGCACCATCGCGTCTCGCTGCATGGCGGCGGCCCCCGCCTCGAGCGCTCCGAACAGCACCGCGGTGCCGACGATCGCCAGCGGGTGCAGCCGCGCGAGCAGCGCCACCGCGATGGCGCTGTATCCGTATCCGGGGGACAACCCTTCATAAAGCGCGTACGTCACACCCGTCGCTTCGCTCGCGCCGCCGAGTCCGGCGAGCGCGCCGCTCACGGCAAAGACCATCGTCGTGGTGCGCGCGGGGTCAATGCGTCCGGCGCTGCGTGCCGCGGTCGGGCCCGCCCCCACCGCACGCACGCGAAATCCCGCCGCCGTTCGGGTGAGCACCCACCACGCGGCCACGGCCAAGCCGACCGCGAGCACCAGCCCGAGATGCACCCGGTGGCCGACAACGAGCGCCGGCAGGCGCACTGCCGCCCCGAGCTCCACGGTCTGCGGGTAGATGCCGGTCGGCTCCTGCAGCGGGCCTCGCACCAGCCACGAGACGAGGTACATCGCGACGAAGTTCATCATCAACGTGCTGATGACCTCGAGCACGCCAAAGCGCAGCTTGAGCCATCCGGCAACTCCGGCCCAGGCCGCTCCCGCACACGTGCCGGCCGCCAGCACCAACGGCAGCGCCACGAGACGAGGAAGGCCATCCACGGAAAGGCCAACGGCGACCGCGGCCGCCGCGCCCGCCAGCAGCTGTCCTTCGGCGCCGATGTTCAGCACCCCCGCGCGGAACGCCACCCCCACCGCCAACCCGACGAACAGCAGCGGCGTGGCTCGCACCATCGTGGCCGAGAGCACCGCGTATGGGCTGCCAAACGCGCCATTCCAGAGCGCGGCCGCGGCGCGGCCCACGTGGAATCCACCCGACCACAGCGCGAGCGTCACCACGCCGACCATCACAACCATGGTGCCCACGGCAATGAGCCAGCGCGTTTCCATCACGGGGCCAGCGGCACCCAGGCGGCGCGTTCCAGACAGGCCGCTCATTCCGCGCCCACCAGCGCGCGCGCAACGGCCGCGCGATCCACGGGCACGGCCCGCACCCGCCCGCCAAAGGCGACCACCATACGATCCACGACCGGAAGGAGTTCGTCGACGTCGGCGGAATAGAGCGCCACCGCACTTCCGGCCGCCGCGGCGGCGACGAGTTCGCGCACCACGTGCTCCGTGGCGCGAATGTCGAGTCCGCGCACCGGATTCTCTGCCACGATCAGTGGGGGACGATCATCGAGTTCGCGTCCCACAACGAACTTCTGCTGGTTGCCGCCCGACAGCGTCCCGGCCGCTACCGCGG
>VHBQ01000100.1 GCA_016871855.1 Gemmatimonadota bacterium
CCCTCCACCTGCACCCGCTTGCCGGCGAAGGCGTGCGGATCGGCGAGGATCTTCGAGATCGGCGTCTTCTCCTTCAGCGTCAGCGGCTTGCCATAGGCCTTGCCCTGCGCCGCGGCGGTGGCGGCGGTGATCGCCAACAGGGCGAGGGCACAGGCGGCCATGCGAATACGGGTCATGGATGCGTCCTGAGTCATGGGTTTCGTGCAACCTGAATGACAACCAGTTCGTACGGTTCCCAAAAGAGGGGTTTTGCCTTACAAATTGTCAGGGCGGCCTGCGATAGGAACTCATCGGGTTGAGGGGTAGGATAGAAGTCTATTGTTGTTCCTCCGCACTCCGTCTCGTTCCCCCACTCGTCCCCCCTCCCCAAACCCCCGCACTCCGTCCCCCCTCCTCCTCCCTCTATTCATATGAAGCTCATCCAACGCAGTCTCCTCGCGCTCGCCGTCATCGGCGCGGCGCTCGTCGTTCCCGCGCTCGTCTCCGCGCAGGCCAAGCCCGCCACCAAGGCGCCGGCCGCCGCCCCGCAGGTGCAGACCGGCCCCGGCGGCTGGATCAAGGAATTCGGCACCATGTGGACGTTCGACGCGCCGCCCATGGAGTATTGGAAGGGGCGCTACGGCTTCGAGCCGTCCAAGGAATGGCTTGATCACGTCCGTCTGTCGGCGGTCCGCATCCCGGGCTGCTCGGCGTCGTTCGTGAGCGACAACGGCCTCGTGATGACCAACCATCACTGCGCGCGCAGCTGCATCACCGCCGTCTCGCCCAAGGACACGAGCTATCAGGAAGCCGGCTTCACCTCGGCCAAGCTCGAGGACGAGAAGCGGTGCCCAGGTATGTACGCCGACCAGCTCATCGGCACGGAAGATGTCACGGCCAAGGTGCGCGCCGCGGTGACGTCGAAGAAGACCGCCGAGCAGGTGGAACAGCGCGACAAGGCGATCAACGACATTCAGGCCGCCTGCTCGACCGGCGGCCTCACCTGCCAGGTCGTCACGTTCTATCAGGGCGGCAAGTACTCGCTCTATCGCTACAAGCGCTATAACGACGTCCGCCTGGTGATGGCGCCCGAGGAAGCCGCCTCGTTCTTCGGCGGCGATCCGGACAACTTCACGTATCCGCGCTACGACCTCGACCTGACGCTGCTGCGCGTCTACGAGAACAACGCCCCGTTCAAGGCGCCGCACTACCTCAAGTGGAACGCCCAGGGTGCGAAGGAAGGCGAGCTGACGTTCGTCGTCGGCAACCCGGGGAGCACCGGCCGCCTGCTGACGATGGCGCAGATGGAGTTCCTGCGCGATTACCAGTATCCGTTTACGCTCGCCAACTACAAGGCGCAGATCGCCTTCTTCAAGGCGCTCGTCGCGCAGAGCGAGGAGAACAAGCGGTTGTACGAGAACCAGGTCTTCGGGCTGGAGAACTCGCAGAAGGCCGTCACGGGCTACAACGCCGGCTTGATCGACAAGAGCATCATGGGCAAGAAGGCCGCGTTCGAGAAGGATTTCCGCGCGCGCATCATGGGCAAGGCCGACCTGGCCGCCAAGTATGGCAAGGCGTGGGACAACATCGCCGCCGCGCAGAAGGAGCTGGGCAGCTTCTTCATCGCCCAGCAGTTCCAGGGCTTCGCTGGCTCGAACCTCCTGAACCTCGCCGCCGGCCTCGTTCGCATCCCCGAGCAGGAAAAGCTGGCTGATTCGCTCCGCCTGCCGAATTACCGTGGCGCGGCGCTCGGTCGCCTCAAGGCGCAGATCGGCGCGGCCATGCCGGTGAATCTCGTGATGGAGAAGCAGCTCCTCGCGATGCAGTTTGAGCGCGCCCTCGCCGCCCTCGGCCCGAACGATCCGTTCATCAAGGTCGCGCTGAACGGCAAGTCGCCGGCCGACGCGGCCGCCGCCCTGCTCGGCAACACCGAGATGGCCAAGGTGGATGTCCGCAAGGCGCTGCTCGACGGCGGGGCCAAGGCCGTCGCCGACAGCAAGGACCCGCTGATTGTCTTCGCCCGCGCGGTGAACCCGATGGCCACCAAGCACGCGATGCGCGCGGCCAAGCTCAACACGGCGATCAGCGCCAACGTCGAGCTGGTCGGCCAGGCCATCTACGCTGCGTACGGCGAGAGCCTGCCGCCGGACGCCACGTTCACGCTGCGCATCACCGACGGCGTGGTCGCCGGCTTCCCGTACAACGGCACCATCGCCCCGTACAAGACGAGCATCTACGGCCTGTTCGGGCGCAGCGCCGAGTTCGACAACAAGCCGCCGTTCCAGCTCCCGCAGCGTTGGGTGAACGCCCGCGCCGCGCTGGACATGACGACGCCGCTCAACTTCACCACCACGCAGGACATCATCGGCGGCAACTCCGGCAGCCCGGTGATCAACGCCAAGGGCGAAGTGGTCGGGCTGGTGTTCGACGGCAACATCGAGAGCCTGCCGAACCGCTTCATCTTCACGGATGACGTGGCCCGTACGGTGGCGGTGCACACCGCCGGCATCACCGAGGCGCTCAAGAAGGTGTACGGCCTGACGCGCCTCACGCAGGAGCTCGAGGCCGCGGCGACGAAGAAGTAAGATATAGTATCAAGTTGTTACTAATCCCCGCCGGTCGCAATGCAGCGGCCGGCGGGGGTTTCGTTTGCTGGGGCGAGGGGAACTGCTTCACCACGGAGACGCAGGGAACAGGAACTGCCTCACAGGAGATCACGGAGGGCACGGAGAACGGCAACGACCACTTCTTGGGGAACGACAGCGTGCAACGCAGGGGCCCGCGTGGTACGCGCTGTTCCCCCAAGAAGTGGCAGTTGTCGTTCTCCGTGTTCTCCGTGTCTCCGTGGTGAAGCCGTTGAAGTTCCGTGGTGAAGCAGTCCCTCGTCCCCTTGACCCGCCGCCCCGTCCCCCCCGTATTGGAAGTATGACCCCGCGCCCGTTCCTCCTCGCCTGCGCGATCGCCGCCGCACTCCCGGCCGTCGCCGCCCACGGGCAACCTGCCGGCCCCGCCCTCGCCGTCGCCGCCGACACCGCAGCCCGGCATCTCATCCGGCTCCGCGACGGCTCCACCGTGCTTGGACGCATCGCTCTGTCGTGGGGCGATTCGGCGCGCGTGGAGTCGCTCGCCGGCACGTTTGTCGTGCGGCGCATCGACGTGCGCTCGGTGCGCCTTGTCGCCGCGTCGTCCATTCACGACGGCGTGTACTGGCCCGAGGACCCGAACGCCACGCGCCTCTTCTTCGGTCCCACGGCACGCATGCTGCGCAAGGGCGAGGGGTACGTCGCCAATCACTGGCTCTTCTTCATGGACGGCTACGCCGGCGTCACCGACCGCGTCACGCTTGGCGGCGGCATGTCGCTCTTCCCGACCGACAACTTCCTGAAGGACAACGCCTACTTCCTCTCGCCGAAGATCGGCATCACGCAAAGCGAGCGCTTCAACACCGCCGTCGGCGTCTGGCTCGGTGGCGCTCCCTTCAACGACGAGGTCGAGGGCGACTTCACCTTCGGCATCGCGTACGGTGTGGCCACGTGGGGCGGCCCTGATGCGGCGTTCACGCTCGGCGGCGGGTATGGCTTCGCCGAGGGGAAGCTCGCACGGAATCCGATGGTGATGCTCGGCGGCGCCAAGCGCCTGTCGCGCCGGTGGTCGTTCGTCACTGAGAACTGGGTCTTCCCGAACATCGAGGACCATCCACTCGTCTCCGCGGGCTTCCGCACCATCGGCGAGAGTCTGTCGTGGGACTTCGGGTTTGTGACGGTAATCGGGACCGGCGATGGCACGGTGCTCGTGCCGTGGCTCGGCGCGGCGTGGAAGTTCTAGACTGGCGGCCTGCCGGGTCGGCGTCCAGTCGAACTTCGTAATCTGGTCACGGCGCAGGAGGCCGGTTATCATAGAGAATCCCGCTCCTCGATGGCGACACCTCGATCCCCGTCACCTGAGCCGTCGCCGACATCACAAAAGCGTCAGCCAAGTAGCGCCGCAATCTCATGGAGAGTCCCCCGATGACTCGTCGCCGAGGCTTCACCCTGATCGAACTGCTCATCGTCGTCGTCATCATAGGCATCCTGGCGGCCATCGCGATCCCGAAGTTTGGCAACTCCAAGGAGCGGGCGTATCTGGCGAGCATGAAATCCGACCTGCGCAACCTTGTCACGGCGCAGGAATCGTATTTCACCGACAACAACAGTCAGTACTCGCTGACGATTGGCGCGCTTGGCTCGGCGTTTCGCACGAGCACCGGAGTGACCGTCACCATGGGCGCTGTGACGTCCACCGGATGGAGCGCGACGGCCGAGCACAGGGCGACGACCAAGACGTGTGCGCTCTCAATGGGCGGAACAGCGACCGCGGACGGCGCGCCGGTCTGTAACTAGGGCGTCCCCTTCCTCGCGTCGCACCCCACCGGCATCGGCATCCGCACGAAGACAATCCGCTCGTACGGCCCCTGCTCGTACAGTACGCCGAGCGCGCCGTCGGCGAGCCGCGCGATGGTCGAATACGCCGAGGGACCGCTGTCCACCACGGTCTTGAATGGCCACGTTACGCCGTCGTCGCAGCTGAGCTTCACGGTGACGTTGCGGCGCTCACGCGCATGGTCCGTGTTGCTGAACAGCAGCCAGCGCGCTCGCGCGCCTCGCGCTGATTCATCGTAGCGGATGATCGCGCCGTTGTTCGCCGGATCGGAGAGCAGCGGCTCGTCGCGCCACCCGGTCCACGTGTCGCCACCATCGCTCGAGAAGGCGATCTTGCGCTGCGGGCGTGCGCGGCTGTTGAGCATCAGGCGTCCATCGCTCAGCTCCACCACCTTGTTCTCGTCGGCGCCGGGGCCCACGAGCCCGCCCATCCGCCACGTCGCACCGTGGTCGTCGCTGATCGCGCTCGCCGCGTAGAACGTCGAGTCGATGCGAACGGCGTATGGCTGCAGCAGGCGTCCCTTGTGCGGCCCTTTGCGCAACTGGATCCCCGCCCCCGACGACGCGAAGAGCGAGACCCACTCGGGCTTCTTGATCGCCTTCGTGATGCGCCGATGCGTCCACGTCACGCCGTCGTCGTCGGACCACGATACATCGGCCTGATGGATGTCGGGGTCGTTCTCGTCGTTCCCCTTCTTCGACCCGAAGATCCCTTGATTCACGCTCGCCGCGTAGAAGAGGAAGATGCGCCCCGTCTCGCGGTCCACGACAAACGACGGATCGCCATACCCAATCGGAGCCGGATCGCGTCGCACGACAATCGGCGCGTCCCACGTGCGCCCGTGGTCGCGTGAGCGCCGCACGATGACGGAGATGTTGCTCGGCAAGTCGCGCAGCGTCGGCCGCGCGTCATACGAGGCGAGCACGGTGCCTTTGTTGCTCACGGCGAGCGCGGGGATCCGGTAGAACGGCGAGCCGTCGCCCGCCTGCGCGAGCGTCACACGGAACTCGCTGCCCACGCCCCGCGTAGGAGCAGTGGAAGCGCGGTATGACCCGCAGGCGGCAGCAAAGAGGGCGATCGTGGTGAGCAGGAGTCCGACCCGCGCAGTTCCCTTTCCCCTGAACCCCACTCTGCCACCCTGCCCCCCGCACCACACCCTGCCTCCCTGCTCCCTGCACCCCGCCATCGAATCGCTCATAGTTATAAGATGCCCTCCGTTCCCACTCGAGTCACCCGCTCCGCCACCTCGCTCGCCACCACCGTCAAGGCCCAGGCCCTCACCCTCGGCACGCCCCTCGGCGTCTCCTGGGCCGCGCTTGGCGCCAACACGATCCTCGGCGGCGCGCTCAACCACTTCGGCATCATCCCGCGCACGGAGCGTGGGCTGTGGGGCATTCTCTTCGCGCCCTTTCTGCACGGGAACTTCGCGCACCTCGCCGCGAACTCCGTCTCCCTGCTGATCCTCGGCTGGCTCACTCTCGCCTTCGCCGGGCAGAAGCGCTTCTGGATTGTATCCGCCGCATCCGCGCTGGGCGCCGGACTCACCGCGTGGACGCTCGGCGCGCCGGGCTCGGTGCACATCGGCGCGAGCGGCGTGATCTTCGGCTACCTCGGCTACTTGATGCTCAGCGGCTGGTTCGCGCGGCGCGTGATGCCGGTGCTCGTCTCGCTTGGCGTGACCGTCATGTGGGGCGGCATGGTGCTAGGCGTCCTCCCCGGCCAGGCCGGCATCAGCTGGCAGGCGCACCTCGGCGGGTTCATCGGGGGCGTGTTCGCGGCTCGGGCGCTGCATGCGCGGCAACGGTAACGGCTACTACCTCACCACGAAGCAGTCGTGTTGAAAATCAAGCGGTGGTGGCCAGGGGTGGCTGCCACCGCTGATTTGTTTTGAGCATCGCATTGAGGATGGTGAGCAGTTGGCGCATCACCGCGACGAGGGCGACCTTCGCGGG
>VHBQ01000101.1 GCA_016871855.1 Gemmatimonadota bacterium
CGTTCCGCGATGTGTATGCCATCGAGATCGCCACCGGGACGCGCAAGCCGATTGGCACCAAGCTGCGCGGCGGCTTCGGCTTCAATCTGTTCTCACCTGACGGCGAGAGGGCGCTGTACTACGACGATGGCGACTACAAGCTCTACGAGTTCGCCACCGCCACGACGCGCACGCTGACCACCGGCGTGGCCGCGACGTTCTGGGACGACGAGGATGACCACAACACCGTGAAGCCGGCCGCGGCGCCGCCCCTCGGCTGGGCCAAGGACGGCAGCGCGGTGCTCGTGCGCGACAACTGGGACGTGTGGAAGCTCCCGCTCAAGGGGACGGCGCTGAACATCACCGGCAATGGCAAGAAGGAGCGCATCCGCTATCAGGCGCGTGTGGGCGCGCCGTACCGCGAGCGCGGCATTGACCTCACGAAACCGCTGTTCATCGAGACGTACGGCGAGCGCACCAAGAAGGAAGGGCTCGCCCGCGTGGACGCGGTGAAGGGCGGCGCCACGGTCGTCAGCTGGGAAGACAACAAGGTGGACTACCGCAAGGCGCGCGACGCCGATGCCTGGTTCTTCACGCGCCAGACGGTCGTGAAGTACCCGGACGTGTACGCCGCCGACGCGGGACTCACCAACGAACGCCGGCTGACCGACGCGAACCCGCAGCAGAAGGACGTGCTCTGGTCGAGCGGCTCGCGCCTGGTGGACTACGTGTGCGAGCACGGCGACACGCTGCAGGGGGCGCTCTACCTGCCGGCGAACTACGAACCGGGAAAGAAGTACCCGACGCTCACCTACATCTATGAGAAGCTGTCGCAGGGGCTGCACGCCTATCCGCAGCCCAACGCGACGCGCTACGCGAACCCGGCAGTCTACACCTCGCGCGGCTACGTGTACTTCCAGCCGGACATCACCTACAAGCTCGACGATCCGGGGCGTTCGGCAGTGTCGTGCGTGGTGCCGGCGGTGAAGGCGGCCATCGCCACGGGGATCGTCGATCCCGCGCGCGTCGGCCTGCAGGGGCACAGCTGGGGCGGCTACCAGACGACGTTCATCACGACGCAGACCGACATTTTCAAGACGGCCATCGCGGGCGCGCCGCTCACCGACATGGTCTCGATGTTCAGTTCCGTGTACTGGAACTCGGGATCGGCGAACCAGCCGATCTTCATCTCGAGCCAGGGACGGTTCACCGACAGCTATGCGCGCAACCCGGATCCGTACATTCGCAACTCGCCCAACCGGTTCGCGCAGAACTTGAAGATCCCGTTCATGATCCTCCACAATGACCGCGACGGCGCGGTGGATTTCAACCAGGGGATCACGTACTACAACACCCTCCGCGAACTCGGCAAGGACGTCGTCCTGCTCGAGTACGTGGGCGAGAACCACGGTCTCTCGCGCGCCGCCAACCAGAAGGACTACGCGGTGCGCATGCAGGAGTGGTTCGACACGTTCCTGCGCGACAAGCCGGCGCCAGATTGGCTGAAGGAGGGCGTGCCGCGGCTGAAGATGGAAGACCATCTCCGCGACCGGAAACACCTCGTGGATCCGACGGCGAAGAAGGCGGAGGAGAAGAAGGTGACGCCGTGATGGTCGCTCCCTGACGGAACGGGGAGGGGGTAGAGGCATAGGGACGAGGGCGGAGGTGGCGGAACGGGGGACGCGTCCCTCGTCCCTCCCCTCCGCCCTCGTCCCTATGCCTCTACCCCCTCCCCGTTCCGCTCCGGCCTAAGCGCCAGCCACACCCCCCACCCCACACACCACCCCAGGAACGCTCCCAGCACCACATCGCTGAAGAAGTGCGCGCGCGACGCGAGTCGCGTCCACGCGCAGCCGGCGGCGAGCGCGTACCACACCCATTTCGCGCGTGGGAAGAGGCGGGCCAGCGCGGTGGCGGCCGCGAAGGCGACCATCGTGTGGCTGCTGGGCCAGGCGAGTCCGCTCGTGGAGAGCGGGTTCTCACTCCACAGCCGGAAGGAGTAGTCGCCGGCAAGCACGTTGGGGCGCTCGCGGCGCAGCAGGAGCTTGAGGATCTCGGCGACGAGCCCGCCGGCGAGTGACGCGATCACGAGGTACCACGCGCGGCGCTTGGCTTGTAGCGCGTTGTCCGGACGCTCGTGAAGCCACATCGCCAGCGCGGCGATCATCCACGTGGGCGCCCACCCCATCACCCGCATCAGGCGCCCCCAATCGAGGTTGTAGACGTTCGGGTTGTGCCAGTTGTCGTAGAAGTACCGGTCGGCGAGCATCGGCAGTGCGCCAAACAAGAGCACGCCGATCGTCAACCAGAAGGTGCGCTGGGCCAGTCCGCCGCCGAAGATCCGCTTCGCGATGTTCATCGCCACACTCCCTCCAACGTGCGCAGGATGTGTTCGGTCATTCCCCAGATGACGTGCTCGCCGAGTCCGATGGCCGGGCGCTTCATATGAATGCCCGGCAGGCGAATGGTGATCTCCCGCACGCGCTCAGGATCGAAGACATCGCGCAGGGGGATCCAGAAGACGTCGGCGACTTCGTCGCTCAGCGTGAACGACGCGTGCTCGCCAACGGCGAAGACATAGGGGCGCACGATGATCGGCGGGAGCACCGGCGTGCGCGGGCGCAGCTCGTCGAGCTCGCCAAGCAGCGTGCCGCTGGCGTCGAGGTCCACGCCAATCTCCTCCATCGTCTCGCGCACCGCGGTGCGGTCGAGCGTCTCGCCGTTGTTGTCGCGGCGTCCGCCGGGGAGCGCGATCTGCCCGCTCCACGGATCACCCTCGCGCACCGCGCGCCGGATGAACAGCGCCTCCAGTCCGTCCTCGCCCGCGCGCAGCATCAGCGCGACGGCGGCCTCGTGGAACGGCTCATCGCGGGGAGCGGGCGCTGGCGTGCGTGCGGCTAGGGCGGCGGTAATGCGGGTGAGATCGGGGTGCACGAGGGGCGGACGGTGGACGGTGGACGGTGGACGGTGGACGGTGGACGGTGGACGGTGGACGGTGGACGGTGGACCGGCGACGATACCTCGCGCGTGAGAATATCGCCACTCCTCTGCGGTTCCGCTTGCGCCGAGTGGCGCGGCGGGCGAGCATCTACGCACCCTCGTCGGAGCGTCACGATGCGCCTCAACCGTCCTCTGCTACTCTGCTCCCTCTTCCTCGGCGGACTCGCTGGCGCCCAGGTGCCGGCCGCCGCGCCGCCGGCCTCGCCGCTGACGCGCACCATCCTTCAAACACAGGCGCTCACGGCGTCGCCGGGGCTCGAGGGGGTGCTCGTGAAAGCCGAGCTCGCCGTGGGCGGTTCGGCGCCGCGGCATACGCATCCTGGCGAGGAGTTCGTGTACGTCATCGAGGGGACGGCGACGTTCGCGCTCGCCGGACGCCCCGTGCTCAGCATCAAGGCCGGCGATTCGTTCGTCATCCCGCCCGACACGCCGCACGTGGCGACCAACACAGGCACGGTGCCGCTGAAGCTGCTCAGCACGTACATCATCCCGAAGGGAAAGCCGCTGGCCACGCCCGCGCCGCTCGCGCCGTAGATTCGTCGCATGCCATTCGCCTTGAAGGTCCTGCTCGGCCTCGCCGCGGGCTTCGCGCTCGGGCTGCTGATCACTGGCGGCCAGCTCGCGATGCTCACGCCGCTCTCGCGCCTGCTCGAGACGCTGGGCACGATGTGGATCGCGGCGATCCGGATGACGGTAATCCCCTTGGTGATCAGCAGCTTGATCGTCGGGGTGAACCGCGCCCCGAACCCCGCGACGATCGGCCGGCTTGGCGGACGCGCGCTCGGCTACTTCGTATTGATGACGACGCTCGCCGCGGTGATGGCCGTGGCCGTGGGCGCGCCGCTGATGGCGCGCATCAACCTGGATCCGGCAGCTGTGGACGCCCTGCGCGCCACGGCGAGCACGGCGGGGTTGCCACCTGGGAGCATGCCCACGGTGTCGCAGTGGTTCATTGACCTCGTGCCATTGAATCCCGTGAAGGCGATGGCCGACGGGGCGATGCTTCCGCTCATCACCTTCACGCTCGCTTTCGCCATCGCGGTCACGCGCGTGAGCGACGAACGGCGCGCGTCGCTTCTCAAGCTGGTGGAGGCGGTGCAAGAGGCGACGCTGCGCATGGTGCACTGGGCGATCAGCACCGCGCCGTACGGCGTCTTTGCGCTCGCCGTGCCGCTCGCCGCCAAGCTGGGACTCTCTGCGCTCGGCGCGCTGGCGGGCTACACGGTCATCGTCTGCGGGGTGAGCGTCCTGTTCATGGCCACGGTGCTGTACCCGGCCGCGGCGTTGTTCGGCAACGTGCCCATTCCGGTCTTCACGCGCGCGTGGTTCGCGCCGCAGGCGGTGGCGTTCAGCGCGCGGTCATCGATGGCGGCGCTGCCGGCGATGATCGAAGCGGCCCGCGACAAGATGAACCTCCCGGCGTCCATCCATGGGTTCCTCATTCCGCTCGCCGCCTCCACGTTCCGCCCCGGAGCGGGCGTAGGACAGATCCTCGGCGCGCTGTTCGTTGCGCGGTTGTACGGCATTGAGGTGCCCTTCGAAGGACTCGTGGCCATCACCGCCACGGCGTTGGTGACGTCATTCTCCGTGCCGGGAATCCCCGGTGGCTCAATCGTTGCGATGGTCCCCGTGCTGATGGTCGTGAACCTCCCCGTCGAAGGGATCGGCATCCTGCTCGGCGTGGACACGATCCTCGATATGTTCCGGACTTCGACGAACACGACGGGACACTTGAGCGCGGCGGTGGTGTTGGGTGCCAAGGAGAAGGAGACGGAAGAACCGCCGGTGATCAATGGATAGCGGAACGGGGAGGGGGTAGAGGCGAAGGGACGAGGGCTGGGACATGGAACGAGGAACGCGTACCCCGTTCCGCACCTCAGTCCTCGTCCCCTCGCCTCTACCCCCTCCCCGTTCCTCCGTCCCGCCCCCCGGTTTCACTACCATAGGAGATCATGCTCTCTCCCTTCGTCCTCGCCCTCCCCTGGCTCATCCTCCCCGCCTTCGCCTTCTGGCGCCTCTCGCGCTCGACGTATCTGCGGGATGAGCCCGACGCGCCGCCCGACGACGCGCCGCTGGTGAGTGTCATCTGCCCGGCGCGCAACGAGGAGCGGCACATCGCTGAGTTCGTGCGGGCGGCGCTCGCCACCACGTACCCGCGCAGCGAGTTGATCATCGTGGACGATCACTCCACCGACGGCACTGGTGACCTGGCGCGTGCGGCCGGCGCGGGCGACACGCGGCTCACGGTGATCGTCCCGCCGCCGCTTCCGGACGGCTGGTTTGGCAAGCAGTGGGCGTGCCAGGCAGGAGCAAAGGTGGCGAAGGGCGAGATCCTGCTGTTCACGGACGCCGACACGCGGCACGCACCCGACCTGATCACGCGATCAGTACACTGGATGCGACGGCGCGGCAGTGATCTGCTCTCGGTGGCGGGGACGCAGGAGCTGGTGTCGTTCTGGGAGCGTGTGGTCCAGCCAACGATCTTCAGCGTGCTCTTCTCGACATTCGGTGGCACCGAGGCGGTGAGCCGAGCGACACATCCGCGCGGGAAGATCGGCAACGGGCAGTGCTTTCTCGTACGGCGCGACGCGTACGATGCGCTCGACGGCCACATCGCGGTGCGGCATTTCGTCGCCGAGGATCTGATGATCGCCCAGCAGTGGTGCGCGGCCGGGAAGCAGGTGCACATGGTCGCTGGACTCGAGCAACTCTCCACGCGAATGTACGGCTCGCTGCGCGAGATCGTGGAGGGGTGGAGCAAGAACGTCTGGGCCGGCGGCCGTTACGTCTTCCCCGGGCACCCCGTGGTGCGCGGCATTCTGCGCGCGCTGATGCCGTTCTCGGCGCTCCCGGTGCTGGTGCCGTTCGTTCTGATGGCACTCGGCGCGCTCGGCGTCGTGTCGCCGGCGTGGGGATCATTCGGGATGGCGGCGTATGGCGCGACCGTGCTGTGGACGCTGCCGACGATGTGGATCCTGCGGATTCCGCTCTGGTACGCCCTGCTGCATCCACTCGGCGCGCTGGTCGCGACGTGGATATTCACGCGGGCGGCGTGGAGGGGAGATCAGGTGAGGTGGAAGGAGAGGGAGTACCGGGCGGCATAGGGCGGAACGGGGAGGGGGTAGGGGCGAAGGGACGAGGAGTGAGAGGCGGAACGGGGGACGTCCCTCGTTCCGTCTCTCCGCCCCCGTCCCTTCGCCTCTACCCCCTCCCCGTTCCACGCTTCTCGCCCCTCCCCTTCCCACTATCTTCATCGA
>VHBQ01000102.1 GCA_016871855.1 Gemmatimonadota bacterium
AACGGCGCAACACTGGGGCGTTCTACACCCCACCAGCCGTCATCCGCCACATCGTGGACCTCGCACTCGACGCCGCACTGCCTGGATCTGCGTTGCAGGATGCCTTGGCTCAGGCGAGGGAGGGACGAGTCGCCGACCCGCAGTCGGCCGAGGCGCTGCGTTGCGCGTTGACGAACCTGCGCGTGCTCGATCCCGCCTGCGGCACCGGAGCGTTCCTGGTGCACGCGATGACAGAGCTGTCGCGCCTGCTCGGCGCGGCGCAAGACGCGCGCGCCGAGCATGTGCGTCGGCGCGACGTGCTCGCGCAGGGGATATTCGGCGTGGATGTGAATCCGACGGCCGTTTGGCTCTGCGAACTACGGCTCTGGCTTTCGGTGGTGGTGGACAGTCCGGAGCGAGATCCGCGGCTGGTCCCGCCGCTCCCCAACCTCGATCGCCATATCCGATGCGCCGACGCGCTGGCCGGCCCGGCGTTCGACGTGCAGAGCGGGAACGACGAAGGCATCACGCGGCTCCGACAGCGCTATGCGCGCGCCACCGGGTCGCGCAAGCGGTCGCTGCAGCGGGCGCTCGATCGCGCGGAGCGGCACCTCGCGATCGGCGCGCTTGAGACGCGCCTGCGCCGGCTGGCCGATGTCCGTCGAGATCTGGTGTGCGCCCTGCGCGGCCGCGACCTCTTCAGCCGGCGCCGCGTGGCCACGGCCACCGAGCGCGCGGCGCTCGCGGAATGGCGGCGCGACGCGAACTCGCTGCGCCGCGCGCTCGCGGCGCTTCGCGCCGGCGGCGCCGTTCCGTTTGGGTTTGCGTCCCATTTCGGCGACGTCGCCGGCCGCGGCGGCTTCGATCTCGTGATCGGCAATCCCCCGTGGGTGCGCCTGCACCGGATTCCGCCGTCGGAGCGCGACGCCCTGCGCGCGCGCTATCTCTCGATGCGCGAGGCGGTGTGGCGCGCGGGCGCCGCGGCGAGCGGCGCGCTCAGCGGATTCGGCATGCAGGCCGACCTTGCCGCGCTCTTTGCCGAACGCGCGACCACGCTCGCGCGCCCGGGCGGAGTGGCCGCCCTGCTGATCCCCGTGAAGCTCCTGAGAAGTCTCGCTGGCGGCGGACTCCGCGGCTTGCTTGCTCGCTCGACGGAGATCTCGGCACTCGAAGATCACTCCGCGGGCCGCTCGATGTTCGACGCGGCGACGTATCCGGCCGTACTCGTCGCGCGGCGAGTGGGCGCAGCGGCACGGCGCGCGATTGCTGCGCCAGCGTCGTCCTGTGCCGTCGTCAGGCGCGACACGGCCATCCGGTGGCCGTCGCCTATTCAGCGCCTGTCGCTCGACGACACTGAGGGCGCGCCGTGGCTCCTGCTTCCGCCCGCTGTGCGCGCCGCGTTCGATCTGGTCGCCGCGTCGGGCATCCCGCTGAGCGAGACGCTGTTTGGCCGTCCGATGCTTGGCGTGAAGACCGGATGCAACGATGCGTTTCTGGTGAACGTCGATCCGGACTGGAAGAGTCGCGCGATCGGCGGCACGTGCATCGTTCGCCAAGGCGAGCGGGAGGCGCTCATCGAGCGTGCCATCCTGCGGCCGTCCCTGCGCGGTGAAGATCTCAGGGCGTTCGCCTCGAGTCCTTCGGCACAGGCGCTGCTCTGGACGCATGACGATCAACTCGAGCCGCTGCGGACGCTGCCGCGCCGCGCCGCACAGTGGCTCTCGCCGTGGCGGCCGACGCTCGAGCGCCGCGTGGACGCGAAGGCGCGTGATCGGTGGTGGATGCTCTTCCGCACCGAGGCCGCGCAACCGGCGTGGCGTGTCGTCTGGGGCGATGTCGGGCGCACACCGCGTGCCGTGGTGCTCACCCCCGACAACGACACGGTGCCGCTCAACACGTGCTATTTCGTGCGCGCGCCGACGGAGGCAGACGCCGATGCGCTCGCCGTCTGGCTCAACGCGCCGTTGGCCACCGCGTGGCTCGGCGCCATCGCAGAGCCCGCGCGCGGGGGCTATCACCGCTTTCTCGGATGGACGATGGCGCGACTTCCCCTCCCTTCCGATTGGTCGGCGGCGCGCGCGATCCTCGCGCCCATCGGCCGCGCCGCGCGACATGGCGTCCCAGTGACCGTGGACGAGCTGCACGCCGCGTCGCTGCGAGTGCTGGACCTTCGCGCCGTCGCGGTGGAGCCGCTGCTCACGTGGATGCACTCGTAGCAGTTCGCGATCGCCTAGCGCGCGCGATCATCGGGGCGTTGCCCGAGGTTCCGGCATCGCTTGGCACTGTTGAGCTGCGTCTGCACCAGCAGGAGGCCGTGCGCCGTTTGCTGCGGACGCTGCACACACACGGGGGCGCCCTGCTCGCCGACGCACCGGGCCTCGGCAAGACCTACGTCGCCCTGGCCGTCGCGCGCACTCTGGGTGGCGCGCTCGTCGTCGGCCCCGCGTCGCTCAAACATCAGTGGCAGCGCTCCGCGGTCGCCGGCGGCGTCAGCATCTCGTGGTGTTCGCTTGAAACGCTGAGCCGCCGTAGCGTGGCGACCGACACGCCGTTGATCATCGTGGATGAGGCGCATCATCTGCGCAATCCGCGGACGCAGCGGTATGCCCGCGCGGCCGCGCTCACGATGGGGCGACGCGTGCTCCTGCTCTCCGCGACGCCCGTCCACAACACAGCCGCCGATCAACGCGCCCTGCTCGCGCTCTTCCTCGGCGCCTCGGCCGCGTTGCCGTCGCCTGGGGTGGTCGCCGAGTTGACGGTTCGTCGAGAGTCGGTGGCCGACGCGATGCCAACCCGCCGTCGAACCCGCTGGCTCGACAGCCCGCCGTCGCCCGCGATCGCGCGCGCCCTCCGTCGTCTGCCGCCGCCGATTCCCGCCGCGGATGGCCGCGCCGCGCTTGCACTGCTTCGCATGACGCTGGCCCACGCCTGGTCCTCCAGTCTCGCCGCGCTCGATGCCGCGCTGCGGCGTTCGGTGCAGCGCACACTGGCGCTCGATGACGCGCTCGCCACTGGACGCTGGCCCACGCGGCGTGAACTGCGTGCGTGGAGCGCGGATGGCGACGCGTCACAGCTCGCCTTTCCGGAGGTCGTCGCGTCTCCCGCCTCTGGCGACCTCTCGACTTCGCGGCGTGTGCTTGCCGAGCACCTGCGCGCCGTGCGAGACCTGCGCAACGAGAGCCGCTCAAGAACTGACGACGATGCGCACCAGCGGGCGATCTTGCTGCGGCGAATCATGCGCCGGCACCCGGGGGAAATCATCGTTGCTTTCTCGCGGTATGCCGCCACCGTGGACGCGCTGTGGCGGCAGTTGCGATTCGAGGCGGGCGTGGCGGCCATCACCGCGTCAGGCGTGCGGTCAGCGGGGGGCGGCCTCACGCGACGCGACGTGCTCGACCGCCTAGGCGCGAACAGCGCGCCGGATGCACGCCTGCCATTGCGGCTCGTGCTCAGCACCGACTTGCTCGGCGAGGGACTCAACCTGCGCGCCGCGTCTGTCATCGTGCATCTCGACCAGGCGTGGACGCCCGCGCGGATGGACCAGCGCGAGGGACGGGCCGTGCGCCTCGACGCCTCACACGCCGCCGTCACCATCTATGCCGTTCGGCCGCCCGGCGCCGCGGCGCGCTTCCTGCGCATCGGTCGTCGCCTGCGGCACAAGCGATCCGCGATGGAGGACGCGCTCGAACCCGGCGCGGCGCGCGAGTTCGTGCTGGCACTCGTGCGCCCGTGGGTCCAGCGGCGATCGGGACCATCGCGGAGGGCCGCCGTCGCCGCGACGCAGGATGGTTGGGTGGCCGCGGTGCGCGATGCGACCGGACGCGTACGCATCCTAACGTCGAATGGCGTCGCGATCGGAGAGGACGAAGCGCAGCTTGCGATGGTGCTTTCGCGCATCGCCTCTGCGCAGGAACGACCCGTCGATCCTGGTCGTCTTCGCGCGACGATGAAGGCGTTGCGGGCGTGGCTCGAGGCTGATGCGACGGCTACCCTAGCCAACGCGCATGGTCCACCCGATGCGATGCGCGTCGCGCTCGCGCGTCGGCTGGACAATGCGCTGCAATCGGCGGCGCTGCATGAGCGCGCGGCGCTGCACGCTCGCATTGCCGCCGTTCGCCCGCAACTTCTGCGCGCACGCGGAGCAGGCGTGGAGCGCGCGCTGGCGGCCGCCGCACGGCAGGCGGACGCCGAGGCGCTGCTCGACGCCATCGAGCGATGCTGTGCCAACTTCAACGCCGAAGGGCCAGCACTCCGCGGTTCGCGCGTGCTGGCCCTGCTGTTGCTCACGACGGATGGCGACGGCGCTCTCAGTTCGCAGTGAGCGCACTGCGGACCTCACCCCTCCCGTCTTCCCTCGCTCAGCAGCTTCGTCTGGAACCGCTGCGCCTCGCTGATCCGCTCCACCTCCAGCGACATCGCGTCCACGCTCTGCTGCAGCTGCAGGATCTGCTGCTGCAGGATCTGTGAATGCTCGCCGGCCGCCTTGATCTCGGTCCGGCGGTCTGAGCGCCGCGCGATCATCCGCACGATGGGCCCTAGGATCACCATCGCCGCGATCAGTCCCATCAGTCCCAGCGCCGTCTCCTGCGCCATCGTCGCCAACGGCATCACGTCCGGTGGCAGTGCCGCGCTCGTGATCACCGTCCGGTCGCCCTGACGATCAATGATCACCCGCCCGCCCCCATCGGGCACAGGAGGCAACGCCACCGGCGCCGTTGGCGCGCCCGACGCTTGGGGGGCCGCCCCGCCCGCCTGCTGGGCCTGGGCCTGCGCGTCGCGCGCCGCCTGAACGGCCTGCTGCACCGCGCTCTGCACCTGCTCGCGGATCTGCGCCTCGCTGGGGGCCTTCTGCTGGGTACCGACCATGGCTGACCGACCTCGGGGGGAGACGACACAATTGTACAGCATCCATACGTAGGTGGGGGGAGGTTGGTGTCTGGCTGCGAAGTGGAACGGGGAGGGGGTAGAGGCGAAGGGACGAGGTGGGAGGGGCGGAACGAGGAGGGGCCGGATTGGATGGCGGCGTCCCTCGCCCGTCCCTCGTCCCTCTCCCCAGCCCCCGTCCCCACGCCTCTACCTCCTCCCCGTTCCACCGCAGTTCGCCTCTACCTCCTCCCCGTTCCACCGCAGTTCGCCTCTACCTCCTCCCCGTTCCACCGCAGTTCGCCTCTACCTCCTCCCCGTTCCGCCCGGCTCTCCCCCTGACTTCACAGTGCCCTTCAAACCCTCCATGCCATCCCCCTGTCTGATCCTTCGAACCACCGAGGACCAGCTATCCGGATGCAGGCTCTTCCCCACCCCGTGACCCTGTCGCCGTCGCTCACCGACGACGTCGCCCTCGCCGCCAGCGGCGATCGGCGCGCCTTCGAGCGCCTCTACAAGGCCCACGTGGACAAGGTCTTCTCCCTCTGCGCCCGCATGGTCGGCGAGCGGATGAGGGCCGAGGAACTGACCCAGGACGTCTTCGTCCGGGCGTGGGAAAAGCTCGCGCAGTTCCGCGGGGACTCGGCGTTCGGCACCTGGCTGCACCGGTTGGCGGTGAACGTCGTGCTCAACGACCGGCAGATGGAGAAGCGCCGGCGCGAGCGGCACGACGATGGGATCGAGGATATGGACGTCATCTCGTACAGCGAGGCGCGTCCGCTCCCCGTCCCGGGGCTCAGCCTCGATCTCGAGGCCGCCATCGCCGCCCTGCCGCCCGGCGCCAAGAAGGTCTTCGTGCTGCACGACGTGGAGGGATACACCCACGAGGAGATCGCCGGGATGCTCGGCGTCACCGCCGGAGGGTGCAAGGCGCAGCTCCACCGCGCCCGAATGCTGCTGAGGGAGGCGCTGAACCGATGACCCATCCCAACATCACCTGCGACGA
>VHBQ01000103.1 GCA_016871855.1 Gemmatimonadota bacterium
CCCGCGAAGGTCGCCCTCGTCGCGGTGATGCGCCAACTGCTCACCATCCTCAATGCGATGCTCAAAACAAATCAGCGGTGGCAGCCACCCCTGGCCACCACCGCTTGATTTTCAACACGACTGCTTCGTGGTATCAGTTGTAGTAAGCCTAAGCACCAGCCCGCTCTTCGGTGATCCCGATCAAGTGCCGCTCCGGATCGCGCACGAAGAACATCCAGATCTCGGTGCTCCCCATCTTTCCCACGAGGTGCGGCTTGTCCTCGAACGCCGCGCCGCGTGATGCGAGCGCCGCGTACGCCGCCTCGATGTCGGGCACCTTGAAGTAGAGCACCGACGCGGGGTGGTCGAACTCAGAATCGGACGGCGCCGTCACCATCAGGCGCACGTCCCCCATCGCGAAGAACGCCATCCCGTTCGTCTCGAACATCAACGGCAGGCCAAGCACGTCGCGGTACCACGCGACGGCGGCGGGGACGTCGCGAAAGGTCACGGCCACCTGGGCCAGCGCGCCAAACGGGGCAGTCATCGGGGGCTCCTGCCGACACTGAAGTCGGCTGTCGGTTGTCACTCAGTCTATTGAAGTCCGGGCGCGAGCGGCATCGTCCCGCCCGGCGATGCGGCCGCAGGACCCCGCAGGGGTCCGAGAGCATCGCCGGGCGGGACGATGCCGCTCGAGCCCTACGGCCTTTTCGCCGAATCCACGATCGCCTTGATCCGCGCCGAGAGCGTCGGCACATGGTACGGCACGCCGCCGGCGATGGTCCACTCCAGCCCGGCGCGCGCTTCCTTGCCGTCCTTGAGCTGCACCTGGTGCGTGGGATACAGCGTCTTGAGATCCTCGAGCGGATTGCCGTCCACGACGATCAGGTCCGCCGCCCAGCCGGCGCGCACGCGCCCGACCTTGTCGGCGATGCCGAGGATCTTCGCGTTGTTCCCCGTGCAGTGCTCGATGACCTTCAGCGGATGGAACCCCGCCTCGGCGTGCAGTTCCATCTCGCGGATCAGGCCGTAGCCATACATCTGGTAGATGAACCCGGCGTCGTCGCCGCAGCCGATGGTGCCACCCTTGCGCTCGAAGTCGCGCAGCGCCGCCATCCAGATGCGGTAGTTCTCCTTCCAGTACACCTCGTCGGTGCTGCTCCAGCCGATGAAATACGAGCCGTGGTTGGCCGGGTCGGGCTTGAAGTAGTTGGCGAGCGACGGATGCAGGTACTCCTGGAACCACGGCTGCGTCTGCGCGCGCTGGAGGTCGCGGCTCGCCTCGTAGATGTCGAGCGTCGGGACCCAGGCGACATTCGCCTTGACCATTGCGGCGAGCACGGTGTCGAGCCGCGCCGGGTCGGCCTCGCGCCACAGTCGTCCCGCCCAGCGGAAGCGGTCGGTCTCGTCGAGGTAGTTGTAGTCGCTCGGAAAGCGCTGGCGTCCGTCACGAATGGCCGCGTCGGGAATGCCGTACCAGTGCTCGATGCTGCGCGTCCCCATCGCGATGTCGTCCCACGCGTTCGTCTCCTCGACGCCGACGTGATGGGCGACCGGCAGTCCCTGCTTCTTCGCCTCCTCCATCATGGCCTGCATGATGTCGCGCTCGAGCCCGGTGGTCTTGATCCCGTCCACGCCGATCCGCTTCATCTCCTGCACCCGGATCCGTGCGTCGGCCGGGGTGCGGATGCGCGCGCCACCGAACATCGGGTAGATGAGCATCCGCGGCCCCACCAGCTCGCCGCGCGCCTGCTGCTCCCGCATCCGGATGCTCTGCTGCTCGTTCTCGGCGCCCACTTCGCGCACCGTCGTGATCCCGTTGGCCAGCTGCAGCAGCAGGTAGTACTCGAACCCGCCCATGGACTGCCCGGAGCGGTTGCTCTGCATGTGCGTGTGCGCGTTGATCAGTCCCGGCAGGACGAACTTGCCCGTGGCGTCGATCTGCACGTCGCCGGCCGGGCGCCGCGCGTCCCCGCGGCGCAACGCCACCGGGTCGAGCGTCACGATATCGGCGATGAGTCCGTTCTCGATGACGATGTCCACCGGCCCGCGCGCTGGCGTGCCGTTGCCGTCCACCATCGTCGCGTTGCGAATGATCAGACGGGACGACTTCTGTCCGTGGGTGACGCCAGTGGTCTGCGCGCCAAGAGGGAGGGCGACCACGAGCAAGGCCGCGAGGGCTGCGCGAGCGATGGGGAACATGAGCCGATCCGGGGTGAAGGCCGAATTAGGCTATCCTTTTCCGGCGCCAAACGGAAGGAAGGGGGACGAGGAACGGCAACCTCTTTCACCACGGAGCACACGGAGGGCAAGGAGAACTACAACGGCAACCTCTTTCACCACGGAGCACACGGAGGGCACGGAGAACTACAACGGCAACTTCTGGGAGGAACAGCGCACGCCACTCAGAGGCCTGCTTGGCGTGCTGTCGTTACTTCCAGTGTTTGCAGTCGCCGTTCTCCGTGGTCTCCGTGATCTCCTGTGAGGTCGTTGCCCCTCCCAGTGATAGGGCTTCAAGTTCCCCGATCACGCCCCCGCCGCCACGGGAACTGCCCGACTAGCCGCGCTTCGCCGATTCCGGGGAGGCCGCCGACGCGGCCAGCCCCAGTTGCTTCAGCAGCGCGGTCGCCTGCTTCTGCTCGGCGCGGGACAGACCCGCCATCGCCTCGCGGATCGCGTCGGCGTGCGCCGGAAAGATCTGCGCCATCAGCGCCTCGCCCTTGCGCGTCAGCGCGGCGTAGCGCGCGCGCCGGTCGGACGGGCACAGCCGCCGCTCCACCAGCCCGCGATTGGCCAGCTTGTCCACCAGGAAGGTGATGCCGCCGCTCGACACGAGGATCTTGCGCTGCACCTCGCCGAGCAGGAGCGGCCCCTTGTGGTAGAGCGCCTCGAGGATCGCGAACTCCGTGTGCGTCAGCCCGTGCGATACGAGGCTGCCTTCCACGCGCTCGCTGATCGCCTGTTGGGCGCGAGCCAGCACCACAAACAGCTTGAGGGCCGTCGCGGTGGCTGGCTCGGGGGTGGGACGCTTGGGGGTCTGGGGGACCGTCGCTGTGGCTGTCATCTTAGTACTAAGATTATAGCGTCCCGCTCGGCTTCGCCAGAGCGCCCGCCGTTACGCCGGCTCGGCCACCAGTTCGGCGCCGATCGCCGAGAGTCCATCGAGCAGGGCGGCGAGGTGCGTGTCCTCGGTGCGCACATTCATGAGCGTCACCCGCAGGACGCGCCGGCCGTCGAGCACCGTGGAGGTGATCCACCCCCGCCCCGACGCGTTGTAGCGCTCGCGCAGGCGGAGGTTGAGCCAGTCAATCGTTGGCTCATCATCCACGCCGGGCGGGAGCCAACGGAAGCACAGGATGTTGCTCTCCGGCGTGTGCAGCGCCACAAAGTCGGGGCGCGCCGCGATCATCCGATGCAGCGACGCGGCCAGCGCGCATACGTGGTCGTAGAGCGCGCCGAGCCCGGCGGCGCCGTAGCGCTGCATCGCCACCCAGACCTTGAGCGCGTCAGCGCGGCGCGAGCACATGAAGGAGCGCGTCCCCTGGTCGGGGCTGCGGTCGCCGTCACCACCGTGGAACAGGTACGGCGCCTGCTGTGCGAACGCGGCACTGAGGTCGCGCTCGTCGCGCGCGAGCAGGGCGCCGGTGGCGAGGGGGAGCAGCATGAGCTTGTGCGGGTCCCAAGCCACAGTGCGCGCGCGTGTGATGCCGCGCAGTCGCGCCGCGTGCGTCGGCGAGAGCAGCGCCGAGGCGCCGTGCGCGCCGTCAATGTGCAACCACAGGCCGCGCGCCTCGCAGATCGCGCCGATCGCCTCGAGATCGTCGAAGGACCCGGTCGCCGTGTGCCCGGCCGTCGCCACCACGGCCATCACCCGGCGCCCCTCGGCGTTCACGCCGTCGAGCACGCCGGTCAACGCCGCCGGATCGATCTTCCAGTCGCGCGATGGCACCGCGCGCACGTTGTCGGCGCCGATGCCCAGTTCGCCCCCCGCGCGTGCAATCGCGTAGTGGGCGTGCTCGCCGCAGATGATCACCGGCGCGGGGCCGGTGATCCCGTGCCGCCACGCTTCGGGCTCGAGCGCGGCGCGCGCGGCGAGCAGCGCGGTGTGCGTGGCCTCGAGCCCGCCGGATGTCAGCGTGCCGCCCGCCGCGGGACCGTAGCCCACCAGGTCGCACATCCAGCGCACCACGCGCTCCTCGACCGCCGTGCCCGTGGGCGACATCTCGGCGACGGCAATCGAGTTGTTCAGCGCGGCGATGACCGCCTCGGTCCACACGGCGGCCGGGAGCGGTGCCGCCACCTGATGCCCCATGTACATCGGATGCGAGAGCCGATTGGCGTTCGCCAGGAACTCCCGCTCGAGGCGTTCGACGATCTCGGAGAGCGCGCGTCCCTGCGCCGGCATTGGCTCGTCGAAGGTCGGGCGCCGCTGCGGGTGGCCCGCGGTCGGCGAGACCGCGCTCTCGCCGTACCCAGTCTCCGCGAAGTAGCGCGCGACCACATCCACGAAGAGCGCCCCCGCTTCGCGGGTGCGATCGGCGTCCACTGACTGGCGCAATTCCTCGGGCAGCATCCGGGAGAATCTAGCGATCGCGGCGCGGACGCGAGGCGTCGCCTCGCCGACACACGCGAGTCACTTCGTCACCGGCGCCGGCCGGTCGCTGCCGATATCGAAGATGAAGCGATACGCGCCGTCAACGTCGCGCCGCCAGACGGTGAGGTACTTCGAGTAGGAGACGGCCTCGGGCGTCGGCGCGATGCGCGCTTGGCCGATGGTGAAACCGAGCGATCCGTCGCGTGACGCGACCGCGAGCGAGTCGACGGGTGCCCACTCGAAGCGGCCGCCCGTGGGGAATGACGCGAACGCCTGACGCACTTGGTCGCTGCCGCGCACCGGCACCGGTCGCGGGCCCAGCATCATCCCATCGGCCGCTATCCAACGCGCGAAGGCGCCGGCGGGTCCGCCGGAGTCGGCGCTGAATCGCGCGAAGGCGCGGTCGGCCTCGACCATGGCCTGCGCGGCTCGTGTGCCCCGCGGGACGCGCGTCCCGGTGGAGCCCGGTGCGCCCGCCAAGGAATCAGGAAGCACGCGCACCACCGGCCGCGCGTAGGCCGCCGAGAAGGCGAGCATCCGCCAGGCGCCATTGCGCCCGCGGCGCCAGCAGGCGGCATACCGTCCGGTGCCAGGTCGCGTCGTATCGGGGTCCGCGAAGCGCAGCACGCCCGTGGTGCAACCAAAGGCGCCATCGCCCGAGACCACGGCGTGGATGGGAACGCGCGTCATCGCGCGGGTCGCGCCGCGGACCGCCTCGGCGCGGTGGCGTGCGCGCCCCGTCAGGATATCAAGGCCGGGGAGCAGCAGGCTGGCCCGCGGCGCGAGCACGCCGACCAGCCGAACTGCCGAGGCGCGATCGGCGTCGAGCACGCTCGCCTTCACGGCGGTTGTGTCTTGTGCGGTCAGCGCCAGCGGTAGGAGCAGCGATGCGAGACACCCACGTACCGTCACGGGATTCTCCGAGTCATCGCCGTGCGCACCCGGCGTACGCGCGCTCGCCGACCCGCACTTCGGCGCGGTACGGATACCACGCGTCGCTCATCCCGTCGCGGCACGGCTCACGCAGGATGCCCAGCTTGAGCTCCTTCATCTTGTCGATCGTCCGCGTGCCTACGATCGTCGTCAGCCCGCCGCGGGTGTCGGAGGACGCGGCGTCGAACACCACTTCGCGCGGCGGGTCGGGACGTTCGAGCACCAACTGCGTGCCGTCGAACGTGACGCGCCAGAAGGGCTCGACCCCGACAGCCACCCACTCGAACGGGAGGCGCGGCTGGTCGCAGCGGCTCC
>VHBQ01000104.1 GCA_016871855.1 Gemmatimonadota bacterium
GCGTTGGCGGCCGCACGATCGCCGAGGTCTCGGCGATGCCCGTGGATCTGCTCAATGCCTGGCTCGACGCGCTGATCCTCACGCCAGCCGAGCAGGCCATCGCGGCGCACATCTGGCGCGAGGCGCGCGAGCGCGTGCACTTCCTGTGCGACGTCGGCCTCACCTATCTCACGCTCGACCGCGCGACCCGCACGCTCTCGGGCGGGGAGGCCCAGCGCATCAGCTTGGCGAACTCGCTAGGTTCGCGACTCGTGGACGCGCTGTACGTCCTCGATGAGCCGAGCATCGGACTGCACCCGCGCGACATGGACCGGCTGCTGCGCCTGCTCGCTCGGCTCCGCGATGGGGGAAACACCGTCCTCGTGGTCGAGCACGACCTCGAGGCCGTTCGCGCCGCCGATTGGATGCTCGAACTCGGCCCCGAGAGCGGCGAGCGCGGCGGTCGCGTGGTGTACAACGGCGCGGTGGCGGCAGCAGGGGCCGGTTCGCTGACCGGGCAGTACCTGACGGGCGCGCGGACGATCCCGCTTCCGGAGCAGCGCCGCCTACCGCGCCGCTGGATCACCCTCGACGGCGCTCGCGCGCACAATCTGCGCGGCGTGGACCTCAAGCTTCCCGTGGGCGTCATGACCGCCGTGACCGGCGTCTCCGGCTCGGGGAAGAGCACGCTCGTGCACGACGTGTTCTATCACGCGCTCGAGGCGGCGCTCACCGGCGAGCACAGCGCGGCGCTGCATCTTGGGGAGACCGTGGGCGAGTATCGCCGGCTTGCGGGACACGAGGCCATTGAGGCCGTGGTCCTCATCGACCAGGAGCCCATCGGACGCTCGCCGCGCTCGAACCCCGTGACGTACGTAAAGGCGTACGACGAGATCCGGCGCATCTTCGCGTCGCTTCCCGAGTCGCGAGCGCGTCGGTACACGCCCGGGACCTTCTCGTTCAACGTGAAGGGCGGCCGCTGCGAGAAGTGCGAGGGGGCCGGCGCGATCGCCGTCGAGATGGTCTTTCTCGCCGACGTCTTTGTGCCGTGCGAGGAGTGCGACGGAAAGCGCTTCAAGCCCGACGTGCTGGGCGTGAAGTACTTCGGGCGGTCCATCGTGGACGTGCTCGAGATGACCGTGGACGAAGCCATCCGCTTCTTCCCGTACGAGGAGAAGCTGGGGCAGGCGCTGTGGCACGTGCAGCAAGTCGGCCTCGGCTACCTTCGGCTCGGACAGCCCGCAACGACCCTGTCCGGGGGCGAGGCCCAGCGCCTGAAGATCGCCCGCGAACTCGCGATGTCGTCCAAGCGCGGCGGCCGCCGACTCTACCTGCTCGACGAACCGACGACCGGCCTTCACCTCGAGGACATCCGCAAGCTCGCCGGCGTGCTCGACCAACTCGTCGAGGCCGGCCACACGGTGGTGCTGATTGAGCACAATCTCGATGTGATCAAGCTCGCCGATTGGGTGGTGGACCTCGGGCCCGATGGCGGCGACGCCGGCGGCCGGATTGTCGCGACGGGCACCCCGGAGCAGGTCGCGGCGGTCGAGGCCTCGCACACCGGACGTTGGCTGCGCACGGTGCTGAAGGCTTGAATTGCCTCCTCGGGCTAGGTAATTTTCAGATTCTTCCCGAGTAGCTCAGGGGTAGAGCAGGCGACTGTTAATCGCCGGGTCGGGGGTTCAAATCCCTCCTCGGGAGCTCACAAGACAGCGGGGCGTCGGCACCAGCCGACGCCCCGCTGTCTTTGTTGCGGCAAGCCGGCCCAAAGCCGTAATGTGGTATGGAAAAGTCCTCTTTTGGCTGACGCCCTGTCCCCCTTCCCCCTGACTGCGCGGCGTCGCCGACTCCCGTATTCTCAGCCCGGTCCCGGCACTTCGCCCATCGGCGAATGCCGCGTTCCCCACCTCGCGACGCGGATCGCGGCCGAGGCGACCACCATGCGTTTCTTCTCGCCACCCCACGCACGAGGTGATCGCCATGCGTTCCGCCCGCACGTTCGTTGCCGCCTTCTCCGCCCTCCTGATCCTCAGCGCCTGCGCCGGCGGCGCTGACCAGGCGGCTACCTCCGACGCCGCGCCCGCCGGCGGCCAGGCCAGCGTCCAGGATGACGAGTCCGTGAAGGACGTCGTGAAGGTCGCCGTGGGTTCCAAGGACCACACCACGCTCGTCGCCGCCCTGCAGGCGGCCGACCTGGTTAACTCGCTCGCCAACGCCGGCCCGTTCACCGTCTTCGCGCCCACGAACGCAGCGTTCGACAAGCTCCCCAAGGGGACCGTCGACGACCTGCTGAAGCCCGCGAACAAGGAGAAGCTGCGTCTGATCCTCCAGCATCATGTCACCACGTCGGCGCTGGACGTTGATCAGTTCGTCGATGGACAGGTCGTCTCGATGGCCGACGGCGCCAGCGCCACCATCACCAAGAAGGGCGCCGACACGTTCATCAACGACGCCAAGATCATCGCCTCCGTCCGCGCGTCGAACGGCATGGTGCATGTGGTGGATGGCGTGATCCTTCCGTAAGAGAAACAACAGAGAGACAACAGAAAGGCAACAGAGAAGCAACAGAGGGGGCGGGCCGCGAGGCGCGCCCCCGTCTGTCTGAGTACTATTCTGTTGTCTCTCTGTTGTTTTTCTGTTGTTTCTCTGTTGTTTCTCTGCCTCTATGCGTCTCCTTCACCTCCTCAACCACGTCGACCAGGTCGGCAACGGCATCGTCAACGTCGCCGTCGACCTAGCGTGCGTGCAGGCGCGGGAGGGGCATCAGGTCTGGGTGGCGTCGCGCGGCGGCTCGTACGAAACGCTGCTCGCCGCGCACGGGGTACGGCACGTGCAGATCGACCAGGAGCGCCGCCCGCTGACGCTCCTGCGCGCCCTGAGCACGCTGCGCGCGCTGCTCCGAGATGAGCGCATAGAGATCGTGCACGCCCACATGGTGACCGGCTATGTCCTGGCCCGGCTGCTGCGCCTCGGGGCGCGCTGGCGCCTCGTGGCCAGCGTGCACAACGAGTGGCAGCGCAGTTCGACGCTGATGGGCGGCGCCGACCGCGTCATCACGATGAGCGAGGATGCCGTGAACCGACTCGCGCGGCGAGGCATGCGACGCGAGCGCTTGCGTCCCGTGCGCAACGGCACGATTGGCAGCCCGCGCCTGGAGCACGCGCCGGACGGACCCAAGACGCTGCACCAGCCGGCCATCGTGACGGTCGCGGGTCTCTATGAACGCAAGGGCATCGCCGATCTCATCGCGGCGTTCGACGCGATCGCGTCCACGCATGCGTCGGCGCACCTCTACATCGTTGGCGAAGGCCCCGATCGGCCCCGCTTCGAGTCACAAGCCGCGGCCTCCGCGGCGCACGACCGCATCCACTTCGAGGGCTTCTGCGCGGCGCCTCGCCCCTACCTGCGGGCCGCGGCCGTCTTCGTGCTCGCCTCGCACGCCGAGCCCGGCGGGCTGGTCCTCCCCGAGGCGCGCGACTGCGGCTGCGCGATCGTCGCGACCGCCGTGGACGGCTCGCCTGAGTTGCTCGACGGAGGCCGCGCCGGCATCCTGGTGCCACCGAGCGACCCGACGGCGCTCGCCCGGTCCATCGCCAGCCTCATCGCCGATCCCGCCGAGCAGGCGCGCTGGCGCGAAGCGGCGAGTGCGAAGCTCGATTGGCTGCGCATCGAGCGGCAGCACCGGGAAACGCTTGCAGTCTACGAGGACGCGCTGGCGACCTAGACCGCCGGTGAGGTCACGCTTGGGCCTAGCTCTGGCGATGCTCGCCCGATGTGCGCGACGGGACATCGAAGAACGCCTGAATCTCCGCTGAGGGCATCAACCCCCAGAGCACGCGTCCGTCGGGTCGCACCAACCGCGGAACTCCGCCGAGGCGACGCGTCACCCAGTCCATCTCCCACTCGTCGGCGAGCCGGTGGCCCGCCGGACCGTCGAGGTCGACCCAGCCCGGCACGCCCGACCAGGCCGCCACGGAGTTGATGACCGTGCCGTCCGAGATGTCCTCGCCGCGCACCCAGAGCGCCGCCCCCAACGCGCGCCGAAAGGCCGCCGAGCGGGGCGCATGCTGGCGCTGGACCGCGGCAATTGCGGCGATGGCCCGCCGCGTATTCGGCTTCACCGGCGGCGTCGTGAGCGCCACGTCGGGCGCCTCCCGGCGCACGATATCGACGTCGTCCTCGAGCGCGCGCATAAGGCGTCGATCGCCAAGGCGCGGCGGCACGGGGAGCCCGGGATCGTGCTGGACGCCACGCCAGTCGCAACGATGCATCAGCCCCAGCACCTCCAGCCGCGCCGTGAGGGCGTAGCTGAAGGGGCAGCTGAGATCGGCGAAAAGCGTCGCAGTGAACATGCGCAAATCGAGGGGCGGCGCCGCATTCAGCGGCGCCAGGAGGACCATGCTCGAACTCGGCGCGGACACCGCGGCGTGCGGTCCCCGTGTCCGGGGAAAGCTACGCGTGGCCCCGCTTGCCTTCTAGCCATGGCCGCTTGCCCCGCCGCACGCGATCGCGGCCGGGGACCGCATTCCGAAACGCCCTGTCTCCCCGCATCTTTAGCCCATGCCCACATCACCTCTCGTTGGCGTCATCATGGGGAGCGCGAGCGACTACGAGCATCTTGCCCCGGCGTGCGAGATGCTCGAGCAGTTCGGCGTCCCCTTCGAGAAGGCGGTCGTCTCGGCGCACCGCACCCCCGATTGGATGTTCGAGTACGCGGCGAGCGCCGAGTCGCGCGGCCTGATGGTCATCATCGCCGCGGCCGGCGGCGCCGCGCACCTCCCTGGCATGGTCGCCTCCAAGACGCTGGTTCCGGTGCTTGGCGTCCCCGTGCCCGCGACCGCCCTGAACGGCGTCGACGCCCTGCTCTCCATCGTGCAGATGCCGGCCGGCATTCCCGTCGGAACGCTCGCCATCGGCAAGCCGGGCGCGTCGAATGCGGGCATTCTCGCCGCCGAGATCGTTGGCACCCGTCTGCCCGAGGTCCGTGAGCGCCTCCGCGCCTGGCGCGACCAGCGCGCGGCCGCCGTGCGCGCCCAGCAGCTGCCGTGAGCGTCATTCTCCCCGGTTCCACCATCGGCTTCCTCGGCGGCGGCCAGCTCGGACGCATGGCCGCGATGGCCGCTCGTACGATGGGTTACGACGTGCGGGTGCTCGACCCAGAGGCGCACTGCCCCGCCCGCCCGCTCGCCTCGGAGACTATCACCGCGAAGTGGGCCGACGCGGAGGCGGCGGCGCGTCTCGCCGCGGCCTCCAGTGTGGTCACCATCGAGATCGAGCAGATCCCGCTGCATTCGCTGGAGGCCGCCGAGCGGCACGCCCCGCTCCG
>VHBQ01000105.1 GCA_016871855.1 Gemmatimonadota bacterium
GACGATCGCCACGACGCATCTTGGCGCGCTCAAGGAGCTGGCGCAGGAGGTGCCGGGGGTAGTGAATGCATCGCTGCAGTTCGACGCGGTGGCGCTTGCGCCGACGTACCGGTTGATCAAGGGGATCCCGGGTCGCTCGTACGGACTGAGCATCGCGCGGCGCCTGGAGATGCCCGCTGAGGTGATCGCGCGCGCCGAAGAGCGCGTGCCCAAGGTGGAGCGCGACGTGCACCGTCTGCTCGAAGCGCTGGAGGTGCGCGACCGCGAAAGCGCGCAGTTGATGACGCAGCTCTCGGCCGACAAGGAGAGCGTGCACGAACGCGGGCGACGGCTGGCAGAACGCGAAGGCGAGATCCGTCGCAAGGAGCGCGAACTTGAGCGGGCGTCGCGGCACGATGCGCGCCGCTATCTGCTCGACGCGCGCGCCGACCTGGAGAAGATGATCGCCGGACTGAAGGAGGCCGGCGCGGCCGGGCTCGACGAGGCGGCGGCCGCGGCGCGGCGTGGACTTGAACAACGCGCCGCGACCGAGCGCGAGGCGCTCGATGCGCTCGACGACGCGGAGCGCGTGGAGGCGCGAGCCGACGCGGAAGCGCGTCAGCGCGACGCGGGACGCGCGGGCGGTCGCGACGACCGGCCGCTTGCCGCCGGCGATGCGGTGGCCGTTTCCACCCTCGGCGGCAAGGCGGGGCAGTTGCTCGAGGCGCGTGGCGCCGAGGCGCTGGTAATGGTCGGGGCGCTCAAGCTCACGGTGCCGATGAACACCCTGTCGCGCATCTCGGCGAAGGCGCTGCGCGACCGCGAGCGCGCCGTGGCGTACATTGGAGACGTCCCGGAGGCGCACGCGCAGCACGAAGTGGATGTGCGGGGGATGCGAATCGGCGAGGTGGAGGACGCGGTGCTGCAGGCGATCGATAGCGCCCTGCGCGCCGACCTCGGCGAACTGCGCATCATTCACGGCAAGGGGACGGGCGCCCTGCGCGAGAAGGTAGGGCAGATGGTGAAGGATGACCCGCGCGTGAAGGCGTCGCGGTTCGGCGCGTGGAACGAGGGAGGGGCAGGGGTGACCGTGGTGACGCTGCGATGATTCCCGACGAAGACGTCGAACGGGTCCGCGAGGCCGCGGACATCGTGGCGATCATCGGCGAGCACGTGCGCCTCAAGCGCGTGGGCTCGGTGTACCGCGGCCCGTGCCCGTTCCATCAGGGGACCAACAACAACTTCTCGGTGATGCCGCGCGGCGGGTATACCTGCTTCGTGTGCGGCGAGAAGGGGAACGTCTTCACCTTCGTGCAGAAGCGCCTCGGCATGACGTTCGTCGAGGCGGTGAAGTTCGTCGGAGAGAAAGTCGGCATCGAGGTGCGCGAGATCACCAAGCAGCGCGAAGGTCCCGATCCGCGCGAACCGCTGTGGGAGATCAACGCGACAGCGGCGGCCTGGTTCACGGCGCGACTCTGGGACGACGAGCGAGGAAAGGAGGCGCGTGAGTACCTCGCATCGCGCGCCATTTCGCGAGAGACGGCCGACGAATGGGAAATGGGCTTCGCGCCGCGCGAACTGGGGTTGCTGCGCGCGCACATGGCCACGCTGGGCTGGGAGCCGGAGCGCCTGCTCGAAGCCGGCCTGCTCGCGAAGCGCGAAGAGGAAGAAGAGCCGCGGCCGCGCTTCCGCGACCGGCTGATGTTCGCGATCCTCGACCAGTCGTCGCGCCACGTGGGCTTCGGCGGGCGGCTGATGGGACCCGGCGAGCCGAAGTACCTGAACAGCGCCGACACGCCCGCCTTCCACAAGGGACAGACGCTCTACGGCCTGCACAAGGCGCGCGCGGCGATGCGCCGCGAGGATCGCGCGATTCTCGTCGAGGGGTACTTCGACGCAATCCGGATGGCGAGCGCCGGCGTCGAGGGCGTGGTCGCGCCGCTCGGCACTTCGCTGACCGAGGGGCAGGCGGAACTGCTGCGGCGGCACGCCAAGACGGTGTTCATCGCGTACGACAGCGACGGGCCGGGGCAGAAGGCGACGTTCCGCGCCGCGGACGTGCTGCTCGCGCAGGGCGTGGCGGTGCGCGTCGTGACGATGCCGGAGGGGGACGATCCCGATACGTACGTGCGCGCCCACGGGCGCGACGCGATGGAGAAGCTGATCGCCGGGGCGCTCGACGTGTTTGACCGCAAGGTGCAGCTGCTCGAGCGCGGCGGATGGTTCGCCGACCTGCAGCGCAAGCGGCGGGCGCTCGACGCGCTGCTCCCGACGATCCGCGCGGCGAAGGACCCGATCACGCGCGAGATGTACCTGGCACGCGCGGCCGAGGCGGCCAAGGTGGATCGTGGTGTGCTCGCCCGTGAGCTGGACGCGCCGAGTTCGCGGCGCGGTCGCGTGGGCACGGCGTCGCCTGCGGCGCGCAAGGCGCCGGCGCCCGACGATGCGGAGACTGCCGCGCCGCGGTCGCCCGCCCCGGTGGGGCCGTACAAGAGCGGCGTCGAGGCGTCCTCGTCGGAGCACGACCTCGTGCGGGTGATGGTGCTGCACCGCGCGCTCGCCGAGCTGGTCATCGAAGGCGTTGGTCGGCTGAGCGAAGACGAGGCGGAGCGCCCGGACTGGCTGCCGGAGGATGACGACTCCGGGCGCGCGCCGGCGGGGCTGCGCGATCCGGTGTATCGCGAGATGTACGAGGCGCTGCTCGACGCCGATCCGGCGCTGCACGGCGGCGCGCTGGTGGAGTGGCTCGCCGAGCGCCTCGAGCCGTGGGTGGTGCGGATAGCGGAGGAGATGCTCGACACACCGGAGAGCATGGTGAATCCGCAGGCGACGGTGGACGGCGCCCTGCGGCGTTTGCGCGAGCGGTCCATGCGGGACCGCCTCGCGGAGCTGGACCGGGTCACCCCGCTGGCGACGGGGGAGCAGAAGGACCGGTTGATCGCCGAGAAACAGCGGTTGCACAACGAATTGCGCCACATGGGCGCAACAGGGTGGAAGGGGTACCGGCGCGCGTAGGCGCTACGGCTCCGGAAACGCCAGGACTTCGGCGCGCCTCAGCGCCGCGACATCAGGGGGAGGGGAGGATCAGTGCAGCAGGAACTCGCAGCATTGCTGGCCGTGCAGGCGGATGACCTGGAGATCCACGTCATCGAAGACAAGCTGGCGGCGCTTCAGCCGCGGCTGAAGGAGCTCGACGTGAAGCGCGCGCGGATCGCCGCCGAGGTGGAGCGCGCGCAGGTGACGGTGACGGCAGAGGAGAAGAAGCAGGCGTTCCTCCGCGAGAAGATCACCGAGCACAAGGGACTGATCGAGCGCAATCAAGCGCAGATGGACGCGGTGAAGACGATGCGGCAGGCGACGGCGGCGGTGGCCCAGATGGAGGAGGCCAAGCGCATCGTGGCGACCGAGGAGTCCGAGCTCGTCGCGATCAATCGCCGCCTGGACGAGGCGCGCGGCGCGTTGCACGCGAGTCAGGCGTCGCTCGAGGCGTGCGCCACCGAGCAGGCCGAGGCCCGCGCCGAGGTGGCGTCGCAGCAGGCGTCGCTGGACGGGGAACTCGCCGTCTGCCGGACCAAGCGCGACGAGCTTGCCAAGCACGTGGCGGCGCCGTTGCTGAGCAAGTACGATCGCATCCGTCTGCGGCGACGCGCGCAGACCGCGTGGCCGGTGAACGGCGCGGCGTGCGGCGCCTGCGACACGGCGATCCCGATGCAGCGGCGCAACCAGATGTCGTCGGCGGGCGGCATCGACGTGTGCGAGGCGTGCGGCGTTCTGATGTACTTCGCGGATTAATGGTGCGGGATTCGCGCGCTCGCACCGTAGCGTAGACGCATGACCGCTCCCGCCGCCCCCCGACGCCGCGCCGCGGCGCGCTGGGTGCGCACGCCGCCGCCGGACGCTGGCGCGGTGCGCGCGCTGCAAGACGCCCTGAACCTCCCCGGGGCGCTCTGCGCGCTGCTGGCCGCGCGCGGCGTACACGACGCCGAAGCGGCGCGGCGCTATCTGCGGCCGCAGTACGAGCACCTGCATCCCCCCGAGGCGCTCAAGGACCTCGACGTCGCGGTCGCGCGGCTCCAGCGCGCGATCGCCAATGGCGAACGCATCCTCGTCCACGGCGACTACGACGTGGACGGGATGTGCTCGACGACGCTCATGACGCGCGCGATGCGTGCGCTGGGCGGCGACGTCATCCCCTTCGTTCCCGATCGCGTGCGCGACGGCTACGATCTTGGCCCGGCCGGCGTGCAGGCCGCGCTCGACGCGAAGGCGGGGGTGGTCCTTACCTGCGATTGCGGAACGAGCGCGTCGGCGAGCGTCGAGGCGCTGCAACGCGCGGGGGTGGACGTGATCATCTCCGACCATCACCTCCCCGGCGGACCACTGCCACCGGCGCTCGCGGTGCTCAACCCGCGGCGCGTGGACGACACCTCGCCCGACAAGGATCTCGCCGCGGTGGGCGTGGCGTTCAAGCTCGCGCTCGCGCTCACCCGCGCGATTGGCGGCAACGAGAACGTGGTGCTCAACCTGCTCGACCTCGTGGCGCTCGCCACCGTGGCCGACGTGGCGCCGCTGCGGGGGGAGAACCGCATCTTCGTGCGCCGCGGCCTGCCGCTGCTGCGCGAGAGCCGCAGCCTGGGCGTGCGCGCGCTGGTGCGCGCGGCCGGGCTCGACCAGAAGGAGATCACCGCGGGGCGGGTGGGGTTCATCCTCGCGCCGCGGCTCAACGCACTGGGACGCATCGGACGGGCGATTGACGGTGTGCAGCTCTTGCTCAGCGACCGCGAGGACGAGGCCAACGCGCTCGCGCGGAAGTGCGAGGAACTCAATCGCGACCGGCAGGAACTTGATCGCCGCATCCTCGACGAGGCGATGCGTGCGGCGCAGCACAGCAACCTCGACGAGACGTGGGGACTCGTGCTGCACGGCGCGACGTGGCACCCGGGCGTGATCGGAATCGTCGCCTCGCGCGTGGTCGAGCAGACGGGGCGGCCGGCGGTGCTGATCGCCGTGCAGGACGGCGTCGGCAAGGGCTCGGGGCGCTCGATCCCCGCGTTCGACCTTCACGCGGCGCTGGGCGACTGCCGCGACCTGCTGATCAAGCACGGCGGGCATCGTGCCGCGGCAGGGCTGACAATCGAACCTTCCCAACTCGACGCATTCGCGACGCGCTTCAATGAGGTGGCCCGGTCGCGGCTGACCGCGGATGATCTGGTGCCCGAGCTGCG
>VHBQ01000106.1 GCA_016871855.1 Gemmatimonadota bacterium
TTCCATGGGCACAGTCTCCATCCAGGGCATCGACGGTCCTCGCTGAGTCGAGTCACGTCGTGCAGTTTAGGGAGAGTGTTACCCATGTTCCCGGACAGCAGTGTTACCCATCTACCCGGTCTGTACCTATCGCGATGAAGCTTGCTTATGTGAATGTGTTCGTTGCTGATCTTCCGCGCGCCCTGAAGTTCTACGCGGACGCCCTTGGGTTCAGTGTCCAGTTCACCTCTCCGGAGCATGGATACGCGTCGCTGGCTGCAGGAGACGTTCGTCTTGGTCTTGCCGTAACTGCGCAGGAGCAGCAGGGCCTCGTTGGCCGTCACACCGGGATCGGATTTGAAGTGGCGGACCTGGAACAAGAGCATGCTCGCCTCAAGGGGCTCGACGTGACGTTCACTATGCCTCCCACGAAACAGCCCTGGGGTGGATTTATGGCATTGATCTCCGACCCGGACGGCAATGTGTTCTATCTTGATCAGAGCAGATCGGCACACAGGTAACACCACGCACACCCAAGGAGGACCCCATGAAGATCGTTCACCTGATGGCTGTGGTATCGCTCGCGGGCATGACTTTCGCCTGCTCCGATGGTCGTAAGGCGCTCGACGCCGAGCTCGACGCCGAGCACGACCGCATGACGGCTGAGCATGCGACGCTGGAGAAAGAGCACGATGCCATGCAGGCCGAGCACGCCCGCTTGAAAGCCGAACACGACTCAATGCGCCCCAAAGCGATGCCCGGGCACGCCGAGGTGGTGCAGAAACATGAAGAGACCACCAAGGCCCACGAGGCGCTGGTGAAGAAGCACGCCGACCTCGTCGCCGCCCACGCGGAGCTGGAGAAGAAGCACGATGACGGCACGGCGTCCGCTGACCAGATCCGCGCCGACCACGAGCAAATGAAGGCGGATCACGAGGCGATGCTCAAGGAGCACCAGCAGTTGAAGGCCGACCACGAGGCGATGGTCGCGGACCACGACCGACTCACGGCGGAGCACAAGAAGGCGAAGGGCAAGTAGCCGCGCTCGGCCGCCGCGCGGCCTCACGACGCGCTGAACCTGACGGTCGGCCTTGCGCCGGCCGCGGGTCGGCGCGCGTGTCACACCACGATCAACGCCTGACCCCTCGCTCAAGCGACCCGCTGCGGCATGCGCTGTAGGCCCGGGCTGCGGCCCTTGACGCATCATCGCATCCCGGGCTTACGGCGCACGCCTCGGCGGGCAGCTTAGCGCTAACGTCACGCGGACTGGTGCGTGCGATCCGTGGCCCCCATGATCAACAGCGTCGGCGATTGAGCGAGGCCAAATGTCGGAACGAGGGCCGACGGCGGTTTCCGCGGAGCGCTCGGACGCCAAGGTGTGGTATGCCCTGGCGGCGGTGCTCGTGGTGGGCTTCGTGGTGCGTGCCCAGGTCTCGCTGCTTCCCGCGCACCTCCCTGGGGAAGACGGCGCGTACTATCTGGTGCAGGTGCGTGGCGTCCTGCGCGACGGGCGACTGCCCATCCCCGACTTCCCGCTCCTGTTCTACACACAGGCGGGCATTGCCTGGCTGCTCTCGGCGTTCGTGGACCAGCGCGCCGCGATCGTCGCTGCGGTGCGCTGGACGGACGCCACGGTGCCTGTGCTCCTCGCTGTGCCCGCCTACCAGTTCGTCCGCGATTTCGCTCGCGAAGCCGGAGCGAGCCGCGCCGGCGCGGTGCTGGCGGTGATCTTCACCGGCATCGCCGCCACCGTGTCCCACAACGCACTGTTCAATGCGAGCGGAGCCATCAAGAACGGATGCGCCCTGCCGTTCAGTCTGTTCTTCCTCTTCCACCTGTACCGTGCGCTCCGTGACGGCGGACGTCGTTCGCTGTCCTGCGCCGCGCTCTTTCTTCTGGTCTCGTCCCTCACGCACGTGAGCGCGCTGGCGCTCAACGGTACCATCACGGTCTTCGTGGTGGCGGCCGCGATGTTCGAGGCGCCCCTACGAGCGCGCGCGCTGCGACTCGCCGTGGCGCTGGCGGCCATTCTCGCCGCGGTGGTCGGCGCGGCACTGCTCTTTGATGCCGATCGCGCCGCCCGCGTACTCGGCGTGCTCCTGCACCCCGCGCGCTTCGTCACTGGCGTGCCGGACGCCGGCCTGTCCACCCTGGGTTTCAGTGTCCGAATCGAACGGGTCGTCACGCTGCCCTTTGTCTGGTTCAGCGCGGCGCTCGGCGCGCTGGGCTTCTACACCCTGTGGCGGTACCGCGCCGAGGCCGCGCCGACCACGCGCGTGATACTCTGGGCGTCCACGCTCACCACGCTGTTCTTCTCGCTCCCGGTGCTCGACCCCGATCTGCTCGAACGGCTCTCGGCGGTGGCGTTCGTGCCCGGACTGGTGCCGCTCGCGTACCTGATGTGCCGCAACGTCGCGGCCAGCGTGGCCGTGCTGCCGTTGACGGGGTTCGCCATCGCTGCGGGGGCGCTGACGGTGAAGACGCTTCTCGTGACGGGACTTGCAGGCCCTGCGCACGACGAGCTGGCTCGCTTCAGGGCGGCCGTGCCGCCGGGACGGAATATCGTCCTCGCGCGGCACGGCCTGGGTTGGTGGGCGGCCTGGATGCTGGACACGCACTTCTCGAACTACGCGGCGAGCGCACGAACGCGGCGGGGCGATTATGACGCTGTGCTCCTGCTCGAGGAGATCGAGCAGGGGGCGTTCGGCCGCGTCCTCACGCGCGTGGCGCCCGGCACACCCGGTGTGGCGCTGAGGGATGGCGCCCTGCTCGCCGGAGCGGGCTTCACGACGTTGGCCGAAGGACGGTACTTCCGATTGAGCCGGGTGGAAGCGCGACCGTAGCGGCGCCCGCGGCCTGCGCGTCCTGCCGCCGTGCGGCGGCTACGGCGTCGCGGTGGCCGTCAGGTTGGCCGGACTCAGCGTCCCGGTGGAGGCGGCCGCCATCTGCAGGCCAGCGACGGAGCCGAGGGTCCACTTGGTGGTGACTTCGCCGAGCGTGTTGGTCACCGCGGACTGCGGCGAGATGGACCCTCCGCCGCTGATCACCTGAAAGAGGACGGTCACGTTCGCCATCGGCACATTGCCGCTGCCGACCACGCGCACCACGATGCTCGTGGGCAGGGCGGCGCCGACCTTTGCCGTCTGCAGGTTACCCTGGGCGACCACGATGTCGGTGGGCACGATGGCGGTGGCAAACACCTTCACCGGGTCGAGCCCGGGCACCGAGGCACGCAGCTGGTTATCCACGAAGCGAGGGCCCAACGTCCACTTGGTCGTGAACTCCCCCTTGCTGTCGCTGATGCCCGAAGGTGGCGCGACCGCACCCCCCCCTTCTGCCACGACGATGGCAACCGGAATGCCGGGCCATCGCGTCGCCGTTCGTGGAGACGACCCGAAGGATGACCGGCAGCGGGAGTTCCTTGCCGGCCTGCACGGATTGGTTGTTTCCCTGCACCACGGCGAGCGCGCCAATGGCCGGGGGCGCCGCGACGGCGTCCTCCTTCTTGCAGGCGCCGAGCGACGCGGCCACGGCAAGCGCTGCCAGCGTCAGACGGGCGAAATCGGGACAGGATTGAGTACGCATATGGACCGTACTCCAAGTATCGGCAGGCCGCGCGAAATCCTGCGCCCGTCCCCAGGGGTACTAGGCGGGCGTCGCTAAACCGCCATCGGCACGTGGAGAAACTGCGACGGGCGGGCGTCAGCGCCGAATCACTTGGGCTCGTCGGACGGGCGCTCGACTCACTCGAGGTGCGTCAGGGCAATGCACGCCTCGTGGGGGCGGAAGCCGCGTTCACCATGCCGTTCACTCGTGGCTTCAGCGCGAGCGTCAACAGCGACGTGGTGCATGCCACCAACACCAGCGATCGCACGGCCCTGCCGTTCGTGCCGCCCATGCGCGCGAGCGGTACGCTGCGATGGGACGAGGGCACGCCCGGCAAGTCGTTCGCCGTGACGGGAGAGTGGAACGCGCGCCAGACGCGCGTGTTCCGCGACGACTTCGCGCCGTCGGCGTGGGGCGCCGTGCACGTGAGTGCCGGCATCAGCCACCTCACGAGCCGCGGGCTTATCAGTGTGGAACTGACCGTACGCAACGCGACGAACGCGCGCTATCGTGACTTCATGTCGCGTTACAAGGAGTTCGCCGACGCCGCGGGCCGGGCGTTCGTGCTGCGGGTGAGCACAGCCTTGTAGAGAAAGCGCATCCGGAGGTCGAAGGGAGAAGAGGGGCGACCCGTCTTCTCCCTTTCTCGTTTCTCCCAGGTGGAACTCCGCCATTCTGCCGCGCCACCAAACGCGGAGTCAGCGGGTAGGACGGAGCCATGACCACCTCCTCAAGGCTCGCTGGCGGGCCTCGCTGGTGTTGCCGTAGAATTGAATGGCAGGCCTTAGAGCCTCGCCGCACGGATAACATCACCATTGGATCGCCTCGTGCGTCGTCGCAGTCCGCAGACACACCGAAGGAGGACCCCATGAAGCTCTTTCACGTGATGGCCTTTGTATCGCTGGCAGGCATGACGTTTGCCTGCTCCGATGGTCGCAAGGCGCTCGACGCCGAGCTCGACGCCGAGCACGACCGCATGACGGCTGAGCATGCGACGCTGGAGAAGGAGCACGATGCCATGCAGGCTGAGCACGCCCGCTTGAAAGCCGAACACGACTCAATGCGCCCCAAAGCGATGCCCGGGCACGCCGAGGTGGTGCAGAAGCATGAAGAGACGACCAAGGCCCATCAGGCGCTGGTGCAGAAGCACGCCGAGCTCGTCGCCGCCCACGCGGAGCTGGAGAAGAAGCACGATGACGGCACGGCGTCCGCCGACCAGATCCGCGCCGACCACGAGCGGATGAAGGCGGATCACGAGACGATGCTCAAAGAGCACCAGCAGTTGAAGGCCGACCACGAGGCCATGCTCGCGGACCACGCCCGACTCACGGCGGAGCACAAGAAGGCGAAGGGCAAGTAGCCGCGCTCAACCGCCGCGCGGCCTCACCACGCGCTGAACCTGACGGTCGGCCTAGGGCCGGCCGCGGGTCAGCGCCGAGTCACTTACGCTCGTCGGACGGGCGCTCCCCCGGCTCCTCGTGCAGCGCCCGCATCGCCGGAGTGTCGA
>VHBQ01000107.1 GCA_016871855.1 Gemmatimonadota bacterium
GTCGCGCCGCGCCCAGACGCCGAGTTGGAAGGCAAGGAACTCGCCGCGCCGCGCCGTGTCGGCGAACGTGCCGCCGGCGCCGCGCTGCGCCCAGCGCAGCGGCAGGCGATCACGCAGGCGAATGGAGTTCAGGCGCCCCTCTGGGAAGACAGCAAATGGCGCGCCGCCCAGCGCTTCGGCCAAGCGCGCTGTTTCGGACGGCGTGGCGGCCACCGCCATGGGCCAGAACGCGTTCAGCGAGTCGACGGCCTCGAAGCGCTCGACCCGCGCGTGCGGCGAGCTCGCCGCCAGGAACGCGGACATCCGCGTGGAGTCTCCCCCGGACTCCGCGGGGAGGTACTTCACATTCGGATAGTTGGAACGCCCCCCGGACTTGTAGGGAAGGTAGTACAGGTAGTACGTGCCAACGCTCGCGACCGGCTCAAAGATGAACTCCCCCGCCTCCGCCGTGACGGTGCCGCGCCGCACGTTCTTCACCACCTCGCCGGCCGCGGTGGTCACGATCACCCCCTTCGTCGCTGGCGAAGCATCGGGTCGCCGCCACGGGAGCCTTGCATAGACCCACGGCGCGGCGTTGTCCACGCGAAGGACCGCGCGGTGATTGCCGAGCGACTCCGTGTCCCATCGGGCGGCCGCGACCGTGAACGGCGGCTCGCGGTCCTGTTGGATTGAGGGCTGGGCCGCGGTGAGTGCGGGGAGGGCGAGAACAGCAAGCAGCGCAGCGGACAAGCTGCATCGAACAGGCGGACGCATGGACAGTTCTCGGTTGACGACGCAGTAGAAATTACGGCGCGTCCCCGCGATCGCTACCAGATGCGCACCACCCCGTACCGGTCGAAGATCTCGTCGTTGCTCACCAGCGGCAGGTTCTCGGCCTGCGCCTGCGCGATGAGACGACGCAGAAGAAATTACGGCGCTTCCCCGCGATCGCTACCAGATGCGCACCACCCCGTACCGGTCGAAGATCTCGTCGTTGCTCACCAGCGGCAGGTTCTCGGCCTGCGCCTGCGCGATGAGCATCCGATCGAACGGGTCGCGATGCGCGCCCGGCAGCGAGCCCGCGCGCTGGGCGTGGGCCATCGTGATGTCGAGCGCGTCAAAGCGCTGGCTGCGCAGGCAGGCGCTGACATCGCCGGCAACCTCCACCGCGCCGGGCAGCTTGCCGAGCCGCGCCTTGGTCGTGATCTCCCACGCCGAGGCGGCGCTCACGAGGACGGTGGTGCGCTCGTCGGCGATGGCGGCGCGCGCGCGCTTGCCCAGCCGCCTGTCTCCGTCGAGCCACCAGAGCAGGGTGTGCGTGTCGAGGAGGATGCGCATCACCCCTCCCACGCGTCGAGCTCGGCGGCCGGCAGGGCGTCGAAGAACGCCGCCGTCACCGTGGCCTTCCCCTTCATCGCGCCGAACTTCCGCGCGCTCCTCTGCGCGCCGTCGAGGGCGACGAGCTTGACCACGGGGGTGCTCCCCTTGGCGATGACGATCTCCTCGCCGGCCTGCGCCCAGGCGATGAGCTTGGAGAACTGCGTCTTGGCGGCGTGCACGGTGAACACCTTCATGGCAGGGCCTCGGACAAATGACTAACCTAGTCTAGTCCCTTAGTCCGCTGGCGTCAATCCCTCGTCAACGCCAGTAACGTGTCACCCAGCGTCCGCGCCTGTCGTACCGCCGTCCCGCACCGCCCATCAAACGACTGCCCGCCCCGAGCCTAGGGCTGGGGCGGGCGCTCGCCGTCGTGCTGAAGCGACTACGGCGCGAACGCTGCGTACCCCTGCGCGTGCAAGGCCGCCCGGGCGAACGTCGCCGAGGGCGCGACCTTCACGAATGGGAGGACCTGGTCGCGCGGCACCTTGCGGTTGAGCAGGGCCTGGCCGCAGACGATGATCTGCACCCCTGCTCCGTTGAGCGCCTCGAGCACGGCGAGATTGGGATTGTCGGTGCCGTGCATCGCCCGGTAGCCTGCGTTGTTCATGATGGAGAACGTCGCGGTGCCGTGTACAATGACCGCAAGGTGCACACGCCGGCGGTCCACGCCGTCGCCGGTGAGCTGCACCATCAGCCCCGCCGGCCGCGAGTAGCCCGCGACGCGCTCATCGGGCTTCGCCGGCCCTTCCGTGACGTCCCAGAGCACCTTGTAATCCAGCGCCTTGTCGGCGTGGAAGGTCTGGTTCGGCACGGGGCGCGTGGCGCCGAGTTGCTGCAGCAGCGCCTCACCGGTCTGGGCGGCGGCGGGCGTGGCCACCGCAATCAGGGCGCCAACGGCTGCGCCGCGAACGAAGTGAGCAAGCGTTGTCATGGTGTCACCTCCGGACCGTGGCGGTCGAACCAGGCACGCAGGTACGCCTGCGTGCGCAGGAAGTTGGACGGCGTGGAGGACGTGCCGTGCCATTCATTGTTGAAGCGCACCATCGCCGTCGGCACGCCGCGCAGGCGCAGCGCCTCATAGTACTCCTCGGTCTGCGGCATCGGCGTGCGCAGATCGAGGACGCCGGTCATCAGCATCGTGGGCGTCTTCACGTTGCCCACGTACATGATGGGCGAACGACGCAGGTGTTCGCTCGGATCCTCCCAAAACGGCTTCTCGAAGTTGCGGTACCAGCTCGGTCCGTCGGTGGTGCCCACGAAGCTCATCCAGTTGGTCACCGGGCAGTTCGACGACGCGGCCGCGAAGCGGTCGGTGTGGCCGACGACCCACGCGGTCAGCACGCCGCCGCCGGAGCAACCGTAGACGAACATCCGCTTCGTGTCGATGTAGCCGCGCCCGATCACCGTGTCCACGCCGGCCATCAGGTCGTCGTAGTCCTTGTCCGGATACGCGTTCTTGATCGCGTTGCCAAACGCCGAGCCGTAGCCCGTGGAGCCGCGCGGATTCACGTACAGCGTGACGAAGCCGTTCGACGCGTGCTCCTGGTACGCGAAGCTGAAGCCGACGTTGTACATCGCGTGTGGGCCACCGTGGATGCTGAGCATCAGCGGGTACTTCCGCGACGCGTCGAAGCTGGGCGGCTTCACAATCCACCCCTGGATGCGCAGGCCGTCCTTGGACTTGTACCAGACCTCCTCCACCGCCCCGAGTTGCTTCCCCTCGAGCACGTCGGCGTTCACGTTCGTCAGCTGCGTCAGCGTGGCGGGCGTCTTCACAGAGAACCGCACGACATCGTTCGGAAGACCGGGCGCGCTGCGCACGCCGACGGCTGTCCCGTTGCGGATGTCGGAGACACTGACGAGCTGCGCCCCGGTCGTGAGCGGGCGGATCTTCCCGTCGAGCGTCGCCGCGTACAGGTGGCGGTTCCCCTCGTTTTCGGCGGAGAAGTAGATCGTCGTGCCGTCTTCCGACCAGGCAAGGTTGGAGGGGGTGCGATCGAACGTCGTGTTGAGCGCACGCGGGTTGCTCCCATCGGCGTCCATCAGGTGCAGGATGGCGTCCTTCCACGTCGCGTCCGTCGAATCGAAGCCGACGTAGGCGATGCGCTTGCCGTCCGGTGACGGCGCGGGCGATCCGTCCGGTCCCTTGCGCTTGGTCAGCTCGCGAATGGCGCCCGTCTTGAGGTCGGCGGCGTAGATCTCCGAGTCACGCCAGATCTGCTCGGCGTTGGGGACGCGCTTGCCGGTGAACAGCAGGGTCGCGTTGTCGAGCCAGACCGCGCCGCCGTGGTTCCAGTCGCCGTTCGTCACCTGGCGGGGCGTGCCGCCCGCCGCGTCAATGACGAAGACGTGGTTCCAGTTTTCGTCCACGAAGCCGACGCGGTCCTGCCGGTAGTCGAGGCGCGTGACGACCTTCGGCGCCTCGGTCCACTTGGCCCCCTTGGGCGCCGGCGGCAGGGCGACGCGGGAGAACAGGTCGTCACGCCGGGCGGCGACGTTCATGGAGAACGAGAGGCGCGTGCCGTCTGGCGACCATTCGAGGTTGGACGGCGACTCGGTAAGCCGGGAGATCTGCGTCACCGCGCCTTCGGCGTCCATGTAGCGCACGAAGATCTGCGAGCCGGTGGGTTCGCCGCGCGCGATGTACGCGATCCGGGTGCCGTCGGGGCTCCAGACCGCGCCGCTGCCATTCACGAGGAAGCGCGGCTGCGAACCGTCGGCCCTCATCATCCAGACCGAGGACTCCCACCGGTCGTTGGTCTTGTCCACCCAGCGGCGCGTGAAGGTAATGCGCGCGCCATCGGGGGAGAGCTGGGGCGACTGCACGTCTTCCCAGTCGAGGTAGTCCTGCAACTGAAGCGTGGTCGGGCGCGCTTGCGCGTGCGCCTCCACGGCGACGCAGGCAAGGAGAGCAAGGCCCATTAGGCTCGTGCGACTGAGGTGTGTCACCGCATCCTCCGGCGGGGTTGGTTCGCGAATCAAGCTATAGGTCGTACGGCAGGTTCGTCAGGGCAACTGCTTCACCACGGAGACACGGAGGGCACAGAGAAATGCAACAGCAACATCCTGGGTTAACGACGGCGCGCCACGCATAAGTCAGCGTGGCGCGCAGTCGTAACCCAAGGACTTCTTTGTGACCCTCCGTGCCTTCGTGACTCTGTGGTATCAGTTCTCAACAGCAACTGCTTCACCACGGAGACACGGAGGGCACAGAGAAATGCAACTGCAACATCCTGGGTTAACGACGGCGCGCCACGCAAAAGCGCGAGTGGCGCGCCGTCGTAACCCAAGGACTTCTTTGTGACCCTCCGTGCCTTTGTGACTCTGTGGTATCAGTTCTCAACAGCAACTGCTTCACCACGGAGACACAGAGGCCACGGAGAACGGCAACCTCTGGGGGAACGACAGCGCGCCACGCATAAGTCAGCGTGGCGCGCGCAGTTCCCCCAAGAAGTGGCAGTTGCCGTTCTCCGTGCTCTCCGTGATCTCCTGTGAAGCAGTTTCCGTCCCCGCCTCACAACGGCTCGATGCGCTCCGCCGCCCACTTCGCCGCGGTCCCGCAGACCGTGCACGACGCCTTCCCCTTGCCGTAGAGCACGAACTCGCATTCCATGCCGCAACTCGGGCACGTCGCCTTCACCGTGCGCATGCCGTCGATGGACTCGCCGCTGTGGATCAGCCGCG
>VHBQ01000108.1 GCA_016871855.1 Gemmatimonadota bacterium
TGGCTCGCCATCTATCTGGCCGTCGAGTTCCTCGGCGCGCCGCCGGGCGCGCCGTCGTCGGGGCTCCCGCTCGACGAGCGCATCCCGGTGATCCCGTGGACGGCGATGATCTACGAGTCGGTCTACCCGATGGTCGTGCTCGCCCCGCTCTTCGCGCGCACCCAGCGCGACCTGCGCCGCTTCGCGCGCCGCGGGCTCTGGGCGATGGCGATCATCATCCCCTTCTACCTGCTCGTGCCTGTCGTCTACGAGCCCCGCGCGATCCCCGGCGACGGCTTTTTCGCGGCGTGGGTCGCGCTCGAGCGCACCTTCAACTCACCGCTCACCGCCTTCCCTGCGTTCCATTTCGTCTGGGCGTGCATCGCCGCATCGATGTACACCGCGACGTATCGTCACGGCCGCTGGATGTGGGGGCTCGCCATCGCCATCGGCGTGAGCTGCACCACGGTTGGCATTCACGCCGCACTCGACATTGTGGCCGCGGTATTCGTCTTTGCGCTCGTTGCCCGCGGGCCCGCGCTCTGGGAGTCGCTGCGCGTCGCGTGCGAACGCGGCGGCAACTCGTGGCGCGAATGGCGCCTCGGCCCCCTACGGCTGATGAGTCACGGGCTGTACATCGGCCTTGCCGTGGCGCTGTCGTTTCCAATCAGCATCTGGCTCGGCGGCCCTGACCTGCTGTGGTGGGTCTTCGCGGCGGCGCTGGCGGGCGCGCTGTCCGCCGCCCTGTGGGCGCAGCTTGTGGAGGGGTCGCCGCAACTGCTGCGCCCCTTTGGCTACTTCGGCGGCGTCATCGGCGTGGTGGTCACCGTGCTCGTCGCATCCGCCACGGATCACGATGCGTGGCGCCTCCTTGCCGCGTCGTGCATCACGCTCGCGTTTGGCCAGGGGATCGGCCGCCTGCGCTGCCTCGTGAACGGATGCTGCCACGGGCGGCGCGCGCCGTCTTCCGTGGGCATCGTGTACACGCACCCCATGCCACGTCCGACGCGGCTTGCTGGGCTAGGCGGCGCCGCGATTCACCCCACGCAGATCTACTCGCTGCTCTGGCTCGTGTTCGTCGGCGCGGCGCTGATTCGTCTCTGGCTGCTGCAGGCGCCGCTCGCCTTCATCGCCGGGATGTACTTCGTGCTCGTCGGGCTCGGCCGCTTCGTGGAGGAGCACTACCGCGGCGAGCCGCAGACTGCCGTGATCGCCGGCTTCCGCCTTTATCAGTGGCTCACGCTGGCCTTCGTCGTGGGCGGCGCGGCCCTCACGACGTTTGAGTCGGCCGCGGCGCCGGCGCCTGCCCCGCTCGAGGGGCGCACGATGGTCATTGCGTTGGTCGCGGCGATCATTGGCATCGCCAGCTTCGGCGTGGACGTGCCGGGCTCGAGCCGACGCTTCTCGCGCCTGGCCTAACCTCGCTCCGCCGCCAACCGCCCCTGCGCGCGACCAAGCCACAGGCCGAGCACGAGCCACACCGCCGCAATCGGCACGGCCGCGTACGAGATGCCCGACAGCCCCAGCCCGAGCGCCGCGAGCCCCGCGTATCCCCACGCCCCCACCTGATCGCCCGTACGGTACACGAACGTCTCGATGAAGTTCTTCGCCTTGTACTTGTCTTCGCGCGGCACGACGGTGAAGAGAATCTCGAGGCTCGGGTTGCTCAGCGCGAAGTTCCCCGCGCGACGCACCACCGCCATCGTCGCCACCACCGCGAACGTCGGCCACGCGCCCAGCGCGGCGAAGCCGAGCATGCTGACCAGCGGGAGGAAGGCGAGCGCGAGCGAGAGCCCCAGCCAGCGAATCAGTCGCCCGGTAAGGAAGATCTGCGTCACGAGTGTCAGCGACTGCACCACGAGCTCGATGCGCGCCATCACCGCCGTCCGCGCCTCGCGGTCAGCGAATGCCTGCCCCACGATGTCGGCCTGCTGGAAGTACAAGATCGTGGAGCCCATCGTGAACAGCACGAAGAACCCGGCGATGCCCAGCAGGTAGCGCGATTGCACGAGGTTCGTGACCCCGGCCCACACCGCGCCGCCAATCGGCAGCCCCGCTTGCCGCGCCACGTTCTCGTCATGCGCGCCCACCTGCTCCGGGAAGCGCAGCACGCACAGCACCGCCAGCTCAATGAGCGCCGCCGAGATAAGCAGCAGGTTGGGCGTGCCAATCACCGGCGCGAGTTGCGCGGTCGTCGCCGAGCCCAGCACCGAACCGAGCGTGCCGCCGACGGCGATGAAGCCGAAGAGCCGCTTGGCCTGCTCGCTCCGAAACGAGTCGGCCATGAACGCCCAGAAGATCGAGACGACGAACAGGTTGAAGACGCTCGTCCACACGTAGTACGCGCGCCCGATCCACAGGTCGCCTGCCGACCCCTCTTGCGGCGCCACGAAGGTCATCAGCGCGTAGAACACCAGAATGCAGGCAACAAAGAACTGGTACGTGATGGCAATGAATCGGCGCACCGGATACCGCACGACCAGCGCCGAGAAGAGCGGGTTCGCCAAGAGCACCACGGCCAGCGTGGCGGCAAACAGATAGGGCAGCCTGGTCACCCCCGTCGCCATGGCCACCGCCTCGCGCATCGGGCGCATCACGAACCACCCGCTAAGCACGAAGAAGAAGTACGCCGACGAGACGAGCATCGCGCGCACCTCGCCTTCGCGCACGTCCACCACGCGCCGCAGCAGCGCGGAGGGCTGGGGAGCGGCCTCCGCCGTCAACCCTCCCCCGCCCCCTTCGCCTTCGCGTACCACGCGGCCAGCACCTCGGCCTCACGCTTCATGTCGAGCCCGTTGACTGCGCCACGGAGGATCGCCTCCTGCTCGGCCTGCGGTCGGGTACGATGCCACGCGAGCGTCGTCCGCGCCGTGTCGGCGAGCGAACGGAAGGTGAGCCCAGCGGCGATCGCCTTGGCCGCGTTGCGCCGTTGGTAGCCCGCCGTCGCGCCGTAGGGCGGCTGCCAGACCGTCATGTGCCGCCACGGGCGAATGCCCTGCTCCTGCAGGAATGGCCATGGCACCCACGTGAATCGCCCGGGCGTCGCCGTGATCGCCTTCACGCCGTACAGCATCTCGCCGATGGTCATCGGCTTCTCTGGCCCGATCACGTTGTACGTGCCGAAGGCGCGCGCCTCCGCAAGCCGCACCGAGAACTCGGCGAGATCGCGCACGTCAATGAACTGGCAGGGATCCTCGGGCTTGTCCGGGGCGAGGATCTCGCCGCCCGCGTCAATGCGCGCCGGCCAGTACGTGAAGCGGTCGGTCCGGTCCAGCGGACCGACGATCAGGCACGGTCGTACCACGGTCGAGATCCCCGGATACTGCTTCGCCACTTCCTGCTCGGCGCGCACCTTGAGGGCGCCGTAGTGCCGCGAAGCGTCCTGCGGGACGAGCGTGTAGGGGTCCACGTCCGCGGGGAGCTGGGCCACCGGGCTGTTCTCGTTGAGCCCGATGATGCTCTGGTCGCTGTACACCGACGTCGTGGACTGGAAGATGTAGTGCTTCACGTTGCCGCGGAGCTGCTGTGCGGCGTTGCGCACCCACGCCGGGAACGTCGTTGGGTTGTCGAGCACGACATCGAACTGCTTCCCCTTCAGCGCGCTCGTGTCGTTGTTCAGATCGCCGACCAACTCCTCGGCCACCTTGCCCTTGAAGAAATCCGGGCGCGTCCTGTTGCGATTGAACAGCGTGACGCGATGGCCGCGGGCCAGCGCGTACTCCACCTGCTCGGGGCCGGTGAAGCCCGTGCCGCCGAGGATCAGGATGTTGAGCGAGGCCGGCGCCTTGGGGACGGGTGGCGGAAGCAGGAAGGGATCCTGTGCGCCGAACAGCGCCGTGGGGACGAGGCCGAGGGCGCCGCCGATGGCGACGCTGGTGCGCAGGAAATCACGACGGTCAGTCATTGTTCGTCCCTCCCGTGGCCAGCTTCGCCTTCCACGCGGCAAGCACCTCCGCCTCCTTGGCTGGCGCGATGCCGGCGATCGTCCCCTCTGCCGTGGCCTTCTGCTCTGCCTCCGGGCGTGTCTTGTGCCAGGCGAGCGTGTCTTCGGCGGTGACCGCGAGCGGCCGGAAGGTCAGGCCGGCCTTCACGGCTCGCGCGTTGTTGCGCGTGCTGAACCCCGCGTACTCCTTGGAGTTCGGCACCCAGACCGGCATGTGGCGCCACGGGCGCACGCCGTGCGTCGCCAGGAAGTCAGCGGGCACCCACGTGAACTGCGCCCCTGCGGTGGTCACCGCCTTGCACCCGTAGAGCAGCTCCTGCATCGGGAGCGTCGGACCCACCGCGTTGAACGTGCCAAGCACCTTCTGCTCGGCGAGGCGGATCATCCACTCGGCGAGGTCGCGCGCGTCAATCCACTGCGCCGGATCGTCCGGCGTCCCCGGCGCAAGCACGTTTCCGCCCGCGTTGATGCGCACCGGCCAGTAGGTGAAGCGGTCGCTACGGTCGAGCGGGCCAACGATGAGCCCCGGGCGAACGATCGTCACCTTCCCCGGATAGTGCCGCTCGGCTTCCTGCTCGGAGAAGGACTTCATTGCGCCGTAGTAGCGGGCCGCGTTCTCGCGCACGAGGGTGTACGGGTCCACGTCGGCCGGCATCGGCGTCGTGCCGTCAGTCTCGTCCATGTTCGGCCGGCTGTTGTCCGGATAGACCGACAGGGTGGAGATGAAGATGTAGTGCCCGATGTTCCCCTTCAGGTGCTGGGCCGCGTTGCGCACCCAGGCCGGGAGGGTAGTCGGGTTGTCGAGCACCACGTCGAACGTTTTTCCCGCCAGCGCGCTCACGTCACTGTTCAGGTCGCCGATGAGCTGGTCCACCTTGCCCTTGAAGAAATCCGGGCGGGTGCGATTGCGATTGAAGAGCGTGACCTTGTGGCCGCGCGCGAGGGCGTACTCCACCTGCTCGGGGCCCGTGAAACCCGTACCGCCGAGGATGAGGATGTTGAGCGGCATCTGGATGCGGCTCCCGGGGGAGGGGTCGATGTACAGCCGCCGAGGCGGCTCGTGGC
>VHBQ01000109.1 GCA_016871855.1 Gemmatimonadota bacterium
CACGTCCGCCGGCCGGCGCGCCACCCGCCGGCGCCGCCCCAGCGGTGCCCGCGCCCGGCGCCGCCGTATCAGCTTCCATTAGGTATGCGAGATACTTGCCGCCTTCGCGCGCGAACCGGAACGACCGCACCTTCGGGATCACCTGCGCCTTGCCGTCCGCCAGCGTCACGACGGTCAGCGAAGGCCGCGGCTGCGGCAGCGGGCGAGGGCGCGCCTTGCGCGCGGCCTCGAAGTCGGCGAGCGGCGCGTATGTCATGAACGCCGCCACCGTGGACGCCGCATTGAACTGCGCCGGCGGCGCCATGAAGATGGCCGCCGAGTCGGCTGATGGCATCATCTGCGGCCGCCCCGTGTAGCCGCGGGGGAACCGGCTTTCCGTGCCCGTCCCCGTGCCCTTGATAACGACCTCACCATCCCCGACCACGGGCGAAACCGTGTACATGGCAAACTTGCCGTCGGGAGAGAGCGTGGCACCCTGAATGGCGCGCCAGATGTCGTACGTGTCCTGCGTGATCGGCTTCTTGGTCTGGGCGGCCATCGGGGCCGCGGCGGCACAGGCGAGCAGGGCGCCGAAAGCGACCCTGAGGAGACGGGGGAATCGCATCGCAGAATCCGGGTGTGGAGTTATCTTCTCCCGACAGGCGGCCTCGGCCCCCTGCGGACCTCCATAAAGTACGTTCTCGACCCTCCCTCCGTTGCCCCCGACCCCATGAAACGGATCCTCGGCTACTTCCTGCGCGGCCTGATCGTCACCGTTCCCCTCGTCGTGACGGTCTGGGTCTGCTGGACGGTCTTCCTGAAGGTGGACGGCTGGCTCGGCATCGGCATTCCGGGCGTCGGCTTCGTCACCACGCTGGCCCTCATCACCGTGGTGGGCATGGCCGGTTCAAGCCTGGTGACCCGGGGCGCAGTGAGCATGTTCGAGGACCTGCTCGAACGGCTCCCCTTTGTGCGTCTGCTCTACTCGTCCACCAAGGACTTGATGAGCGCGTTCGTCGGTGAGAAGAAGCGCTTCACCCAGCCCGTGCTCGTGTCGCTCGGCGTCGACGAGGAGGTGAAGCTCCTGGGATTCCTGACGCAAGCATCGGCGGAGCAGCTCAAGCTGACCGACTACGTGCTCGTCTACTGCCCGCATTCGTACAACTGGTCGGGGCAGCTGCTCGTGATCCCGTCGCGCAAGGTGAAGCCGCTCACCGCCGACAGCGCGGAGTTTATGGCGTTCGCGGTTTCCGGAGGGGTGACGGACTGGCCGAAATTCGATTGAGGACTTGGACCGAGGATTGCGATTCACGACTGCGATTTCGGATTCCGATTGGCGATGGATTGGGAGGTTCTATGGTGACCCGCACGCGCGCTGGGATGGCTGTCTGCGCACTGTTGCTCTCAGCGCTTGTCGCCGCGCCGCTCGCCGCGCAGCAACGCGATTCGCTGGTGCTGCTGCGTCCCGCTTCGGTGTGGGATGGCGTTGCCGACGCGCCGGCGGCAGGATGGACGGTGTTGGTGCGCGGCGAGCGCATCGCGACGGTTGGCCCGGCGGCGCAGGTGGGCGTCCCGCGGGGCGCCACGGTCATCGACCTGCCCGGCGCGACGCTCATCCCGGGGATGATTGAGGCGCACACGCACCTCTTTCTCCATCCGTACAACGAGACGCCCTGGAACGACCAGGTGCTGCGCGAGCCGCTCGCGCTGCGCACGGCGCGCGCGGTCAATCACGCGCGCGCGACGCTGATGGCCGGCTTCACCTCCATCCGCGACCTCGGCACCGAGGGGGCCGGCTACGCCGACGTCGGGCTCAAGCAGGCCATTGATCAGGGGATCATTCCCGGACCGCGCATGCAAGTCTCCACGCGCGCGATGCTCGTCACGGGGAGCTACGCCCCCCGGCGCACCGATTTCGCATTTGATCCGCCGCAGGGAGCCGAGGAGGCCGACGGGATCGACGGCGTCATGCGGGTGGCGCGCGACCAGATCGCACACGGGGCCGACGTCGTGAAGGTGTACGCCGACTATCGCTGGGGCCCGCGCGGCGAGGCGATGCCGACATTTACGGAAGCCGAGCTTCGCGCCATCGTCGAGGCGGCGAAGAGCAGCGGGCGCGATGTCGTCGCGCACGCCAGCACGCCGGAGGGGATGCGCCGCGCCATCGTCGCCGGCGTAGTCTCCATTGAACACGGCGACGGCGGGACCGCTGAGACCTGGCGCCTGATGAAGGAGCGCAACGTCGCCTTCTGCCCGACGCTCGCCGCGGGCGACGCCACGCGCCAGTACGCCGGGTGGCGTAAGGGCGTGGACCCCGAGCCCGCATCCATCACGGCCAAGCGCGCGTCATTCAGGGCGGCGCTCGACGCCGGCGTGACGATGTGCGTCGGCGGCGACGTCGGCGTCTATTCGCACGGCGACGACGCGCGCGAACTCGAACTGATGGTCGACTACGGCATGACGCCGCTCGCCGTCTTGAGGGCGGCGACGTCCGGCAACGCCAAGCTCATGAAGTGGGACGACCGGATCGGCCGCGTCGCTCCGGGCCTGCTGGCCGACCTCGTCGCACTGCAGGGCGACCCCACGCGCGACATCCGCGCCGTGCGCGCGGTGCAGCTAGTAATGAAGGGCGGCGCGGTGGTGAGGCGGTAGGAGCGGGCGTAACAGTCGCGAGAAGAACAGGCGGAGGGGGTCTCCGACGGCTTATGTCTCATGGAAGCCGTCGGAGACCCCCTCCGCTTGTTCCGCCCCCTCGTCCCCGACGGTCATGGAAGCCGTGAGGGACCCCTCGGTTTGTGCCGCGCGGCCAGCGAGTCTACGGCTTCAGCCAGTGCGCGAACCACTGCCGCAGGCGCCCCAGCCGATCGACCAACAGCCACGGCTCGCCTGTTCGTGACAGGTCGTGGTTCGAGCGCGGGTAGCGCACGAATTCCACCGGAATCCCCTGCTTCTTCAGCGCCATGAACCACTGCTCCGCGTCGGTCATCGGCGTGCGGTGGTCCTCCTCGCTCTGCACGATCAGCGTCGGCGTCTTCACCCGAGTCACGTAGCGAATGGGCGAGAGCGAGTCATACATCGCCGGATTGTCCCACGGCTTGCCGTAGAACTCAAACTCGGTGAGCCCCTGCGCTTCGCTCGACCCGTACCACGACCACCAATTGCTGATCATCCGGTCGGCCTCGGCGGCCTTGAACCGGTTGGTGTGAGAGGTAATCCACGCCGTCATCACGCCGCCGTACGAGCCGCCGGTCACACCCATCCGCGTGCTGTCCACGTCGGGGCGCCGCGCGGCGATGTCCGTGGCCTGCATCAGGTCGCGATAGTCTTCGGCAAACCAGCGGCCGCGCGTGCTGAAGGTGAAGGCCGCTCCCGAGCCGCTCGATCCGCGCGGGTTGGTGTACAGGACCATGAAGCCCGCGCCAGCGAGGTTCTGGAACTCGTCGAACCACCCCTCGTCGTAGCGCGAGTGCGGGCCGCCGTGGATGTAGAGCACCAGCGGGTACTGCTTCCCCGCCTGGTACCCGAAGGGCTTCATCACCCACCCCTCGATGGTCAGCCCGCCCTCTCCCTGGAAGGTGAAGCGCTCCGCGTCGCTCCACGCGATTTCGGCGTTCACCTTCTCGTTGAACGAAGTCAGCTTGCGCTCGTTCTTGCCGTCGAGGTCGGCGATATACACCTCAGTGGGTGAGGCCACGCTCGTCGCCACGAACGCCACCTGCTTCGCCCGCTCGTCGCGCGAGTAGCCGCGGATCACGCGGCGCCCGCCGACGATCTCGCGCATCTGCCCGTTCTTGGCCGCGATGACGAACAACGCGGTGCGTCCGCCGATGTCGGCGCTCATCAGGATCTCGCCGTTCGGCAGGAACTCGGCGTCTCCCGGCTCGTACTGCCAGCCGTTGGTCAGGTTCACCGGCGCGCCGCCGGCGGCGTCGATCAGCATCAGGCGGGCGTTCTTGGTGCGCTCGGGCCGGCTGACGAACAGGAGGCGCTTGCCGTCCGCCGACCACGCCAGCCCGCTCTCGTCGCCCTGCAGCGAGGCCACGCGGCGCGGTTCGCCGCCCGTGATGGCGACGACGAAGATGTCGCGGTCGTTGCGCGGCGCCTCGTCGCGCAGCGCGTCGTACGGGAGCTTGGCCAGCGAGTCGGCGATCTGCGCCACCACGCTGTCCGGACGCAGCTGCGCGTCAGCGGTGAACGCGACCCACTTGCCGTCCGGCGAGACCGTCGCCTCGCGGTGCGAATAGCGCGTGTTGGTCACCTGCACGCGCGGCGTCCCGTCGAGCTTCTGCGTGAAGACCTGCTGCGAGCGGATGACGCGCGCCGTGCGCGGGTTGGGGAGGTAGCCGAAGCCGTTGGCCTTGTACGGGAAGTTCACGATGTGACGACCATCGAAGCGCTGCTGGTCCAGCGGCTTCGTGATCGCGCCATACGGCGGGAAAGCCATCGCGTTCGGCGGGATCGCGCCCGTGGGGAGGTTGAAGCCGCCGAACGGATTGCCGCGCCCGCCCTGACCGCGCTGGCCGCCCCCGCCCGTCGTATCCACGACGTCGGTGTAGACCGCGAAGCTCTTGTCCTTGGGCAGCGAGCCCGTGGGATAGTTCTCCACCTGAATCGCCTCGCCGGACGGCTGGTCCATGCGCAGCGCCCAGGTGTTGCCACGGCCGCCGGGCCGGTTTGACGTGAAGAACAGGTACTTGCCGTCGGGCGAGAAGCGCGGGCTTGAGCTCTCGTACCCCGGCGCGGTGTAGCGCACCGGCGCCCCCCCGGCCGTCGGCACCGCCCAGATCTCGCTGTGCCGCTTGTTCTCGCGATCCACGACGGTGGTCACCGTGAAGGCCACCAGCTTGCCATCCGGCGACATGGCCGGCGCGCTGAGTTGGGTGACCTTGTGCCAGTCGTTCGGAGTGAACGCGCGCGGGGCGGCCGGCGCCGCCGGCGCGG
>VHBQ01000110.1 GCA_016871855.1 Gemmatimonadota bacterium
GCGCTCGAGCCGCGCCCGGACGGCAGCCAGGGACGCCGCGGCGGCGCCCCGCAAGTGGCCACGGCCATTCGCCGCGCGCAGGCCGAGTGCGCCCCCTCGTGCGTCACCGTGCTGGTAGACGGCGGCGACATGTTCCAAGGGACGGCCGCGTCGAACCTCGCCTATGGTCGCCCGGTCGCGCAGTTCTACAACGCGCTCGATTTCGCCGCCGGCGCGCTGGGGAACCACGAGTTCGACTGGGGGCAGGACACGCTGCGCGCGCGAATGCGCGAGCTGCGCCACGCAGTGCTCGGCGCCAATGTCACCAACGCCGACGGCTCGCCAGTGCCGTGGCTCCGCGCCGACACGATCGTCGAACGCGGCGGTGTGCGCATCGGCATTGTCGGCACGGCGCCGGAGTACACGCCGCGCGTGACGATGGCGTCAAACGTGGCGAACCTCCGCTTTCTTCCCCCCGCGCCCGTGATCAATGCACGCGCCCGCGCCTTGCGTACGCGGGGCGCGACGGTGGTGATCGTCGCCGCCCACGACGGCGGCTTCTGCGACACGCGCGGCCCAGCCCCTTCGTGCAGCGGCGAGGTGTTCGACGTGGCGCGCGGGATCACCGAGAAGGTGGACGCGCTGGTCAGCGGCCATACCCACTCGCTGCTCAACACGGTGGCCAACGGCATCCCGATCGTGCAGGCGCGCTCTAGCGGCCGCGCGATTGCCGTGCTCGACCTGCCGCTCGCGTCCGACGGCACCGTCTCGGGCGCTGCCCGCGGCAGCGTGCGCGACGTGGACAGCGACACGATCCCCGCCGATCCGCAGATCGACGCGCTGGTGCGCCAGGCGACGGCGTCGCTCGCCGGGCGCGTGAACCAGCGCATTGGCGAGCTGCGCGAGCCGATGCTGCGGCGCGGCGATGAGTTCGCCCTCGGCCGTCTCATTGCCGACGCCCAGCGCGCGGCGGGGAAGGCTGACTTCGCGGTGATGAACAACGGCGGCATCCGCGCCGACGTGCAGGCCGGTCCGGTCACCTACGGCGCGCTCTTCGAGGTGCAGCCGTTCGGCAACGTGCTGTACCGCGTGACGGCGTCGGGCGCGGCGCTCCGCGCGTACTTCGAGCGAATGTACAACGGCGCGCGCGCGCCGCGCGTTCACGTCAGCGGCATCGCGCTTGTCTGGGACAACGCGCGACCGGCGGGCCAGCGGCTCGTGGAAGCGCGGCTCCCGAACGGCCAGCCGCTCGACGACGCGCGCGACTACACGCTCGTCCTCAGCGACTTCATGCTCACCGGCGGCGACGGGCTCGGCCTCGGCGACGCCGCGCGCCGCGTCACGCCGCTCAACATCCAGGATCTCGACGCGCTCATCGCGCACGTGCGGGCGATGCCCGGCGGTGTGATCGCCACCGACGAGACCCCGCGACTGCGATATCCCCGTCCATGACTGAGCAGACCGTCACCGTCTTCGTGAACGCCCGCGTCGTGCAGGTGCCGGCCGGCGCCACCGCGCTCGATGCCGTGCGCGCCTTTGACGCGTCGGAGGGCGAGGCGTATGCCGCCGGGACGCGCGGCGTGACCGACAGCCGAGGGCTGCCCATAGCGGCGGCCACGCCGGTGCACGGCGGGGCGATCTTCCGCCTGGTGTCGGCGCGGGCCGGTCGCACCGAGGACGCCGAGTGACCATCGCTACGTCCGAGCTGCTGCGCCGGCTCCCGAAGACGGAGTTGCACTGCCATCTCGACGGTTGCGTGCGGCCAGCGACGCTGCTCGAGCTTGCCGCGGAATACGACAAGCCGATGCCCGCCGACGACGCGGAGGAGCTTGCCCGCTACATGCTGGTGGACGATGCGGAGAGCCTTGAGGACTACCTCGAGCGGTTCTCGGTTACGCTGTCGGTGATGCAGACCGCCGAGGCGCTGGAGCGGATCACATACGAGTTGGCGGAGGACGCGGCGCGCGAGGGGGTGCGCTACCTCGAGACCCGTTATGCGCCGGTGCTGAACGTCCGCGCCGGGCTGTCGCTGGAGGAAGCCGTCGAGGCCCCCCTGCGTGGCCTCGCGAAGGCGCATCGCGAGTATGGGGTTGTTGGGCGCGTGATCGTCTGTGCCATCCGCAACATGGCGCCCGAGGTCTCGCTGGAGCTCGCCAAGCTGGCCGTCGCCTACAAGCACAAGGGCGTCGCCGGCTTCGATCTCGCCGGCGGCGAGGTCGGCAACCCCGGGCATCGCCACAAGGCGGCGTTCGACTACGCGCGCGAACACGACCTGCCGTGCACCTGCCACGCCGGCGAGGGCGACGGGCCGGAGTCGGTGCGCGACGCCGTGCACACGCTGTGCGCCTGCCGCATCGGGCACGGCACGCGGCTCATCGAGGACGAGTCGCTCACGCAGTACGTGGCCGACCGGCAGATCACCATCGAATGCTGCCTCACGTCCAACGTGCAGACGCGCGCCGCCACGTCGTACGACGCGCACCCGTTCCGCGCCTACTTTGACCGCGGCCTCAACGTCTCGCTTTCCACGGATAACCGACTGATGAGCGGCGTGACGCTCGTGGACGAATACCAGCACGCATCACGGCACCTCGGCTTCAGCTTCGAGGAGCTCGCCCGCGTGGCGCGCAACGGCTTCGCGAGCGCCTTCCTGCACGAGCAGGAGCGGCGCGCCCTGCTGGCCGACGTCGATCGTGACATCGCCGCCTTGCTGGCGGAGGTGAAGTCATGACCGCGCTCGCACCCCGCTCACACGGCGCCGAGGCGGCGCGCGAAGCCGCCGCGGTCATCCGCGAGCGACTCGGCGTCGTCGAGCCGGCCTGCGCCATCATCCTCGGCTCCGGGCTCGGCGGGTTGGCGGAGCGCATCGGGAATGCGAAGCGGCTTTCCTACGCCGAGATTCCCGGCTTCCACGCCACGCACGTGGCGGGACACCAGGGGCAGTTCATCGCCGGCTCGCTTGGCGGACGCGAGGTCGTGGCGCTCGCCGGACGCTTCCATATGTACGAAGGGCACGCGCCGCGGGTCAGCGCGTTCCCGGTCCGGGTGGTGCACGCGCTGGGCGCGAAGACGCTGTTCGTGTCGAACGCCGCGGGAGGCATCCGCCGCACCTTCAGCGCCGGCGATCTGATGGTGATCGAGGACCACCTCAACCTGCAGTTCGTGAATCCGCTCGTTGGGCCGGTGGAGTCCACGGACGAGCGCTTCCCCGATATGAGCGCCCCGTACTCGCCGCGCCTCCAGGCGCTGCTGCGCGAGGCCGCGCGTCGCCTCGGGATTCCGCTTCAGGCAGGCGTCTACGTGGGCCTGCTCGGCCCCACCTACGAGACGGTGGCCGAGGTGCAGATGCTCGAGCGGCTCGGCGCCGACGCCACCGGGATGAGCACCGTCCCTGAGGTGATCCTCGCCAACGCGCTCGGCCTCGAAGTCGTCGGCATCTCGCTCATCTCGAATCCTGCGGCCGGACTCTCGCCCGAGAAGCTCAGCCACGCCGATGTGATGCGGGCGGCGGAGGCGGCGGGGGACCGGTTCTGCGGGCTGGTGGAGGAGTTCGTTAAGACGCTGACGGTGGACGGTGGACGGTAGACGGTCGACACCGGGCAGTCATCCACCGTCCTCCGTCCACCGTCCACCGTCCACCGTCACTGTCTCCCCAGTGAGATCCATCCCTACTTCTTTTTCGGCTCCGGCAGCCCAGCCACCCTCGCCTTAAACGCCTGAAACTCCCGGCTGTCGCGCTTCAGGCCCTTGAGCTGTTCCGGCGGCAGCTTTGCGATCGCCGCCTTGGTCTCGGCGATGCGCGACTCCTCCATCGGGTGCGACAGGAACCAGGTCTCGAGCTCCGACGGGCGCGCCTTCCGCTCCTGCTGAAGGATCTCGAACATCTCCGGGATCCCGTCGGGGTGGATCCCCGCCTTGATCACGTAGCGCAGCCCCTCGTCGTCGGCCTCGGCTTCGTCGGTGCGGCTGAACTTGGCGAAGGCGGCACTCGCGCCGATCTGCATAGCGGCCTGTGACAGGCCGGAGTTGCAGACGGACGTGACCGAGCAGAGCACCGTGGCGCCGATGTTCGTCCCCTGCGCCTTCTGCATCTGCTTCACGCTGTGGCGCCGCGTCACGTGGCCAATCTCGTGCCCCAGCACCCCCGCCACCTGCGACATGTTGGTGGCGCGCTCGATCAGCCCCCGGTTGACGTAGATGAACCCGCCCGGGACGGCAAAGGCATTGACGTCCTTGCTATCGACAACGTGGAACCGCCAGTCGAGATTTCGGTCGTCGGCCACGCGGGCGATGGAGCCGCCCAGTGTGGCGATGTACGCGTTGATCTCGGGGTCCATGACCAGCGGCATTTCCTTCGCGATTTCCTTCGCGTAGTTCGCGCCGATCTCGACTTCCTGCTGGGTCGAGACAGCACATGCCGAAGTGCAGAGGAACAGGCACAGAACCGCAAGGCGGGGCGTCAGAGTACGATTGCGCATGGAGAGAATCTAGCGGTGAAATGGCTCACGACAGCAAGGGATCTCCGGCGGCGGAAGGCCCGCGAACGGAACGGGCGCTTCGTCGCCGAGGGCGTGCGGACCGTCGAGGAACTCCTCCGGTCGCCGCTCGCCGTCGACGCGGCGCTCTTCACCGAGAGCGCCGCCTCTGACGAACGCGCCGCCGCCGCCATTCGTGCCCTCACCGACCGCGGCGTTCCGGTGGCACAGGTGTCCGACGACGAGTTCGCCTCCGCGGCGGACACCGAGCATCCGCAGGGGCTGCTCGCGATCGCGCGCCAGCCGGACGGGACGCTCGACAACCTCGTACCGGGCCCAGTCAGCCGACTTCTCGTGCTCGACGGCATCCAGGATCCGGGCAATGTCGGGACGCTGCTGCGCACGGCCGCGGCGCTC
>VHBQ01000111.1 GCA_016871855.1 Gemmatimonadota bacterium
ACTGGCCGCGCATCTGGGGAACGGTGCGCCGCTTGCAGCCCGAGGCGGTGATCTTCTCCGACGCCGGGCCTGACGTTCGCTGGATCGGCAACGAGACCGGCTCGGCGGGCGACCCGAACTGGTCCACGGTGAACCCCGCCATCGTCACGGCGCCGGGGGTTGATGGTCCTGAGATTATCCGGTCGCTGCAGCATGGCGATCGCGACGGCACGGTCTGGCGCCCGGGCGAGACCGACGTCTCCATTCGACCGGGGTGGTTCTACCATCCGGCGGAAGACGAGAAGGTGAAGTCCGTGGACGCCTTGATGCGCATCTGGTTCCAGTCAGTGGGGCGCAACAGCAAACTGCTGCTCAACGTGCCGCCCAACCGTGATGGGCTGCTCGCCGACGCCGACGCACGGCGCCTGCTGGAGTTCCGGGCGGCGCGTGACGCGCTGTTCGCGAGCGAGCTGCCTCCGCTGACGTGGCACTGGCGCGCGACGACCGGGCCGCGGCTTGAGGGGACGGTCGCGTTGCCGGCGCCGACACGGGTTGGTGTCGTGCGCCTCGCGGAGCGCGTCGAGGACGGCCAGCAGGCGGCGCGGTACCTCCTGGAAGGAGACCCGGGCGACGGCCGGTGGATGCCGCTGGCCGAAGGCCAGACGATTGGTTACTGCAAGCTGGACCGCGTGGATCCATCGCGGTCGGTGACGCGGCTTCGGCTGACGGTGGACGACGTCGTGGACCAGCTGCCCTCGGTGACCGTGCGGCTGTTTGCCGCGCCGTGAGCGGCCAGCGATACGGCGTTGCGTTGCGTAGCACCCGTAGCGGCCCGCGCGCCGCTTCGGTGACCACCCTGTCCCGGGTTCCCGCCATGACCCTGCGTTCTCTCGGATTCCTCGCCGCCCTCTCTGTCGCGGCTTCGTCCGCCGCGGCTCAGCGCGGCGCCCAGCGTCCTGAAGGGCCTTCCGGTCCGCCCAAGGTGCACGTCGTGCCGGGTGTGCGCACCGGCCCGAGCGCCTTCCCGCTCACGAACTATGAGCAGGTGAAGCCGCTCGTCCCCGGCCAGATGGACTTCAAGCACTACCACACGAGCATCGAGATCGAGCAGTGGATGCAGAAGTGGGCCAAGGAACATCCCGACCTGGTGGACCTGTACGTCGTCGGCAAGAGCTTCGGCGGACGCGACATCTGGCAGCTGACGCTCACCGACAAGAAGACCGGCAAGGACACCGACAAGCCGGCGGCGTTCTTCGAGGGCGGGCGCCACTCGGGGGAGATCACCGCCACCGAGAGCGCCTTCTATCTGGCCTGGTATCTCATCGAGAACTACGGCAAGGACGCCGACGTCACCCAGTTGCTCAAGACGCGCGCCATCTACATCCGTCCGCTCAACAACCCCGACGGTTCCGACATGTACCGCCTCACCGCGCAGGCCAACCGCAGCACGGTGCGCCCGTACGACGACGATGGCGACGGCCTGCTCGACGAAGATCCGCCCGAGGACCTCGACGGTGACGGTTTCATCATGCAAATGCGCAAGTACGTCGGGCCAGGGAAGGGCGATGCCGTGGTCGACACCCTGGACAAGAGCGGCCGGCTGATGCGCCGCGTGGGGCCCGGGCGCGGCGACTACCTGCTGATGGCCGAGGGCGTCGACAACGATGGCGACGGCCGCGTGAACGAGGACGGCATTGGTGGACTCGACCTGCACCGCAACTACCCGGAGAACTGGCGTCCGATGCGCGAGGCGACCGGGCGCGGCTGGACGCAGATGGGCGCCGGCGAGTTCCCGCTCTCCGAAACCGAGACGCGTGCGGTGGTGCTCTTTCTGCTGTCGCATCCGAACGTCGGCGTCGCCAATTCCATGGATACCGTCGTGCCGATGATGCTGCGCGCGCCGTCGACCTGTGAGGAAACGGAGTGCATGTACCCGGCCGACCTCAAGCTCTACCAGCACTTCGACTCCGTGGGGAAGGCCAAGACCGGGTATCCGTGGGCGGGTGACGTATACCGCGTCTACAACACGCGCATTCCGGTGAACCCGTTCACCGGCGACTCGGCGCGTCCCTCGCCGCTGTTCGGGCACGGGCCCGACTTCGGCTACTTCCAGTACGGCGTCATCTGGTACGGCGACGAACTCTGGAACGGCGGGCGCGAGAAGGACTACAACAACGACGGCCGCATTGACGAGTATGAAGTGCTGCGCTTCTGCGACGAGGACTACGGCGGCAAGTGCTTCAAGCCGTGGACCAAGTTCAACGCCGGGGGCGCGCTTGGTGAAGTGGAGATGGGCGGCTTCAATCCCAAGTTCTGGTCGCAGAACGCGCCCCCCGAGTGGCTGGAGAAGTGGGCGCGCAACCAGGCGATGTTCAACCTGTACCTGGCGATGTCCCTGCCCAGCGTCGAGATCGTGAGTGTCGCATCGGCGCCGGCCAAGCCGCTCAAGGCGGCGCGGCGCGGCGCACCTGTCGTGGCCGACTCGGCGACGCACGAGCTCACCGTCACGCTGCGCAACAACGGACGGATGCCGACGGCGCTGGACATGGCCAAGCGCGTGAAGATCGTGCGTCCGGACATGATCATGGTGCGCGGCGAGGCGCCGGGGACTGCGGTCATCGGCCGGGTGCCGGAGTTCTGGCTCGGCGGCAATGAGACCAAGGCCATCACCCTGCGGGTGAAGGCCGGCGCCACCGAGGCGGCGAAGAAGCTGACCGTACGCTACCTGAGCACGCGCGGCGGGGTGGCGGAGGCGACACACCAGATCGCGCCGTAGGGCTCGTCGGTCGCACCCGAGCGTGTCACCGGTGCGGCGCCGCAACATCGGCGCCGTGCCGGTTTCGGCCTGTGAGTTCCACCCTTCTCATGAGTCTCTCCCTTATGTCACGACTACGCCTTTCCCTCTGGTGGCTCCTCGCGGGCCTTTGTGTCGCCGCGGTGCTTCCGGCGCAGACCCGCCTGCTGCGCTCGCCCTCGGTGAGCGCCAAGCACATCGCCTTCGCGTACGCGCAGAACATCTGGGTCGTGGAACGCGCCGGCGGCGCCGCCCGTCGCCTCACGAGCTTTCAAGGAGAAACCCAGCATCCCAAGCTCTCGCCTGATGGCGCGCTGGTCGCCTTCAGCGCCGAATACGGCGGGAACACCGATGTGTACGTGGTGCCGGTCGAGGGCGGCACGCCCACGCGGCTCACCTGGCACGCGTCGCCTGACCTCGTGCAGGGATGGACGCCTGACGGCAAGGCGGTGCTCTTCAGCTCGAGCCGCGAGACGTTTGGACCGTCGGCCGCGCCCAAGTTCTTCACCGTGCCGGTGGGAGGCGGCCCGGAGAGCTACCTGAACATCTACCGCGGCTACCAGGGTCGTATCGCGCCGGATGGAAAGCGCATCGCGTATCGCATGAACAACAGCTGGGATGAAGAGCGCCGCAACTATCGCGGCGGCCAGAACCGCCCCATCTGGATCGCCGACCTGAAGACACTTGATGTCGAGACGCCGCCGTGGACCGACTCCAAGGATATGGAGCCGGCGTGGATCGGCGACGTGGTGTACTTCATCTCCGACCGCGACGGCGTGGCGAACATCTGGTCGTACGACACCAAGGTGAAGAAGCTGGCGCAGGTCACCGACTTCTCCGATTTCGATGTGAAGACCCTCGACGCCGGCGCAGGCGTGGTGGTGTTCGAGCAGGCGGGGTACATCAACGAACTTGACGCCAAGACCGGCAAGCACCGGCGCGTGCCCATCTCCGCGGCGGGCGACTTCCCGTGGATGATGCCGGGGTGGAAGGACGTGAGCGCGCGCATCGCAAACCTGGCGCTGAGCCCGACCGGACGGCGCGCGCTGGTCGAAGCGCGCGGCGAAGTGTTCACGATCCCTGCGGAGAAGGGCGACGTCCGCAACCTCGCGCCGTCGAGCGGCTCGGCCGAGAAGAACCCTGCGTGGAGCCCTGACGGCAAGTTCATCTCGTATTTCAGCGACCGCAGCGGCGAGTACAAGCTGTACATCGAGTCGGCCGACGGCCTCACGCCGCCGCGCGAGATCACGCTCCCGAACCACAAGCAGTACTACACGCCGGCCTGGTCGCCGGACGGCAAGCGAATCCTCTACACCGACACTGATTTGAAGCTCTGGGTGCTCGATGTCGCGAGTGGCCAGGCGAAGGTCGTGGGCGACGATCCGTGGATGGTGCCCCAGCGCACGATGAACCCCGTCTGGAGCCCCGATTCCAAGTGGATCGCGTACGTGCGGCACCGCAACTCGCTGTACCGCGAGATCGTGGCGGTGAACGTCGAGACGGGTGTCGCCAAGGCGGTGACCGACGGGATGTCGGACGCGCTGTTCCCGGCGTGGGACGCCAGCGGCAAGTACCTCTGGTTTCTGGCGAGCACCGATTTCGGCCTGAAGTCCCAATGGCTCGACATGACCCACTACCCAATCGAGCCGACGTACGGTCTGTACTTCGCGATTCTTGCGAAGGGCGAGCCGACGCCGCTGCTGCCAGAGAGCGACGAAGAAGCAGGGTCGCCCGCCGCCGCCCCAACTCGGCCAGCCCGGGCGGCCGAGGGTGCCGCGGCGGAGCCGGGCGCGGCCACCACGCCGGCCGGCG
>VHBQ01000112.1 GCA_016871855.1 Gemmatimonadota bacterium
CAGCGCCGCCGTCAAGGCGCGCCGGTTGCGTCCAAGCGCAATCAGCACATAGCTGGAGAGCGAGGAGATCTCCAGGAAGACGAAGATGTTGAACGCGTCGCCGGTGACCGTGATGCCCAGCAGGCCCGCCACGCTCAGCGCGAATAGCGAGTAGAAGAGGTAGTGCTGCTCGGCCGGGATCTCTCGCTCGACGCTGGCCCGGCTGTACGGAAGGACGATCGCGGCCATGCCCGAGACGAGCATCAGCACGAAGGCCGAGAGCCGATCCACGCGGTACTCGATCCCCCACGGCGGCGGCCAGTTGCCGATGGCGTACGAGATCACCTGCCCGTCGCCGGTCTGCAGCCACAGCGTAATGGCGATGGCGAAGGCCGCCCAGCTCGCCACCGTGACCAGCAGGAAGGCAACGCTGGCCCGCCGGAACAGCACGGCGAGCGGCGCCGAGAAGAGCGGCACGACGACCTGCAGGACGGGAAGGTGCGCGGAGACGTTCATTCGCGCGGCCCGCCATCATCGGGGTTCTCGGCATCCAGCGCGAGGATCTCGTCCTCTTCGATGGTGCCATAGGCCTCTCGAATCCGCACGACCAGCGCGAGGCCAAGCGCCAGCGTCGCCACACCCACGACGATGGCCGTGAGGATGAGCACGTGCGGCAGTGGGTTCGAGTAGACCGTGAAGCGGGGGTCAATAATCGGCGCCGTGCCGCCAATCAGCTTTCCAGGCGCAATGAAGAGCAGGTAGACCGACGTCTGGAAGATCCCCAGCCCGACCAGTGTCTTGATCAGGTTGCCCCAGGAGACCACGATGGTCAGGCCGGCCACCATCAGGAAGATGGTGATCGCATAGGAGAGGAACCCGATGAGCGTCATTCGGGGTCCTTGGCGCGCGAGGCGAACATGTAGAAGACCATCAGCATCACGCCGGAGACAGTCACGGCGACGCCGACTTCCACCCAGAAGATGCCGCGCTCCTGACCGTGAACCGTGTCGTGGCTGAGCACGAAGTAGTCGAGGAAGTTGCCTCCCAAGAACGGCCCAACCGCCCCGACGCCGTAGTAGATGAGCACGCCGCTGGCGACCATTGTCTCCACCAGCCACTCCGGCACGGACTTGCGCGTCGCCTCGACGCCCTGGATGAGCGCGTAGAAGATGATCGCGGCCGCGATGATCACGCCGGCCTGGAAGCCGCCGCCGGGACCGAAGTCGCCGTGGAACTGCACGTACAGCGCGAAGAGGAGGATGAAGGGGATCAGCGTGCGCGCGATCACCCGCAGGACCAGGTCGCGTCTCATGCGGACGCGTCCTGCTTCTGCCGGCGTCGGCGGCGCAGCAGCGCAATCACGCCAACACCCGCTGTGAAGACCACCGTGGTCTCTCCCATCGTGTCGTAGCCGCGGTAGGACGCGAGCACGGCCGTCACGACGTTGGGCACGCCCGTCTCGCGCATCACATCGTTCAGGTAGCGCGGCACGACATGCGTGTGGATGGGCGCCGCCGGATCGTTGAACGCCGGCAGTCCCAGCGTGCCGTAGACCAGCATCCCGGCCGTGGTGATCGAGACCGCCAGCGGCAGCCACAGACGGCCGTGCGGCGCGGCCTCCTCTTTCTTGCAGAGATAGAGCGCGCTGAGCAGGAGCACCGTCGAGATGCCGGCGCCGACCGACGCTTCGGTCATCGCCACGTCCACGGCGTCGAGCACCGTCAGCACCGTCGCCATCAGGAACGAGTAGGCGCCGCCGAGGATGATGACCGTGAAGAGGCTCCGGCTGCGCGCGATGACGACCACCGCCAGCGCCATCAGCACGAGGAGCGCGATGATGATCAGGGCTTCGGTGATGGGTCCTCCCGCGATGCGAGCAGCGGTTGCACGCCGCGAACGAGCGCGGCCTTGGCCAGCGCGTGCGTGGATGCGGGGCTGGTGAGGAAGAGCAGGAGGCCGATCATGAGCAGTTTCGCGGCCACCAGCGTCAGGCCGGCCTGGAGCAGCAGGCCGAGCAGGATGGCCCCCGCGCCCATCGTCTCCACGATCCCCGCCGCGTGCATCCGCGTGAAGAAGTCCGGCATGCGCAACAGCCCCACGCCGCCGACGATGCAGAAGAAGCCGCCCGTTACGAGGAGCCCCCAGCTCAGCACGTCCAGCACGGTGGCCATCAGCTCGAGCGCTCCTCGGCGTCACCCGGGTGGCCCAGGTTGCCGTGCCGGAAGTACTTGAGGACGGCGATCGTGCCGAGGATGTTCAGCAGGCCGTAGACGAGCGCAAGGTCCAGGAACTCGGGACGTCCCTGGAGGAAGCCGAGCACCGCCAGCAGCAGCATGGCGCAGGTGCCGATGGTGTTGGCGCCTTGCAACCGGTCGAAGATCGTCGGGCCGAGGGCGGCCCGCGTGAGCGCCATCGCGATCGTGACGAGCAGCGCGGCCGCTGCGACCGCGAACATCACGAGGCCAGCTCCAGGGCGCGCACGCGTCGGTCCATCTCGCTGCCGTCCAGCGACGCGCCCCCTTCGGCGCTTATGGCGTGCACGAGAAACTCGTCGGGTCCGACTTCAACCGAGATGGTGCCCGGCGTCAGGGTGATCGAGTTCGCATGCACGATCAGGCCGAGGTCGGTCCGCTGCGACGGCTTGAAGCGCGTCATCGTCGGGCTGATCGGCAGGCGCGGATGAAGGATGCGACGTGTGACATCCCACCCCGCCTTGAGAATCTCCATCAGCAGCCACGGCCCGTACGTGATCAGGGCCCGCATGCTCAGGCGCAACGGATGGCCTTCGTGCGCAACGATCCCCATGCGGCGCGAGAACCAGACGACCACGATCGCGCTGCCCACCCCAGACGTAAGGAGGAAGGGGGTGAAGAAGCCCGACAGCAACACCCAGAAGGCGAACAGGACGGCAACTGTGCCGGCGACGTAGAACATGCAGTGGGGTGCGTGGAATTCCGGTGAAGCGAACGACATGGCGAACGACGATCACGCCACGGCGCCCACATATAAATAGGAAGGGAACGCCGAGCGCGAACGATGATTTATTGGTCGATGGAGGCGGGTGGTATCGGGGGGTTTTCGAACATCTTCTAAGGTAAACCCTGATCTTGCTCACGTGCCACGGAACCGCAAGGCCTCGGCGACGGCGTCCGCATCGACGTGATCGACCCCGTCGAGGTCCGCGATCGTTCGCGCGACGCGCAGCACGCGGGCATAGCCGCGTGCGCTAAGCGCCAGCCGTCCGGCCGCGTCCAGCAACCAGCGGCGCGCCTCGGGCGTCGGTCCCGCCTCTCCTCGCAGCGCGCGCGATGGCGCCTGCGCGTTCGCCGTCACGCCTGGGTGCGCGGCATACCGGCGCCGCTGCCGCTCGCGCGCCGCCACGACGCGCGCGCGAACGCACTCAGAGCTCTCGCGTCCACCCTCGTGCATCGCGGCCAGTGGGATCGGGGCCACCGTGACACGCAAATCCAGACGGTCGGCGAGCGGACCGCTGAGGCGCGCCCGATATCGCGCGATCTCCGCCGCCGTGCACCGGCACGCTGCATCGCGCTCCGCGACCGCGTGCACGGGCTGCGGCGCGTCGAGCGAACTGCGCGGCCGCGCATCCACCCCGCCGCACGGGCACGGGTTCGTGGCCGCCACGAGTTGAAAGCGCGCCGGAAACGAGACCGCCTGCGCCGCGCGCGATATCACCACGCGTCCGTCCTCAAGCGGTTGGCGCATCGCATCAAGCACGTAACGCGGCAGCTCGAGCAACTCATCGAGGAAGAGCACGCCGCGATGCGCCAGACTTACCTCACCGGGGCGCGGGCCGCTTCCGCCGCCAATGAGTCCCGCCTGCGAGATGGTGTGATGCGGCGCGCGAAAGGGGGGCACGCGTGCGGGAATGGCGCCGGCGGGAAGTACGCCCCCCACCGAGTGGATGGCCACCACCTCGAGATGCTCCTGCGACGTGAGCGGCGGCAGAATCGTGGGGAGGCGCCGCGCGAGCATCGTCTTCCCCGCCCCGGGCGGCCCTTCGAGGAGCAGGTTGTGCGCGCCAGCGGCGGCGATCTCGAGCGCGCGCTTGGCCGACCCCTGTCCCGCGACGTCGGCGAGATCGAGCGACTCGTCGCACAATGCCGGCAGCGCGCTCGCGCTCGGCGGCGGCTGAAGCCGCGACTCCCGCAGCTGACCCACCAACTCGGCGAGCGTGGACGCCCCGGCGAGCGATGCCTCAGTGGCGAGCGCGGCCTCGCCCCCATTGGCATCGGGAATGACGAGCGCCCGATAGCCGCGCTGCTGCGCGAGTCGCGCCATCGGGAGCGCGCCGCGAATGGGGCGCACGCTCCCGTCGAGTCCCAGTTCGCCCGCCACGCAGAGCCCGTCGAGACACTCGGAGGGGAGCTGTCCGCTTGCCGCGAGCACGGCGAGGGCGATGGGCAGGTCGAACGCCGTCCCCGTCTTCACTTGGTCGGCGGGACTCAGGTTCACGGTCGTGCGCCGCGCCGGCACCTCGAAGCCCGCATTCACGAGCGCCGAACTCACGCGCTCGCGCGCCTCCTTCACCGCGTTCGACGCGAGCCCGACGATGGACCAGGCAGGGAGCCCGCGCGCGACGTCC
>VHBQ01000113.1 GCA_016871855.1 Gemmatimonadota bacterium
CGGCCGGCCCGGGCCAGCGCTATGATCTGTTCACGATAGGCCGCGGGATAGGCGGCGGGACGACGGGGCATCGGGGGCTCCTCCTCTCACACAGAGAGTAAGGCTCCACCGAACCGGGTCAACTCCAAGTATCAGCCAGAGCCCCAATGAATCTCAGGATGAATAGCATTTGAGAGTCACCTCCCTTTCACGAAGTCCCCGCCAGCGCTCGCTGGACAGTGCTGCCGCTTGGGTCGGCTTCGCTCATGGCGCAGAAGTACGCCGTACCGCTCAGCTCGCTACGCTCAGCGGGAACGGGAACCCCACCTTCTGTTGTCCGTCAGGCCACCAGCACCGCTAACCGGTCCTCCCGGCCACCCAACGGTTCGTTGCGTCCAGCACCGCCAGCACCACGGCGGTTTCCTTCGAATCCTTCACCTCGGCGCTCCCGGTCGCCAACGCGCTGTCGCGCCCTAGCCGCAGGCTCACGCCCACAAAGACAAACTCCCGGTCGAACGCCTCGATCAGCTTCGTCCCTTCCAGGTGCGGATGCCGACGCTCGGTGTTGTCGCTCTGCACCAGCGCCTCCAGCGCCGCCCGCGCCGCCACATCCATCCGGCTGCGGTCGCTCTCGTGCCCCTCCGCCTCCCCCACGAACACCTCGTCACCGCGACGCAGCGTCACCCGGCACGCCACTCCCTTGTTGCGCGACCCGCGAATCTCGATGTCCTCGAAGTACATCAGCCGCCGAGGACTCGCCGCCGCTTGCGCCGCCGCCTTGGCCGCCGCCTCGCTCGCCGCCGCGATCCCCGCCGCCGGCGTCGGACGCGCCGACGTTGTCGCCACGCTCACCTTCCGATGGTCCACCCGCATCCCGAGCTGCGCCATCAGCGCGCTCTCGATGTTGCGAACCATCTGCTTCGGTGTCGTCTCCCCCGTCGTCAGCACATGGATCGTGTCCACCCCGCCGCTCTCGGTGGCGACGATCCTCACACTTATCACGCTATGTAACGAAGCTAGCAGTTCCTCGGCCCTTTGCAGCGGCAGTACCGTCCCGGCGATTTCCGGATGGTCGTCCGAATGCGCTGACTGATTCACGCTTCCACCTGAGCCAGAGGAAACTCCTAAACTGCAAAAAAACGCTACACCTACGGACACCACAAGCCCGACTTCGCGTCAGGGCCGACGAAATCTACGACCTGTCGCTTGAAACTGTCGTATTTCTAGTCAGTTGGAGCTCCGAACCAACCTCAATCGTCGGTCAGACCAACCTCGTCGGGGACCCCGTACTCCTTCAGCTTGCGGTACAGCGTCCGCTCGCCGATGTCGAGAATCTCCGCTGCCTTCCGACGATTGCCGCGCGTCTCCCGCAACGCGGCCTCGATGGCCAGGCGCTCGATTTCGGCCATCGTCATTCCCGGCGTGATCGTGACGCTGTTGCTGGGGCGTGCGAGCCCGGGCGGCTCGATACCGCCCGCCGGCGTCCCAGCGGCCATTAGCGATGCGACGAGCCGAGGGTCGCCCACGTGGAGTTGATGCAGCACGCCGCGGTCCTCGTCCACGCGGCGGCGCAGCTCCTCCACCTGCATTTTGAGCTCGAGCAGTGAGCGCACGATGAACTCCAGCTCGCGCCCGTCGGCCTTGGCGCCTTCGCGAAGGAACGCCCCCACCGGAATCGGCAGCAGGCGGTCCGCCCCGCCCTCCCGGATCCCCGGCGGGATGTCGGAAAGCCCGATCTCCCGCCCGTGCGCCAGCACCACCATGCTCTCCATCAGATTCCGCAGCTCGCGCACGTTCCCAGGCCACGAGTAGTTCACCAGCGCATCCATCGTCTCGCCGCTGATCCCGTGGAACTCGCGGTCGTGCATCGTCGCGAACTCGTGCACGAAGCGCCGCACGAGCAGGCCGATGTCGCCGCGCCGCTCGCGCAGCGGCGGCAGGTAGATGCGCAGCACGTTCAGCCGGTAGAACAGGTCGGCGCGGAACTCGCCGTGCGCCACATGGTCCTTGAGCGCGCGGTTGGTGGCCGCGATCACGCGCACATCCACCGGAATGGCCTGCGTCCCGCCCACGCGCGTCACCTGCCGCTCCTCGAGCACGCGGAGGAGCTTCACCTGCGTGCTCTGCGGAATCTCCCCGATCTCGTCGAGGAAGATCGTCCCGCCGTGGGCGAGCTCAAAACGCCCGATCCGCCGCTCGGCCGCCCCGGTGAACGCCCCCTTCTCGTGACCGAACAGCTCACTCTCGAGCAGCGTCTCAGGAAGCGCGCCGACGTTCACGGCGATGAACGGCTTGGTGCGGCGCGGACTCAACGTGTGGATGGCGCGCGCGACAAGCTCCTTCCCCGTCCCGCTCTCCCCCTCCACGAGCACCGTGCTGGTGACCGGCGCCATCTGCTCCACCTGCACCAGCACCTCGCGCACCGCGTCGCTTTCGCCCCAGAGCCCGGTGAGGGTGGCGAGCCGATGCCGATCGAGCAGCCGGCGCACCGTCTGCGCGACCTCCGCGGCGGCCACGGGCTTGGTGATTACTTCGCTGAAGCCGATCTGCTTGAGCCGCAGTTCGAGCCCCGCGTCGCCGACGTCCGCCAGCCCCACCATCGCCGTCCCCAGCCAGAGCTGGTCACGCACGATGGCCACCGTCTGCGCGTCGAGCAGCGCTCCCGAGAAGACAATCACGTCGGGGCGATGCCGCTGCACCGCGCCCGGCAGGTCGTCCATCGGCGAGACCACGAACGTCTCGACGTCGAGTGCGGACTCGAGGAGCGCATTCAAGCGCACCGCGGGTTCGACGTCGGTGAGGGTGATGAGGACGCGCAAGTGACGGTAGACGGTTGACGGTGGACGGTGGACGGTGGACGGTCGACGGTGGATGATGGGCGGCTTCTCCACCGTCCACCCTCCACCGTCCACCGTCAGCTTCTACTTATGCGACCCATGCTTCCAAAACGGCATCTCCGTAATCGTCGCGGTGAGCCGCTTGCCGCGGATCTCGATTTCGATCTGGTTGCCGGGCGTGGCGTGCGCGGTGGGGACGTAGCAGGTGCCAATGGGCAGGCCGCACGACGGGCTCATCGTCCCGCTGCACACGGTGCCGCTCGGCTGGCCGTTCACGAAGACGGGATAGCCGTGCCGCGGGAACGCCTTGTCGGCGATGGTGAAGCCCACGAGCTTGCGCGGCACGCCTGCCGCCTTCTGCGCTTCGAGCGCGGCCTTTCCGACGAAGTCGCCCTTCTTGAGCTTCACGAGCCAGCCGAGGTTGGCCTCGAGCGGCGTGACCGTGTCGTCAATGTCATTGCCGTAGAGCGCCATCCCCATCTCGAGGCGCAGCGAGTCGCGGCAGCCGAGTCCGACGGGCTGCACCTTGCCCGTGGCCATGATCGCGTCCCAGACCGCCTTGGCGTCCTTCACGTCGTGGTAAAGCTCGAAGCCGTCTTCGCCCGTGTACCCGGTGCGCGAGATGATCATCGGGCCGACGCCGGCGACCTTGCCGTCGGTGAAGTGGTAGTACTTGATGGCGTCGAGGTTCGCGTCGGTGAGCGTGGCCAGGATCTCCTGCGCCTTGGGCCCCTGCAGGGCGAGCAACGCCACGTTGTCGCTGATGTCTTCGAGCTTGCAGTCGAACTTGCCGACGTACTTGCTGATGTGGGCGAAATCCTTGTCCTTGTTCGACGCGTTCACGACCATCATCACGTGGTCGTTCGTGCGGAAGTAGACGAGGCAGTCGTCCACGAAGGTGCCGTTCTCGTAGAGGATTCCCGAGTAGTGCACCTGGCCGCTGGCCAGCGCGGCGACGTTGTTGCTCGTGACGTAGTTCACGAACTCCATCGCCTGCGGGCCGGTGATCTTAAACTCGCCCATGTGGGTTACATCGAACACGCCGCACGCGGTGCGCACGGTGTTGTGCTCGGCGGTGATGCCGGCCGGGTACTGCACCGGCATCTCGAAGCCGGCGAAGGGGACCATCTTGGCGCCCAACGCGACGTGCATCGCGTAGAACGGGGTCTTGAGCAGGGTGGCGTTTTCGGCAGACACGGCTGGTGGCTCCCAGCGGGCGCTCGGCCCGGGGTATGGGTCGCAAGTGGCGAGTGAGCGGGGGCCCTCGCTGGGCTGAAATATGCCGAAGTGGCAGGGGGTGGGCTAGGCGTTTCGGGACAGCCCCTTTTTGCTGATACCACGAAGAGGCAAAGGGCGCGAAGGGGCGCGAAGAACGCCTTGGGGGAACGGCGGCGCGCCACGCCGGATTCTGCGTGGCGCGCCGTCGTTCCCCCAAGTTCTCCTTCGTGCCCCTTCGTGCCCTTCTGCCTTGTATGTCTCGTTTCGTGAGAATTGGTGCATCTTCTGCACAGCGTCAGCTCGATTGTGCCTGGGGCCGAATGAGCCCGCCACGAAGCCGGAGCGGCGCTGCTGCACTCGCCACGAGCCCGAACG
>VHBQ01000114.1 GCA_016871855.1 Gemmatimonadota bacterium
TCACGATAGGCCGCGGGATAGGCGGCGGGACGACGGGGCATCGGGGGCTCCTCCTCTCACACAGAGAGTAAGGCTCCACCGAACCGGGTCAACTCCAAGATGCGGCTTGGGGTGGGCTACACGTTTGGGTCGATTTACAACAACGTGGTGAATCCCAGGTTCTAGGTGATGGCGGGATAACGGCGTCTTGACGCGCGGCATAAGATTCCCTTCAGTGCCCACGTCCTCGTCTCCTGATCATCGCGACGCTCCGTCGGGGCGCAAGCAGGCGCCGGCGCCGGCGCCGGCGCCGGCGCCGACGCTGCATCTGCTCGGGGCATTCCATTTGGTAGACGCCGATGGCGCCCCGCAGTTGGGCGCCGGCAAGCCGCTCGCCGTGCTGGCCTACCTGGCCTGCGCCCGCAACCGGCGAGGCTCACGTTCCGTGGTGGCGGACCTGCTGTGGGGCGACTCGGTCGAGGCGCAGCGCCGCGGGTCGTTGCGTCAGGCGCTCTTCACCCTGCGCCATCACCTGGGCCCCGATGCCATCTACTCCGACGGGGAATGGCTCGAGCTGGCGGCGCCGCTGCACGTGGACGCCGAGCGGTTCGTGCACGCGGTCGAGGCACGGCGCTACACCGACGCGGTGGCGGCGTACAGCGGGCCGTTCATCCCGCAGTTCGCGGCGCCGGGGGCAGCGGAGTTCGAACGCTGGGCCGACATGGAGCGCATGTGCCTGCAGGGCTCGTTCCTGGCCGCCGCGGTGCAGTCGCTGCGCGACCAGATCGGGCGCGGCGATGTGGACGCGGCGCTCGCCCTGAGCGAACGGATGGTGGAGGAGTCGCCGGAGGACGATGCGATGTGGCGGCGTCGGTTCGACGTGCTCTCGCTGGCGGGTCGCGCGGGACAGCTCCTGCTCGAGATTTCGTCGTTGCGCGCTCGGCGCGCGGACGACGGTCGTCCGCTGGACCCCTCGCTCGAGCGCTTCATCGCCCAGCTGGTGGGTTCGCTGGCGGTGGCGAAGTCGAGGGGAGAGGACGCCGCGCCGCCCGGCGCGCTCCCCGACACGCTCGAGTTTCAGGGGCGCGCCGAAGTGTTCACGGCGCTGCTGGCCGCGTGGGCGAAGGCGGCGGCGGGTGTGCCACAGCGCATGCTGGTTGTCGGGGCGCCGGGGATCGGCAAGACCCGCCTCCTGCAGGAACTCGCGCGGCGTCTGGCGACGCGCCGGGTGCAGGTCGTGACGATCGCGTCCCGCCAGCGCGAGCGCGACGATCCGTTCGCGCTGCTGGCCGACGTCGTCGGCCGCCTCAGCGCCCTTCCCGGCGCGGCGGGGGTGACGCCCGGTTCGGCCGCCGTCCTCGCCGGCGTGGTGCCGAGCCTCGCCGACGGGTTCTCCGTGTCGCCGGTGCGCGTCTCCCTCGACAACCCGACGCTGTGGGTGCAGCACGGGCAGGCGCTCGCGGACCTGCTCACCGCCGTCGGCGAGGAGGCGCCGCTCGTGCTGCTCCTCGACGACCTGCACTGGGCCGATCGCGGTTCGCTGGACGTGATCGAGCGCGCGCTCGCGCGAGTCGGCAAGGTGCCGCTGCTCGTCATCGCCTCCTCGCGATTCGCGACGCCGGACCTCGGCTGCGGCGACGCGCGAGTCACGCTGGGGCCGCTGGCGCTCGACGAGATCGCTGCGCTGATGTGCTCGGTCGCCGAGCCGGAGCGCGGCGGGGAGTTCGATACGATGGTCGCCGCCGTGCACCGCGTGTGCGCTGGCGTTCCCTTTCACGTGGTGCGTTTGCTGCACGAGGCGGTCTCCGACGAGGCGCTGCGCATCATCGACGGCCACTGGCGGCTGGGGGATGCCGACGCCTGGCAGCGACTGCTTGATCGCTCGTCGCGGCCCGAGGCGCGGCTGCAGGCGTACTCGCACGGCGATCGCGCGCTGCTGGCGCTGCTGGCGATGGCCGACGCGCCGGTGACGACCGCCGACCTCGAGATGGTCGGCGAGACGCCGTCGGCGGCGGTCGGAGTCGAGCTCTCTCGCCTCGAGCAACTGGGGCTCGTCTTGCGCGATGCCGGCGCGCGATGGAGTCTCGCGCACGCCCTGATTGCGGAGGACGCCCGTGCCTCGGTGCCGCCTGAGGACTGGCGGCGGATGGCGCGCGCGCTTGGCGAGCGTCTCTCGCGCGATGTCGAAGACCTCGGCGCGCTTCGGCGGGCAGTGCGCCTGCTGCTCGAGGGCGGCGAGATTGAGGCGGCGCGCGCGCTGGCCGTGCGCTGGTATGCGGCGCAGCGGGTGATGCCGTTCAGCGCCGACGGTTTCGTCGAGGCGCTGCGCGGCGCGGGAGGCGACGCGGAGCTCCATCGGTCGCTGCGTCGGGCGCTGCTGTGGCGTCGCCGGTGGTGGCGGTCACGGCCGGCGGTGGCCGTGGGCTCGGCCCTGCTCACGCTGTCTGTCGCCGCCGCGTGGGCGCTGCAGCCGGTGACGCTGGTGAGCACCTCGCAGCTCGATCCCACGACGGCACTGAGTCCGTTTGAGCTGTATCCCGTGCCGCCGCGGGTGGAGGTGCGCAACCGGCTGGGATGGCGCAGCACGCGGCGCGACGGCGACGTGGTGCAGGCGGGGCTCCGCCCCGACTCGCTCGGGTTGCGCGGGCGGACGTCGGTGATCGTGCGTCACGGCGAGGCCGTGTTCGACTCGCTCTTCCCGCCCAAATGGGAGGCGGGGAGCGAGTTGCGCTTCACGATGAGCCGGCTGCCCCCGCTGGTGCTGGCAGCGCGGCACGACGTTGAGCTGCTGGTCGAAAGTGTGCACGCGGCGGGCCAGCGCGTGGTGGAGGCGCCCTATGTGTTGCGTGTGGCGCGTGGCGCGCCGATCGAGGGAGAGGTGCGACTCCATTACACGACGTTGAGTCGCGACGCGGTGTGGGCGCTCGCACAGACGACGACGTGGGGAGTGGCGCCGCGTGACACATTGACGGTCCGCTCGCTGCTGGCCGGCATCTCCGATGCGATCATTGACGTGCCACTCCGGCTGCGGGCGCCGGCGACGATTGGTGATTACTGGATCCTCTGGACGACCAATCTCGAGCCGGCGGCGGCGTGGCTGCTGTCCGGGACGAACTGGCAGTGTGGCCAGCCCGTGTGGGGGGACGGCAACGACCTTGCGGCGCTCCCCGATTCCGTGCTGGCACGCGCGGTCGCGCAGGGGCGCACGGTGCTGCCGTTCCTCTACTGCAACTATCAGCCGCCGTATCGCGAGCCGCGCATCATGCCAGTGGCGGGGGTGCGGGTGGAGGTGCGGTGAGGGGTCGGCTGCGCTTGTATCGGTGAGTGCGGCGGGATAACTTTCTCATTCTGTCCGAACGGGGCCATGGCCCCGCGGCGGACGGGACGTAGCGCAGCCCGGTAGCGCACCTGAATGGGGTTCAGGGGGTCGCGGGTTCGAATCCCGCCGTCCCGATTACATCAGCGCGAACGCATTACACGACACCCTCCCGCGACCTGGTCGCGGGAGGGTGTCTGCCATCCGAGGCGTGGGATGTGAGCGATGCGAGACGCCCCGCCGCTCCTACCGCCCCGCGTCCGGAATGAACACGCTGTACAGCCCTCGCAGCTCGCCGGCGCGGAACCCGAAGGCGCGGTCCAGGGGATAGTTCTGCTTGATGAACTCAGGGCGCTTATTCATCTCGCTGTGGCAGGCGAGACAGGACCGCTCGACGGTGATGCGCCGCACGTACCGGATGCCGCTCCGGCCATCCATTGTGGTGCGGAGCATCATCCCGCGCAGAGACGTGTCGCGCTGGAACTGCTGCATCAGGCGCACCGCCTCCGCATCCGCCTGGTTCGCGGGATTGCGGAACTTGACCGCCACCTGCCGCGCGATCCACCCGTGCTCCTTCGCGCCCTGCTGCATGGCGAGGCCCACGGGCTTGCACACCTGTCCGAAGGCGGCCTGATCGGCGGGTGCTCCGGTCTGTTCAAATGTCGCCGCGAGGCCGGATCGGAGCGCGTCGAGTCGCTCCATCTCGGCCACCGCCTTGGCCAAGCGTTCGTTCTGTTGCGCCTGCAGCGGAGTGGTCGCGACGACGAACCCCGCGACGAGCCCGCCCATCACCACGTGAGAAATGACTCGCATTGTTGACTCCCTGTTGACCTGCCGCATACGCACGCTAGCATGCGGCCAGACTCAAGGCAGTCCGACACGACCCTACCTGATGAGAGCGAAACGCCGAGGTCGTCCGTGCTTGGGGCACCGATCGAGTGCAGACCGGCGCAGGGCGGTGTAGCTTTACCCCCGCCACGAGCCGCCTCGGCGGCTGTACATCGACCCCTCCCCCGGGAGCCGCATCCAGATGCCGCTCAACATCCTCATCCTCGGCGGTACGGGTTTCACGGGCCCCGAGCAGGTGGAGTACGCCCTCGC
>VHBQ01000115.1 GCA_016871855.1 Gemmatimonadota bacterium
TTTCTGTTGCACTGTCCGTCACGCCTCGCGGCGTGCCCAGGCGTTACCTGGCAGCGTGTCCATGGAGCCCGGACTTTCCTCGGCGCGCTTTCGCGCGACGCGACCGTCCGGCCGACCGATCTCCATCACGAAAGATAGCACCCACGAGCCCTGAATGACGCCGCCCCGCGCGCCGATCGCGGGCGTGTGACGATTTGATGACGCCGCCGCACATCCTCCGGCCGACCCCAAAACCGGAGGATGATGTGACCGTTCGCCATGGACCCCCGCCGTCGCCCGCTGTCCTCACCTGGGTGGATCCGGGAGAACGACTGCGCGTGGAGGCCGCCGGGAGCGGCGTCTACCGCGCCATCCACCACGACTCGGTGGACGCCCTGCGCCACAACGTGCGGCGCGCGGCGCCCGCAGCCGTCTTCATGTCCGTGGGACGGCAACTCACGGCGCAGGCGCCCGGCGTGGCGCGCCTGGTGCGCGAGTTCCCACGCGTGCCCGTGGTGGCCCTCCTCTCGCAGGTGGACCAGACCACGCCCCATGCGGTGCTCAGCCTTGGCAACTGCGGCATTCGCCGACTGGTGGATGTTCGCGAGGCCAGTGGCTGGCACCGCCTCCGGGATATCGTAGCCCGCGAAGCGGTCAGCAACGTCGAACGGCTGGCGCTCGCCATGCTGCGCGAGGAGCTCGACGGGGTGCCCGAGGACTGCTGGCGGTTCTTCGAGGCGCTCTTTCAGGGCAAGAACCCCGTCTCGACCGTCAAAGGAATGGCCCTGGCACTCAATGTGCTGCCAAGCACGCTGATGAGCCGGTTCTTCCGGGCGCAACTTCCTTCCCCCAAGCGGTACCTCGCTTGGGCGCGCCTGGTGCGCGTGGCGCGGCTCCTTGAAAACCCCGGGGCGAGCGTCGGCGACATCGCCAATCAACTCGAGTACTCGTCGGCGCAGAGCTTCTGCCGCCATGTGAAGACGATGTTGGGGGTGACCGCTGGTGAGTTCCGTCGGACGCTCGATGGGCAGGGCATGCTGACGCGATTCCGTGACGAGCTCGTACGCCCGCACCTGCGCACGCTGAGGGCGCTTCGGCCGCTGGCCGGGAATCCGCCCGGGCGGCCCGTGCGGGTGGGGTGAAGGGGGACGAGAACGGCAACGGCTTTCACAGGAGATCACGGAGAACACGGAGAACGACAACTACCACGTCTTAGGGGAACAGCGCTCGCCACTCAAACGCTTGCGTGAGGCGCTGTCGTTAACCCCAGGGTTTGCAGTTGCCGTTCTCCGTGCCCTCCGTGCTCTCCTGTGAAGTGGTTGCCGTTCCCTTCCCCTCAACCAACGGAGACCGAATGGACATCAAGTACGAACCCGATCCGTTGACCGAACAAGTCATCGGCGCCGCCATCGAAGTGCATCGTCATTTGGGCCCCGGGCTCCTCGAGTCGATCTACGCAGCAGCGCTCGCGCACGAGCTCTTCGCGCGCGGGGTCGACTTTGAGTATCAAGCAGCGTTGCCCGTCGTGTACAAGGGGGCAACGCTCAGCCCGCGCTTGCGCCTCGACCTCGTGGTGCAGGACGCGCTCGTCGTGGAGCTCAAGGCGGTGGACGTGCTGCTGCCCATTCATCGGGCGCAGCTCATCACCTATCTCCGGCTCGGCGGCTTCTCGCGGGGACTGCTGATGAACTTCAACGTCACCACGCTCGTCAACGGCATTCAGCGCTGCGTGACCTGACGCGCGGCTACGGCATCGCCGCGACGAGTTCGCGGGCACCGGCGAGCGCCTCCACCGCGTGGCCCGCCCCCTCCAGCACTTCACGGCCCCCTTCTTCGCGATCCACGACGGCGAGGACGCCGACCACCTGTCCGCCGGCCGCGACGATCGCCTCGATGGCCTTGAGCGCCGAACCGCCCGTGGTGATCACGTCCTCGATGACCACCACGCGATCGCCCGGCTGAAACGGCCCCTCGATCTGCTTGCCCGTGCCGTGCGCCTTCGCCTCCTTTCGCACGGTGAATGCGCGAACCGGCGTGCCGGCGAGCGCGCTAGCGTGCGCGATCGCATATGATACAGGATCGGCGCCGAGGGTCAGGCCGCCGACCGCGTCTGGTCTCCAGCCGCGGGCGCGGATGCGATCAAGGGCCAGCGGCCCGATAACGGCCAGGCCGTCGGGGCTCATGGTGGTGAGGCGGGCGTCGATGTACAGGTCCGACTGACGTCCGGAGGCAAGCGTGAAGGTGCCGCGGCGCGCGGAGCGGGTCGCGAGCATCTGGACGAGCGTGGCGTGGGGGTCCATGAAGGCTGAGGTTATCCGAGCGTGAACGACCGGTCAATGCCAGCACGCCGCCCCGGTCGGCGGCTCTCGCTGCTGGCGCTCGCGCTCATCGTGGTTTGCGTGGTGGTTGGGCTGATCGTTGGCGACCATCTCGCGCGCCATGCGGCGGAGGTGCCCGCCGTGCCGGCGAGCGCCGCCGAGATCACCCGCGACCGGCTGATCCTCTGGGCGTGCGCGCTCGGCGCACTCGCCGCGCTGGTGATCGCGTTGCGGCACGAGCGGGCGCAGGCGCGGCGCATCGCCGACCGGTCCGACGAACTCGAACGGCTCTCTGCCGAGCTGCTGCGCGCCAACCGCGCGAAGAGCGAGTTCCTGGCCAACGCCTCACATGAGTTGCGGACGCCGCTCGCCGCGGTGGTGGGGTTCATCGACCTCCTGCGCGAAGGGGCCTACGGCGCGCTCGCGCCCCGGCAGGTCGCCCCAGTGGAGCGCATCGAGTCTTCGGCAAACCACCTGCGTGAGCTCGTGGACCAGATCCTCGACCTCTCGAAGCTGGCCGCCGGGCGGCTTGAGGTGTCCACCGAATCGCTGAGCTTGCGCGCGTTCGTGATTGACGTCGCCAGCGAGGTGGAATCGCTGCTCAACGAGAAGGGGCTCACCTTCAGCGTGGCGGTGCCGGCGTCGCTTCCCAAGGTCGAGACCGACCCCACGCACCTGCGCCAGATCCTCGTGAACCTGCTCGGGAACGCCATCAAGTTCACGGAAGCGGGCACCATCACCGTGCGCGCGGTACGGGTGCCGGATGTCGCGGTCACGGCGATGGCCGGCCGGACGCGGCGCCGGCCGTTGTTGGCCGAAGGCGGGTCGTTTGTCGCGCTGCAGGTGAGCGACACGGGGACCGGAATCGCTGAGCGTGACCAGGAGCGCATCTTCGAGGAATTCGAGCAGGTCAATGCCGGGCCGCGCGGCGATTCGCAGCGTCGCGGCACGGGGCTTGGGCTGTCCATTTCCCGGCGGCTGGCGCGCCTGCTGCGCGGGGACATCACCGTTGAAAGCGAACTCGGCGTCGGGTCGACTTTCACGGTCTGGCTGCCGCTCGACCTTGTGGAGCCGCGGCCGGTGACGGCGGATTGAACGGCTCTCACGGAAGATCACAGAGAACTGCAACGGCTCTACAGGAGATCACGGAGATCACGGAGAACTGCAACGGCAAATGCTGGGGTTAACGACGGCGCGCCACGCAAGAGCTTGAGTGGCGCGCGTTGTTCCCCCAAGAAGTGGCAGTTGCCGTTCTCCGTGTCCTCCGCGATCTCCTGTAAAGCTGTTGCCGTTCTCGTCCCCCCTCCCCCCGGAGCTAGTCGCGGCGGAAGAGCCCCTTCACCTTCCCGAAGAAGCCGCCTTCCTCCGCCCCGCCTAGCGCGTCTGGCGCAAGCAGCGCTGTCCCGAGCGCACCGGCAAACTCCGTCGAGTCGGCGTACCGAGACTGCGGCGCCCGTTCGAGCGCTTTCATCACCGTCTGCTCCACCGCGGCGGAGTACGTCACGCCGGGCTTGGCCTTGTTCAACGAGAGTGGCGGTTGCGAGAGGAGTTGCGTGAACATCTCGCGCGGCGTGCGCGCCGTGTAGGGCAGCGCCCCCGTCAGGAGCAGATAGGCGATCGTGGCCAGGCTGTACTGGTCGGCCGCCGGGGTGACGATCTCCCCGGACAGCGCCTCGGGGGCTACGTACATCAGCGTGCCCACAAAGAACCCCGCGCGCGTGAGCCGCTCGTCGGGGGAGACGTCCGTGGCCGTGGCAATGCCGAAATCGAGCAGCTTCACGCTGCGCGACGCCGGGTCATACATCAGGTTCTCTGGCTTCAGGTCGCGGTGCACGATGCCCGCGGCGTGCGCCGCGCTCACCGCCTCGGCGATCTGCTGGATGATGGTCGCCACCTCATCCGGCGGCAGCGGGGCGTTGCGCTTGGCGTACCCTTCGAGGATCTCTCCCGGCGCCCACTCGATGGCCAGGTAATGCAGGCCCTCGGCCGACTGGCCCGTCTCGATGGTGCGCACCACCTTGGGGTGGATGACCCGCGTGCCAAAGGTGGCCTCCCGGACAAACCGGGCGACCG
>VHBQ01000116.1 GCA_016871855.1 Gemmatimonadota bacterium
GGCGGACGGAAGGATGCACATCGCCACCGAGGTGGTGGCAAGCGAGTTCGGACCTGTCGCTGCCCTGATCAATGCGATGAAGGGTGCGGGCTACAAGGTGGAACTGGTCGGATTGACGGCCGACCTGGAAGAATGCATGGTGAGAAACGCCAACCGGGCCCAGGACAACATATCGGCCTACTACGCGGAGCCCTTCCAGACGAGATGGCTGGTCGAGGCGGCGCGAATGCGACCGCAGTGAGCTTTGGTCTGGCCCGCCTCAAGGGCCGGGGGGATTTGATTCCAGCTTGCGGCCCCCGCCATCCGGCAAAGCCGCTAAAGAGGAGATTGAAGTGCACATGAAGGACTGCACGCGCCTGGATGAGCTGGGCGTGTTCGGGTTCGGCCGCGCCGAGCCCGTCATCTACGCGGCGCTGGTGACGGAGGATCCGCTGCTCCTGATCGGCGCCTCGGGCACCGGCAAGACCTACCTGCTGAACTCGCTGTCCGAAACCCTCGGGCTCGAGCATCGCCACTACAACGCCAGCCTGATCTCGTTCGACGACCTCGTCGGATTCCCCTATCCGGACCAGGAGAACGGCGGCGTCAGGTTCCTTGAAACGCCGGCCACGGTGTGGGGCGCCGAGTCGGTGCTGATCGACGAGATCAGCCGCTGCAAGCCGGAGCACCAGAACAGGCTCTTCTCGCTGGTGCACGAGCGCCGCGTGCAGGGCATCGCGCTGCCGCGCCTGCGCTATCGATGGGCGGCCATGAACCCCTGCAGCGGCGACCAGTCGGGCGTGGAGGACTATGCCGGCTCGGAGCCGCTCGACCCGGCGCTCGCCGACCGCTTCGCGCTGTTCGTGCAGGCGCAGGACTGGAGCGCGCTGGGCGAGGCCGAGCGGCTGAAGATCGCCGACCCGGGCGGTGAGGGCAGGATCGCTGCCGACGGAGGCACGTTGCGGGATCATGTCGAGGCCTGGCGGACGGCGTTTCAGCAGAAATCCGCCAGCTGCCCCGAATCCATCATCGGCTACGCCACGACGGCGGTGACCGCGCTTAACGGCGCGGGCATCCGCATTTCACCGCGGCGCGCGCGATTGCTGACGCGCAGCCTGCTCGCCGCCACCATCGTCGCCGGGCGGGCCGAAGAGTCGCTGTTCCGCGCCGTGCTCGAGGCGAGCCTGCCGCACCAGACCTGGGGCGCGGCACCGAACGCGGAAGCCGTCGCTGCGGCGCATCGCCTCGCCTGGGACGCCATCGCGCCCGGACGGCAGCGCTGGCTGAACCTCTTTGTAGCCGAGCGCGCGCTGCCGCGAAAACTAGCCATCCTGCTCGATGCGGGCGACTCGCCGGATGCCGGCTCGCAGGCGGTCTCCGAGCTGCTCGCGGCGGAGACCCGTGAGCGCGCTGCTGCCTTCGCCTTCGCCGCCTACCCCGCGGCGGTCCTGGGCCGGTTGCCGATCGGGGCAGAGAGCGTCAACGATCTCGGCAAGATCGCCATCCCGGTGCTCTCCGTCGATGGCGAGATGAGCTGGCAGGAGCCGCACTCGCAGAACGGCACGCGCCATCCGGACGCCGACCGCTTCGCCCGTGTGCTGGCAGGGCTGGATGAGGGCAGCGGGCGCAAGGCGCGCGCGCGGCAGTTCTTCGACTGGTGCCTGGTCGAGCGGCTGAGTACGCCGGATCCCGTCGCGCTGGAGGACGAGATAGAGGGCTGTGTCGCCCTGCTGAAGGAAAGGGGGCTGGCATGAACGGGCTTGCCTTTCCCGGTACGGCGAAACGACGCCCGCTCTCCGCCAACATGGGCGGGCCGATGAGCCGCACGCGCAAGGAGCGCGTGTCCTCGACGCTGCTCGGCCGCGACGGCGGTCCCATACGCTGTCCGCGCGTGATACGGCTCGGCCTCGACTTCGGCGGAAAAGCCCCGGTCGAAACGCTGGGGCGCATCCTCGCCGAGGAGGGCTACGGCTCGCGTGAAGACCTGCGCGAGGATTTCCCCATGCCGGAACGCCGCCTCGTCTGTCGTCCGCTGCCGGAAGGGGCGGAACGCCTGCCGGTGGCCATCGGCGCGCGCGCGGAAGTGCTGCGCCAGGCGCTGATGCTGGGGCTGTGCACGGCGCAGTACTTCGACCCGCTGCGGCCGGTGCTTTGGACAGAGGCCAGCCTGGCGCGCGGGCTGGAGCTCTTCGATCCGGCGGGGTTCTACGCATGAACGAACAGCGCTTTCGCGCGATCCTGCGCGAGCTCATCGACGAGAACCCCTTCGCCATCCGCGCCGTATTGAAGATACTTGAGCTGTGCTTCACGGACGCGGTGCCGACGCTCGCCGTGACCTGCGAGGCGCGGCCGCGCCTGCTGGTGAACCCGGGCTTCGTCGCCCGGCATTGCGCCAGCGACAAGGAGGTCAAGGCGGTCATCTGCCACGAGTTCCTCCACGTCCTGCTGCGCCACACGGAAACACTGATCCAGCCGACGCCGGCGCGGCACCTCGCGGCGGACGCCGTCATCAACGCCATCCTCCACCGCCAGCACGGGCCGGCCTGGTCGGCGTTCATGGCGCGCTACTACGCGAAGTGCCCCGATCTGAGGAAGCTGCTGCGGCCGATGAACGCGAATGAAGCAAGCTGGTTCGAGCAGGCGGCGCTGCAGCGCAGGCCTCTGCCGCAATGGGTGCAGGCATGGGAAGCGCTCTACGCCGGCAGACTGGTGGCCGACGACATCGAGGAGCTGGCCGAGCAGGTCGGACGCCAGTTGGCAAGGCCATCCCCGGGTAAAAGTCAGCCGCCGCAGGACGGCGATCCCTTCGTGCTGGAAGCCTCCGGCATCGGCGGACTCGACGACCTGATCGGCGACCACGGTGCGTTCGGGGAAGGGATCGAGGGGCCGCTCGCAGAGGCGCTGCGCCGCGCCCTGCGGCAGATGAATGGCTCGGGCATCTGGCGCGCACCGGGAACACGCGGCGTCGGCAGCCTGCCCTTCGAGGCGCTTTTCGCGGCGCAGGACACGGCGCTGGCGGAATGGCGGCGGATCACGCTCGCCATCCTGAAAAAACATCTCGTGTCGGACCGGCGCGCGCGCCGGCGCGAAATCCCGGCCGAGTATCGACTGCCGGCGCTCTCGCCGCGGGACAGGCGCGCCTTCCTGGGCGCGATGTGGATGCCCTTCCTGCCCGAGGCGCGCTGGGAGGGAGCGCGGCAGGAGCGCTCAGGCACGGCGCAGGTGTACCTCGATGTCTCCGGCTCGATGTGGTCGGGCATGCCGCACCTCGTTGCCCTGCTCGGACGCCTTTCGGGCCACATCCGCCGTCCGTTCTGGGCCTTCAGCGACGAAGTGGCGCCGGCGGTGATCGAGCGCGGCGCGCTCAAGGCGCAGACCAGCGGCGGCACCAGCATGGGCTGCGTGCTGGCGCACCTGGCGCGGACGAAGCCCGAGGCCGCCGTGGTCGTCACCGACGGCTACATCGAGCAGCTCGACCCGGTTCTCGTCGCGCAGGCGCGCGCGACGCGCCTGCACGTGCTCGTCACCCGCGAGGGCAGCCCGGCCGAGCTCGCGCGCAGCGGCATTCCCTACACCCAGCTGCCGGCGCTGGGCGGGAGGCACGCATGATTCGCGTCAGCGAAATGGTGCTGCCCGGCCACCCGGACAAGTTCTGCGACCAGGTGGCCGACGCCATCGTCGCCGAGTGCGTCAGGATCGACCCGGACGCCTACGCCCAGGTCGAGATCGCCGCATGGAGCTGCTCGATGTGGATGACCGGCGGCATCTGCACCCCCCGTCCCCTGGAGAGGAGCCTGCGCGACATCGTCGTCGAGACGGGCGAGGCGATCGGGTACGTCGCCGGCAACCACATCGAGGCCGCCCGCTACACGGTGCACAGCGCCGTCTGCCAGTTGGTGGACGACCCGGCGCGCTTCACGGCGAAGGTGAACGACCAGAGCGTGGTGATCGGCTGGGCTGGCTACGACGCGAAGACCCGATATCTTCCGCCCGAGCACCATCTCTGCCATATCTTCCGCGAAGCGCTCTTTGGCTCATGCCAGACGGGCGCGCTCGCCGGCCAGGGGCCGGACGGCAAGATCCTCCTGCGCCTGCGCGAGGAGACCGGCGGCTGGTTCCTCGAGCACGTGCTGGTGACGCTGCAGCAGCGCGAGGAGGCAGCTTTCATGGACGTCTGCGAGAGCGTGGCGCGCGTGCTGCGCGAGGCGTACGAGCGGGCGCAATCGGCGGACGTCCGCTGGCGCGCGCCGTGGCGGGAGGTCGGGCTGTCGATCAATCCCAACGGGCCGCTGGTGCAGGCCGGCAGCAACGGCGACAACGGCCAGACCGGGCGCAAGCTCGCCATGGACTTCTACGGCCCGCGCATCCCCATCGGCGGCGGCGCGC
>VHBQ01000117.1 GCA_016871855.1 Gemmatimonadota bacterium
ACCACTTCGCGCGGCGGGTCGGGACGTTCGAGCACCAACTGCGTGCCGTCGAACGTGACGCGCCAGAAGGGCTCGACCCCGACAGCCACCCACTCGAACGGGAGGCGCGGCTGGTCGCAGCGGCTCCCCTCGCCGAGTGACGTCGCAAAGAGCGTCTCGCGCACGTGCAGGGCACCCCGGCCCGTGTCGGCCAGGAACTCGACGAAGGCCGAGTCACGCACGGCGCCGTTCACGGCGGCGAGCGCCTCGTCAAGTTGCGAGCGTGGCGAGCGGGTCACGACCTGTTCGGTGAGCGTGCCGCACGCTACGAACGTGAACGATGAATCGTCGCGCACGAAGAGCGCCCCCCGCTGGAAGGCCAGCGGTCGCGCGGCCGGGGGCGCTGACTGGGAAGCGGGCGCGCGCTCGCCGCACGCGGCCAGCGCGGCGCCAACGCCCAGCGCGGCGACCACGCGCAGCGACCGCGTCACTTGTACATCGAGGCCGGATCACCCTGCGAGAGCTCCAGCAGGAACTGGGCGATCTGGTCGGCCACCGCCTCCACGTACCGCTTCCCCTTGTCCGCGGTCGCGGCCTTCGGATCGCCGATGCCCGTGTCGGCGCTCACCGTCGACCACGGCCGTTGCGTCCAAGCCCAGCGCTCGCGGAATCCGGTCATCCCGGGCTTCTTCTCCGCGCCATTCCCCGCCTCGGACAGCGGGCGCACCGTCTCTGGGCGCAGGTGCAGCATCACGCTCGTCTCCAACTCGCCCGCGTGGTCGCCGGGTTCATCGAAGTACCCGCGGCCGTCCACCACCTGCCACCAGTTCAGCGAACAAAGGAAGACCGGGGTCTGGGGCTGCAGTTCGCGCAGCATCTGCTTGAAGTCGTTGCCGCCGTGGCCATTGAACACCACGAACTTCCGGATGCCGGCCCGCTCCACCGCGGCGATCACATCGGCGAGGACGCGCGCCTGCGTGCTGGGGTTCATGTTGACGGCCAGCGGGAGGTCGAGCTGCCCCGTCTGCACGCCGAACGGCACGCACGGGAGCACGACAACCCGGGCCCCTCGTGCGTTTGCCCGTGTGGCGGACAGGGCGGCGATGCCGTCTGCCTCCATGTTGTCGGTGGCGTAGGGGAGGTGCCGGTTGTGCGGCTCGGTGGCGCCCCAGGGGAGGACGGCGACCTCGTACCGGGCCGCCGCGACAGCGGGCCAGTGCGCCTCGGCGAGGACCGGCGGCGGGTGGGTCATGGCTGATGTCGGAAGCTGAGGGTCATTTGGCGCACAGGTGCTTCAGCGCCACGTCGGCGAAGGTGCTGGTCAGGGCGGGCCCAAAGCCCGGCTTGGCGATGGTGCGGCGGGAGTACTCGATCCCCTTGGCCTCGTTCAGGAAGAGGACGCTCTCCCGGGTCGCCACCAGCCGCTTGCCACAGTCGAACATCGCCAGCGCGCGGGAACTGGTCACCTTCCCCTTGGGCGTCTCGAGCGGCGGCGTGTAGGTGACGCGCACCCGGGCAGTCACAATGCCGTCAGGGGCTTTCCTGACAGATTTCGCGTCAAGATACACGGAATTCCCGGTGGACGTCGTGCCAATTTCTTGCCACTTTGTCTGTGGGAGTACGGCAGCGGCCAGGAGCAGCAGGGGCGCTGTTGGAAGCATCGCTCACCTCAGGTGCGGTTGCGATGAAGGTACTCCGCTTGGCGCACGCCGTCACGGGCGCGCTCGCTGCTCGCCCGTGCTCGTGTCGCCGAGTCGGCCCCCCTGTCGTGGATTTCCGTCGCACGCACCAACAAATCCATCAGGAGGATGTCATGCCTGCTTCCCTTGCCCCGATGAGCCCTGAGCTCTTCGCGGACTTCAAGGCCGGCAAGGAGAACGCGCTGGAGCAGTTCTTCCGCGCGAACTTCGAGGCCTTCACGCAGGAAGCGAACGAGAAGCTCGAGGATCTCGGCGGCGCGCAGAAGGTCGCTGCCAGCGCCATCCTCGACGCGTGGGACCGTCGCGCAAAACTGGAGTCCGTGGAACAGCTCGGGACGCTGATGCATCAGGCCGTGAACGGCGAAGCCGCGCATGAACTGCGTCGTCGCGGCGCCGCGCAGCACATGGCCGGCAGTCATGCGAAGCCGCACGAGCCCACGCCGCCCGAGTCATTGGAGCAGTGGTGGACCAAGGTGTCGGCCGTGTTGCACGCGCCGCACCCCGACGCGGCCGAGACGGCGCGGAAGATCGCCGAGCAGCGCCGGCACGACGCCGCCGCGCACATGAAGAAGGTCGCCGGCAGGAAGAGACCCGGCGTGTACGTGATTGTGGCGCTGCTGGCCCTCGTCGGTGCCGCCGTCCCCCTTTGGTATCTCAACAAGGGCGCCGTCGCCACCAAGGCGCAGCAGCTGCTCGACAAACAAGACGCGAAATCCATGCGCAGCAATGACGGCCAGCGCGGCACGGTGACGATGGAGGACAGCGTCGTGGTGCGGCTCGGTTCGGCGACCACGGTGAAGTACACCAAGAGCTATCCCCTGGATGCGCGGGCGATGCAGATCGTCGGCGTCGCGGCGATCAAGGCGCCGAAGCTCGACTCGCCGCTTCTGGTGCGGGTCGGCAACATCTGGGTGCTGGCCAGTGATGCCGAGTTCATTGGGCGCTCCTTTGCGGAGGACAGCAGCTCGGCGATGCTAAAGGTGCTGAGCGGGTCGGTCACGGTGCAGGACGAGCTGGAGCAGAAGCCACTCGCCGCGGGCCAGACCATGCTGGTGCTGAGCAACGGCACGTTCATGGACCTGGACGAGGCCAAGGCGTCCCTCTACTTCAGCTGGGCGGACGGTCAGTTTGTGTCCAGCAATCAGCCGTTGCGCAAGGTGCTGACCGAGCTGAAGAAGTGGTTTGCGCTCAGCATCGCGCCGAAGGACAGCTCGTTCCTGGATCGCCCGGTGTCGATGACGGCGCCCCTCGACTCGACGAAGATCGCCATCAAGGCGCTCGAGGAGGGCGCTGCCGTGAAGGTGACGCTGGTGGCAGCAGGTCGGGCGACGCTGGTGGACAACGCGAAGAACGTGAAGCAGAAGTAGCGTCGTCACGTTGGGCGGAGCCCGGCGGACCCATCGCGGTCCGCCGGGCTCATTTCGCGCCCACCCGATATCAGGGAAACGCTCACACGGCACCGGTGGTAATGACGACCCGGATTGGGTATTTTTCAGGTTTGCACCTCAGACCGGAGAAAACCCGAATAGCCGAACGCACCGTGTCCGGCGACACCCCCGATTCGACGCCCCCGATCCCGCGCAACTGGCGCGCGCTGGTCGCGCCGTATGCACAGGCGTCGCACCGGAGCTCGATTTTCCAGCTCGCGACGACCGTCGCGCTGCTGCTGGTCGCGCTGGTGGCGCTGTACTGGGCGCGCAAGGTCTCGTACCTCCTGACGCTGGGGTTGTCCCTGCCGACCGCCGGCTTGCTGACCCGGACCTTCATCATCATGCACGACTGCGGCCACGGCTCGTTCTTCTCGAGCCGCCGTGCGAACGACATCGTGGGGGTCCTGACGGGCTTCTTGACGTTCATGCCGTACGCCAAGTGGCGCCGGGAGCACGCGCTGCACCACGCGTCGTCGGGTGACCTCGACCGGCGTGGCGTCGGCGACATCTACACCCTCACGATGAAGGAGTACTTCGCGAAGGGGTGGATGGGGCGCCTGGCCTATCGCCTCACGCGGACGCCCGTCTTCCTGCTGACCATCGGCCCGGTCTACTTCTTTGTGCACCAGCGCATCCCTTCGCTGCGCAAGGGCGCGGCTCGCGATGAGTTGATGAGCGTCCTGCTCACGAACGTGTCCGTCGTTGGACTCATCGCCATTCTCGTGATGGTGCTGGGCACCGAGACGCTGGTGACGACCTATCTGCCGGCGTACTACCTCTCCCTGCTCGGCGGGATCTGGCTGTTCTTCGCGCAGCACCAGTTCGAGGACGCATACTGGGCCGAGCATCAGGAGTGGGATTACGCGAACGCGGCGATTCGGGGCAGTTCGTACCTGAAGCTGCCGCGGATCATGCAGTGGTTCACGGGGAACATTGGCCTTCACCACGTGCACCATCTCGCGCCGAAGGTGCCCAACTACAGGCTTGAGGCGGCGCACAACTCGCATCCGATGTTCAAGCTGGCGCCGGTGCTGCGGATGCCCGACGCCCTGAAGGTGCTGCGACTGGCGCTGTTCGACGAGGAGCAGCGAAAGCTGGTGTCGTTCGGCGAAGCCAGGCGGCGCTGGCGGGCGCGGTGGGGGGCGTAGCAAGCAAGGGACGAGGAACGGGGACGGCGTCACCGCGGAGCAACTGAGCACCGCAACTGCTCTACAGGAGATCACGGAGATCACGGAGAACGGCCAC
>VHBQ01000118.1 GCA_016871855.1 Gemmatimonadota bacterium
TCGAGGTACCAGCCGAAGCCGTAGTCGACGCCTGCGCTGTCGGTGGGTGTGCCGCGACGGAAGAGGAGCGCGCGCAGGGAATCCCCGAGCAACTCCCTCGTCTCGAGCGCGCGGCTCCAGCGATACAGCTCGGCCACGGACGAGTAGACGCCCCCGTCCCCGAGGACGGCGCTGGTGCTCGACTGATCGGTGCGCGCCCAGACGCCCTCACGACGCGAATGGCCGAACGCGCGCCGGGCCACCGGAGCGCGTCCATCCTCGCGCGCGAGGGTGAACGGCATGCCGACGCGGTCGAAGATGCGCCGCTTGAGGAAATCGGCGAAGCGCGCGCCGCCGCGCTTCTCGACGATCATCGCGAGCACGGCGTAGCCAGAGTTGCTGTACCGGAACTGCTGGCCGGGCGCGAAGTAGCCGGAGTCCAGGCGCTGCATCTGCCGCAGCACGTCGGCATCGAGCACCTGGGTGGCCTGTGAATCGGGGACGAAGTTCTCGTACGCCTGCAGGCCGCTGGTGTGGTTGAGCAGATGCCGCACCGTGATGGCGCGGCCATACGCGGGGAAATCGGGAAAGATGTCCGTCAGGGCCTCGTCGAGGCGCAGCCTGCCGTCCTGCACGAGGAGCATCACGGCCATCGCCGTGAACTGCTTGGTCACCGAGGCAAGGCGGAAGTTGGTGTGCGCGGTGATCGGCGAGCGCGCCTCGAGGTCGGCGAGGCCGTAGCCCTTGCTGACCAGCACCTTGCCATCGACGGCGACCAGCACAGCGGCGCCGGGAGCGGCGGGCACGTTGAAATCGGAGAAGAGCGAGTCCACGAACGCTTCGCTGACGGGCGTTCCATCCGCCGCGCGCGCCGTGACGCGGCGCGCGGCGAGATCGTACTCGTCGCCGGGGAGGAGGGACAGGTACGGGAGGCCGGCATCGTTGGCATCGCGGCCATTGTGAATGAAGGCCTTGCCGCGACCAATGACCTCGCCGTGATCACCCTGCACGATGAGCGCCGTGCCCTCGTCGAGTCCGATGCCCAGCAGGGCGGGGTGGGCGCCGATCACCTGCTGGAGATCGGACTGCCGATTGCGGGCGACGATGTGCTGGTCCACCGCCACTGAACGCAGGTAACCGAAGCCCTGCTCGTATCCGGGGGCCATCATCTGGGTGTTGCCTTCGCGCGCCCCGCGCACGAGGTAGCTGGCGAGGATGGACGCCCCGGCCGACGTGCCGCCGATCACACCGCCGCGCGACAGCACCGCGCGCAGTTCGCGTTCGGTGCGCGTGCCGAGGTAGGCGTCAACAAGCCGCCATTGCCGCCCGCCGGGAAACCAGACACCGCGCGCCGCGCGCAGCGGGGCCACGAAGGAATCGGAGTCGGCCACGCGGCGACTGCGCGCGTGGAGGACGGTAAGGTTGGTCGCGCCGGCGGCCTTGAGCCCGGCGAGCCCGCTCCAGTTCGCGGGGTAGATCGAATCCTCACCAGCCGTGGGGATGACAACGATCGGGGCGTCGGGGCCCCCGGCCAGCGCGAGAAAGCGGGCGAAGATCTCCGGCCCCAGATTACCACCACCGACGACGACCAACGAGCCGTTGGCCGGGCCGACCCGTTCACGCGAGGGCAACCCACGACTGCCCGGCCAGAGCGCGCAGGACGCAGCGAACGAAAGCGCGACGAGAGGAAACAGACGTCGGGAACGCATCATGACCGGTCGGGCACCAGAGGCAGGGGAAAGGCGTTCGGTTCAGGTGGACTAAACATCCCGCACGCGGCGGCGGCGGGCCAGTAGAGAACCGGGAGGCTTCGTGACAGCCGGGACAGCACTTCTCGCGGCAACCGCAGCGGCGGTCGGATTGATGTTCCTGGCGTGGCTGCTGTATCGCGCCACGGACAAGCCGAGCTGGGTGGACGCCTTCTGGGCCGGCAATCTCGCCGTGCTTGCCCTTGGCTATGCGTGGTTCCTCCCCGGTGATCCCACGCGCCGCCTCGTCGTGGCCATCGTCGGCGGTCTGTGGGGGGCACGCTTGGCGGCGTACATCGCCGTGCGCGTCATGCGCGGTCCGGAGGACCAGCGGTATGTCACGATGCAGTCGGGGTGGACGGGGAACATCCCGGCGCATTACCTGCGCTTCTATATGACGCAGGCCGTGGTGGACGTGGTGCTCAGCGTGCCGTTCCTGCTGATGGCGCTCGATGCCACGCCGTTTGGCCATCCGGTCGAGCTCATCGGGCTCGCGCTGTGGGCGCTCGCGCTTGCCGGGGAGAGCCTGGCCGACGCGCAGCTGGCCCGCTTCAAGCGTGATCCCGTCAACCGGGGCAAGGTGTGCCGCACGGGGCTGTGGAGCGTGTCGCGCCATCCAAACTACTTCTTTGAATGGCTGCTTTGGTGCGCATTCGCCCTGATGGCCACACCCGCGCCGTGGGGATGGGTGAGCTGGAGCGCGCCGGCGATGATGCTGTACTTCCTGCTGCGCGTCACGGGCGTTCCGCTGGCGGAGAAGCAGTCGCTGGCGTCGCGCGGGGACGCGTACCGCGTCTACCAGCGCGAGGTGTCAGCGTTCATTCCCTGGTTCCCCAAGCGCGGGTAGGCAGGGGGATTTTCCGGCGCGTACATTCCCTGCATGCGCCCACTGTCGCTCGCCGTTCTCATCGCTGCGCTTCCGCTCTCCGGGCAGACGCAGCAGCCTGCCGCAGCCCCGAAGCCTGCCGCCTCGCCCGTTCGCAACGCGTCGCGTCCGCGCACCCCACCGCCACCTCCGGCGGCCGTGCCGTGCGCGGCGTCTGATTCAACGTGCATTGCCCCGGAACTGCCGCGAGAGTTCCGCGGCGTCTGGGTCGCGTCGGTCTCGAACATCGACTGGCCGAGCAAGCCGGGGCTGTCCGCCGCTGAGCAAAAGACGGAACTCCTCGCCATTCTCGATCGCGCGCAAGCACAGCGCCTGAATGCCGTGATTCTCCAGATCCGGCCGGCGGCCGATGCGCTGTACCGCAGCGACATCGAACCGTGGTCGGAGGACCTGACGGGGCGGCAAGGGCGTGCGCCGAAGCCGCTGTGGGATCCACTCGCCTTTGCCGTGAAGGAGGCGCATCAGCGGGGCCTTGAGCTGCACACCTGGTTCAATCCGTATCGTGCGAAGCATCCGAGCGCGAAAGGTCCGCTGTCGAAACGGCACCTGGCCAACACGGCCCCCGCGCTGGTGAAGAAGTACGGGACGCACCTGTGGATGGATCCTGGCGAGAGCGCGGTGCGCCGGCGGACGCTGCGCGTGGTGCTCGACGTGGTGCGACGCTACGACATCGACGGTGTACACCTGGACGACTACTTCTATCCGTACAAGGAGCGCGCCGCCGACGGCACGACCAACTTTCCAGACGCACGCAGCTGGAAGAAATACGTGGCATCGGGCGGCCGGCTCTCGCGCGACGACTGGCGTCGTGAGAACGTGAACACGCTGGTCCGGGAGCTGAACGAGCAGATCCATCTGGCCAAGCCGTGGGTGAAGTTTGGCATCTCGCCGTTCGGCATCTGGCGTCCGGGCTTCCCTGAACAGGTGAAGGGCTTCGACGCCTACGAGCAGCTGTATGCGGACTCGAAGCTGTGGTGGGAGAAGAACTGGGTGGACTATTTCGTCCCGCAGCTCTACTGGCCGATCGCCAAGCCGGAGCAGAGCTTCCCGGCGCTGATGCGCTGGTGGGGGGAGCAGAATACGACGGACCGTCACCTCTGGATCGGCCTGTACACGAGCCGGGTGCGCGCGCCGACGCCGGAGGGCAACGGGCTACAGCCGTCCAACGCCTGGACCGCCGACGAGATCATTGCCCAAGTGGACTCGACGCGCGCGTATCCGCGCGTCTCGGGCGCGATCCACTTCTCGATGAAGGCGCTGATGAACGATCAGGGCGGGGTGGCGTCGCGCCTGGCCGAACGCACCTACGGCGCCCCGGCGCTGGTGCCGGCGTCACCTTGGCTGTCGAAGCGAGCGCCCTCGGCGCCGACGGTACAGGTGCGCAAGAACACCAAGACGAGCGGCCTCTCCGTCACCATGTCGCTTCCGAAAGGGCAGGTCGCGCGGTGGTTCCTG
>VHBQ01000119.1 GCA_016871855.1 Gemmatimonadota bacterium
CGCGGCTGTCACGACGGGCCTGCGCCGGAAGGAAGTCGCGGCAGCGGTCAGGGCCGTGCGCCGAGGACGGTGAAGGTCGTCGTTGACACCAACGTGTTCATCTCTGGGGTGTTCTTTGGAGGCACCCCTGGGCGGATTCTCTCGGCGTGGGCCGCTGGTCGGTTCACGCTTGTTCTCTCGCCGGCGATGCTCGACGAGTACGCCGAGGTCGGTCGCCGGCTTGGGGCACAGCACCCACAACGCAGCGAGGCGTACCGCGCGGTGCTGGAGGTGGTCCTATCGCACGCTGAGCTGACGGAGGCGCGGGAGTTGTCGGAGGTTGTATGTGACGACCCTGACGATGACATCTTCCTGGCCGCCGCATACGCTGCGGGGGCGACCATCATCGTGACCGGTGACCGCGCACTCCGTCGCGTCTCCGGCTGGTCGGGGATCGACATTCTCTCGCCTCGGCAGTTCGCCGATCGGCACCTTCCTCGTCCATGAACGAAGCGTCGGGGACACCTATGCTTCGCTGCTGTGAACCCCACCACTCATCGTGCATGAAAAGGAAGCCCGCAGCGCCGTCGCACGCGAGTCAGCCTACCCGTTCGGCGGTCAGGGCGCCCATCTTCCGTCTCCCGTCTTCCGTCTGCCGTCACTTTCCGCGTTCTCGGGATTATCGGCGCAATGAAATGGTGCCACTCCTGGGCTGACGAACTGGCATCATCTCCCTATGGAACCGCGAGGCACTCGACTGGACAAGGGAACTGACCACGCGTGGGGTAGCGTAAGCCTGATCGATCGCAGTATCGTTGTACGATCAGGAGAGCCCATGACGGTCGTCACCGTATCCCCGAAATATCAGGTCGTCATCCCCCGCCACATTCGTGAGTCACTCGGCATCCTGCCGGGGCAGAAGGTCCACGCCATCGAGTACGAGGGACGCGTGGAGTTCATCCCAGTGAAGCGCGCCCGTGACTTGCGCGGCTTCCTCCGCGGCATGGATACGACCATCGAGCGCGAGCCTGACCGCGCGTGAACGTCGTCGACTCTTCCGCCTGGCTCGAGTACCTCGCCGAGGGGCCGTCGGCGTCGTTCTTCGCGCCGGCCATCGAACATTCGGCGAAGCTTGTCGTCCCTACCGTGGTGCTCTACGAGGTGTTCAAGAAGGTGCGCCAGGAGCGCGGCGAAAGTGCGGCGCTGACCGTGGCCGCGCTCATGCAACAGGGCACCATGGCCGACCTGAACGCCCCGCTTGCGCTCGCCGCAGCCAACGCCAGCGCGGAACACAAGCTCCCGATGGCCGACAGCATCATCTATGCGACGGCGCAGGCGTTCAACGCGACCCTGTGGACGCAGGATGCCGACTTCGAGCACCTCCCTGGTGTGCGCTTCCGGCCGGCGACACGGCGCTGATCAAGATATCGAGAGAGGAATGAGGGGCGCCCCGAACCCGGAGCGCCCCTCTCGTCGTATCCACCGTCAGCCGTCAACCGTCCACCGTCCGCCCTCGCGTTCCCAGGATTATCAGCGCAATGAAACGGTGACGGTTCGCTCCGCCGGCTTACGCACGTTGCCTCCATGCGCATGACCTCCGCCCAACGCACGCTTGTGGACACGCCCGCTGTGTGCTTACATTGTAATCACACAGCGGAGACCCCCGTGAAAGCCAAGCTCGTTCGCATCGGAAACTCCCGCGGCCTGCGGCTCGCCAAGCCGCTCATCGAGCAGCTCGGGTTCGGGGACGAGGTGGATCTGAGCGCCGAGGACGGCGCCCTGGTGATCCGGCCATCGCGACAGGCGCGGGTGGGGTGGGCGGCAGCCGCCGCCAAGCTCGCTGCTGTCGGCGAGACGCCCGTTGGCGACGGATTCGACACCCACTTCGACGCCGAGGAATGGGAATGGCGGTAGCGCGCACGCCGCGTCGCGGGGACGTCTATCTCGTCCAGCTCAACCCCACGCGGGGGCGCGAGTTGCGGAAGACCCGCCCTTGCGTGGTGGTCTCACCCGACGAGCTGAACGCGCACCTGCGGACGTTCATCGTGGCGCCGCTGACCACGGGCGCCCACGCGTACCCCTTCCGTGTCGCCTGCCGGTTCGAGGGCAAGGACGGTCACGTCGTGCTCGACCGGGTGCGCGTCGTGGATCGCGAACGCCTGACCAAGCGACTCGGGGCGCTCACCGAGCCCACCCTGCGCAAGGTGCTCGGCGTTTTGGTGGAGATGTTCGCCTGGTAGCAACAGGTGGTACACCCTCGCGTTCTCTGGGTTATAGGCGCAACGAAACAGTGACGGTGACGGGCCAGCCGATTCATATGTTGCCGCGTGCCTCTCGCCGCCCGCCTCCCTGCACGCGCGCATTCCATCGCCCGACATTGTAGATCGACGGTTGCGAGATTATACAATTTATTGTATACTGCCACGTGACCCAGAAGCGCCTCTTCTGGGTCGGCTCATCGCTGCGCGCATTCCACGGACTGCCGGAGCGCGCGCGACTGCGATTCAGCTACGCCTTGGATCTCGTACAGGCGGGGCACGATCCGCCGAGCTGGCGCCCGATGAGCAGCGTTGGCGCCGGCGTTGTCGAGATTCGGGTCAGCGCGGACGGAGCGTTTCGGCTGATGTTCGTGGCCAAGTACCCCGAGGGCATCTACGTGCTGCACGTCTTCCAGAAGAAGAGCCGCAAGACGTCAATGCTCGACCTCGAGGTGGCACGCGCTCGACTGAACGCCGTTGTTCGCCAGCGCCTTGGGAGCGACTGAATGGCAACCCGCATCTTCCCATCATCCGGCAACGTGTTTCTGGACGCGGGCTTCCCTCGTCCGGAAGCCGCGCGACTGCTCGTACGCAGCCGCCTGATGATCCTGGCGACGGAGCACATCCGCAAGCGCCGTATGACGCAGGCGCGCGCCGCGAAGCTGATGGGCGTCACACAACCTCGCGTCAGCGACCTCATGCGCGGCCGCATCGAGCTGTTCAGCGTCGACACACTGATCGACATGCTCGCGCGGCTCGGCGTTTCCGTTTCCATCGTCACGAAGCCGAGGCGCCGCGGACCTCGAGTGGCATAAGTGGCGGCCGGTTGACGTCATGTCATTGAGGGGCGCTCCAAGGATGACCGATGCGTTGAATCGGTGACGGTCACGATCGCGACCGTGTTATCCTGGCTGCCACCATGGGCACGATCTCAACGCGGAGCACCCGGCGCACCCCAGCACGCGGCTGGCGCGGTGTCCCTAAGACGGATATACTTCGGATATCCGTACCGGGGACTGACGTGATCACCGAGATCAAGAAATGGGGCAACAGTCAGGGGCTGCGCATCTCGCGTGATCTGCTGGCGCAGCTGCGGATCGCGGTCGGTGACCGCGTGGACGTTGCCGTGCGCGACGGCGCGCTGGTGATCACGCCCGCTCGCCAGGTGCGCGGGGCGCACGACTTGCGCGCACTGGTCAACCGACTCCCGAGAGACCGCCGCACGACGCCCGACACATGGGGCCCGCCGGTCGGTCGGGAGGAGTGGTAGATGCCCACATTCTCACCCCGGCAGGGGGATCTCATCACCCTCAGTTTCGATCCGCAGGCCGGGCATGAGCAGCGCGGTCGCCGGCCCGCGATCGTGGTCAGTCGCGATCTGTTCAATCGGAGGACGGGACTCTGCCTCGCCTGTCCCATCACGAACACCGATCGCAACTATCCGTTTCATGTTGCCCTGCCATCAGACGCTCCCGTCAACGGGTTCGTGATGGTTGAGCAGGTGAAATCGATCGACTACACGGCCCGACGGGCGCGCAGGATCGGCGCAGCTCCGGCGGCCGTGCTGCAGGAAGTGCTCTCCATACTCGACGCGTGCATCTACGAACCGTAGAATGGCGTGGCGTGCAGAGAGTGGAGAGGCATCATGACGCAGAGGGGCGCTCCAAACCCGGAACGCCCCTCCCGTCATATCCACCGTCCACCCTCAACCGTCCACCGTCTATTTCGTCCGAATCCCGTCTTTCCCCCCAACGACTGGCAGC
>VHBQ01000120.1 GCA_016871855.1 Gemmatimonadota bacterium
GGCACGCGGTGCACGCCCGAGCATCCGCTGGGCGCGCCGATGGTGTCAAGCGAAGGGGCGTGCTCGGCGTACTTCAACCTCGCCAAGTACCGCCGGGGCGAGGGGGCGGAGGTCGGCGCTTGACGCATCAGCCGGCGAATCCCGCGCACCTGAGCTGTCCGGCGCCGTTAGAAGCGACGGACCGCGTGCAGCTCGGGCACGGCTCAGGGGGCCGGCTCAGCGCGCAACTAGTGGCGCGGCAGTTCCTGCCGGCCTTCGGCAATCCCGCGCTCGAGGCGCTCGGCGACGCCTCCATCGTGACGGTCCCGGCAGGCGAACTGGCCGTCTCTACCGACTCGTTCGTCGTGCATCCTCTTGAATTCCCCGGCGGCAACATTGGTTCGCTCGCCGTGCACGGGACCATCAACGACGTGGCGATGATGGGCGCGCGCCCGATCTGCCTGACCGCCGGGTTCGTGCTCGAGGAGGGACTGTCATTCGCCGTGCTCGACCGCGTGATCGCGGAGATGGCCCGCGCGGCCCGCGAGGCCGGCGTGCCGATCGTCGCTGGCGACACCAAGGTGGTGGAGCGCGGCAAGGCCGACGGCTTGTACATCAACACGACGGGGCTGGGCGCCGTGGACACGCAGTTCCAGCCGGCGCCCGCCCGCGCGCAGGTGGGCGACGTGGTGCTGGTGAGCGCGCCGATCGCGCGACACGGCATGGCCATCATGGCCGCGCGTGAGGGACTGCAGTTCGAGAGCGCCATCACGAGCGACACGGCCTGCCTGACGCCGCTGGTGGACGCGCTGCGCCCGCTGGGGATGGATGTGCACGTGCTGCGCGACCCGACCCGCGGCGGCGTGGCCAGCACGCTCAACGAGATCGCCGTCGCGTCCGGCTTCGGCGTGGAGATCGACGAGCCCGCCATCCCTGTCCCCGGCGACGTGCGCGCCGCGTGCGAGATGCTCGGGCTCGATCCGCTCTACGTTGCCAACGAGGGCGTGTTGGTGGCGTTCGTCGCGGCGGCGCGCGCCGACGAAGCACTCCGCGCGCTGCGCGCCCATCCGCTGGGGGCGGAGGCCGTTGCCCTCGGGCGCGTCGTCGCGGCGCACCCGCGGCTCGTGGCGCTGCGCACCGCGCTCGGCAGCACGCGCATCGTGGACTTGCTGCCGGGGGATCAGCTGCCGAGGATCTGTTAACTGCAGACGGGAGACGGGAGACGGGAGACGGAAGACGGGGGACGGTAGACGGTGGACGGTGGACGGTTGACGGTTGACGGCAGGGGGCGAGGGGTCTTGAGCGTCCCGTCGTTCGTGACGAGTTTCCACGACAACTCATTCCGTACACCGTTCTGGAGGCGTCGTGTCGCATTCGCCGGGCTTTCTCGCCCTGATTGACTCGCTTCGGTCGCACGTCAAGGAAGTCACCCTCGCCCACGCGCGCGAACGGCAGGCGGCCGGCGCGCATCTCGTGGACATTCGCGAGCAGAGTGAGTGGGCGGCCGGGCATGCCGCGGGCGCGCGCTATCTCGGCAAGGGCGTCATCGAGCGCGACATCGAGGCGGCGATCCCCGCGAAGGACGCGGAGATCATCCTGTATTGCGGCGGCGGGTACCGTTCGGTCATCGCCGCCGACTCGCTGCAGCGCATGGGCTACACGAATGTCAGCTCAATGATGGGCGGCTGGCGCGAGTGGAGCGCCAGCGGCGCGCCGACTGAGTAACGGATGCCGAAGTCCATCCACGACCCGGCGGCGCGCGCCGCTCTGCTCGCCCGTCTCGACCGGCTCGACGCCACCACCCCGGCGCGCTGGGGATCGTTCACCGCGCCGCGCATGGTGACGCATCTCATCGAGTCGGCGCGCATGGCCACCGGCGACCTCCCGGTCAAGGCTCGGCGCACGTTCCTGAGCAACCGTCTCGTGCGGTATCTCTTTATCTACGTCGCGCCGTTTCCGAGAGGCGCGCCCACGGCGCCTGAGCTGCTGGCGCGCGCGCCGAACTCGTGGGCCGCCGACGTCGCCACGCTGAAAGCCGAGATCGAGCGCGCCGCCGTCCGCGGCCCGGCAGCCGCCTGGCCCGCTCACCCTGCGTTCGGCGCGCTCTCCGGCGCCGACTGGGGCGTCCTGATTCACAAGCACACCGATCACCATCTTTCACAGTTCGGCGTCTGACACCTTTCGCCATTGGAGCGACCCATGCTGAAGGAGTTCACCGCGTTCCTCAAGCAGTACGGCGTCATCGGCCTCGCCATAGCCGTCATCATCGGTGGCAAGCTCAACGACTTGGTGACCGCTGTTGTCGGCGGCCTTCTGATGCCGGTCGTCGGTCGCGTCACTCCAACCGGGAATTGGCGCGATGCGACGTACAGCTTAGGCGGCGTCAATTTCGAGTATGGCAAGGTGATTGGCGCCGGCATCGACTTCATCATCGTCGCCTTCATCGTCTTCTGGATCGCGAAGAAGATCCTGCGGGAAGAGACGGTCGCGAAGAAGTAGGACACGGCGGCGATGACGCAGGGTGAGCGCCTCGCCGCGGAACTGCGGCGCGCGTGGGACGGTGATCCGTGGCACGGCCCCTCGGTGCGCGCGGTGCTCACCCGACTCACCGCGTCGCAGGCCGCGCACCGGCGCGCGCGCGGCTCACACACTCCGTGGGAACTCGTGCGGCACCTTCGCCTCTGGGTGGAGGTGCCGCTGCGTCGCTTCGACGACCCGGCCGCCACCGCGACGGAGGCGGAGAACTTCTCGCCGCCATCCGTGCTCACCGACGCGCAGTGGCACGCCGATGTGGACGCGCTCGGCGACGCCGTCGAGCAGCTAGCGCAGCGCGTGCAGGCGCTGCCGGACGCGACGCTCGACGCGCCGGTCGGCGACCGCGGGTACAACCACGCGTTCATGCTCGACGGCGTCGTCCAGCATCTCGCGTATCACGGTGGGCAGATCGCGCTCCTCGCGCGCCCCAAGGAGGAAGTCGCCAATCTACTGGCGCCGGCCCCGGTCTTTCCGCTGAGCGCCATCGTGCTGGCCGAGCTCGCCAGGCGGTTCGTCTACGACGTGCGACTCAACGTGCCGGCGGTGCCCGGCTGGCTTCTCATCGTTGCTGGCGCGGCGCTCGCCATCTGGGCGAACAACCACTTTGTCATTCGCCGCACCCCGGCGGTGCCGTGGCGAGCGCCGCGCGAGATCGTGCGCGACGGCCCGTACCGTTTCACGCGCAACCCGATGTACCTCGGGTTCCTCCTGATCATGGCGGGGCTCGGTGTCGTGCGGCAGAACCCGTACTACCTGGCGCTGCTTCCCATCACCTGGGCATTTCTGCACTGGGGCGTCGTCCTGCGCGAGGAGCCATTCCTCCTGCGCAAGTTCGGCGCGTCGTACCAGCGGCTCCTCGATTCCACGCGGCGCTGGATCTAGCGGCGCGGGCGGTCGTCGTTACTCGCCGCGCCGCTTGGCGCGCGCGGTCGGCGTGGCTTCGAGGGGATTCTCCGGCCAGTGGTGTTTCGGATAGCGGCCGCGGAGATCCTTGCGCACGTCGAAGTACGCGCGCGCCCAGAACCCGGCGAGGTCGCGCGTGACCTGCACCGGCCGGTGCGCGGGCGACAGGAGCTTCAGGGTGAGGGGCACGCGTCCGGCGCCGACGCGCGGGGTCTCGGCCAGACCAAACAGCTCCTGGAGGCGCACGGCCACCGCGGGGGCCTGCGGGTCGCCGTAGTCGATCGGCAGGCGCGATCCGCTGGGCGCCGTGAAGTGCGTAGGGGCGAGCGCGTCGAGCCGTTCGCGCAGGGTCCACGGCAGGCGCGCGAGCAGCGCGTCGGCGATGTCCACCCGGGTGAGCGCGTCGAGCGTGCCCGCGGCCAGCACGGCGGGGAACAGCCACGCGTCCAGCGCCGCCAGCAGCGCGTCGTCGTCG
>VHBQ01000121.1 GCA_016871855.1 Gemmatimonadota bacterium
TCGCGGTGCGACTCGCGCAGCGGACTGCCATCGAGGAGGGCGCGCAGGAGGGCGGCGCTGTCCTTCTGCCCGACTTGCCCGCGCGCGTCGTGGATGCGGGCGTCGAAGGCGGTCGGCGTCCCTTTCAGCGCCTCGAGCGTCATCGCGCCGGCCGCGTGCGCCGTCTCCCACAGGGTGCGCGCCTCAAGAACGGCGAGCGCGGCCACGGCGGTGTGGGCCTGTGTGCCGTTGATGAGCGAAATGCCTTCTTTCGGATGAAGAGTGAGGGGGGCGAGTGCGGAGGCCTTCAGGGCGCTGGCTGCTGGCATCCGTGCGCCGTTCTTCGTGTTCAGCTCGCCTTCCCCGATGAGCGTGACGGCGAGTTCGGCGAGGGGCGAAAGGTCGCCACTCGCGCCCACCGAGCCCTGCTCGTGCACGACGGGCCACAGGCCGGCGTTGAGCATCGCACAGAGGAGATCGGGCACCTCGGGACGCGAGCCCGAGAAGCCCTTGGCCATCACGTTGGCGCGCAGGAGCATCATCGCGCGCACCTCGGCCTCCGGCAGTTCGGGACCGACGCCGGCGACGTGGCTGCGCACGAGGTTCACCTGCAATTGGGCCAGCTGGTCGGCGGGGATGTGCACGTCGGAGAGCTTGCCAAAGCCGGTGGTGACGCCGTAGACGACCTCGTCGCGGGCGACAATGCCGGCCACGATGTCGCGGGTCGCCTGCATGCGCGCGCGGGCCGACGCCGCGAGGGTAACGGGACGGCGGGCGATGGCGACGTCGCGCACGTCCGCGAGGGTCAGGGAGCCGCCGTCGATCGGCAGCGGAGCAGTATTGGTCATGGCACGGGGACGAGCGATTGCCGGTAGCTGGCGCGGTCGTAGTTGAATTTCAGGTCGGGCTCCGCCTTGAGCGCCACGAAGAACGTGAACGAGAAGTTGCCGTTCGGCGCCTGGGTGAAGCCGAACATCGCGCGCCAGTCGTGGAGGTCGCGCTGAAGCGTGACGATATGGCTGGCGAACTCGTGGCGCACGGCGTCGTACGAGGTGCTCCACTGCACCGCCCATTTGGGCGTGAGGTCGAACGAGGTGCGCCAGTTGATACTCGTCTGCGGCGGGATGCGGAAGTACGATCCACCCGCCGTGGTGGATGAGAACTGTGTGTAGTCCACGGGGGGCGCGGCGAGCGCGGCGCGCACGCAGACATCGTACTGCACGGGATTCGCCTTCAGGGCCTCGCACTGCACGGTGGGATCGTACTCGACCACGCGGCCGTTCCCGCCCGGTGGGCGCTGCCGATTGGCGCTGAGGCTGATGCTCGCGTCGAAGCCGCGTCCCACCGGCACCTGCTGGATCTGCTGGCGAATGCCGGCGCCGGCGACCTGCATGCCGCTTCCCGCCCCCATCCCCATGCTCCCCTGATACGCCTCCTGCCCGGTCGCGCGCGCGGTGGTGTCCGCGGGCTGGATGCCGAAGAGCCGCGCGATCCAGCGCAGGAAGGGCGTCTGCCGGTTGAGCTGCAGCGACGCGGAGATCGACTCGCGGTAGGGGCTGAACCGCGCCGTGTCGCTCAACACCGACCCCTCGAAGAGCGAGTAGCCCATGTCGAACGAGAAGCCGGGGAGCAGCTCGGAAGCGAGATTGACGTTGAAGCGATCGGTTGAGAACCCGCTGCGCCCGGTTTTGCGCTTGCGTTCAAAGTCGTAGACGAGCGGCGTGACGCCGAGGGACAGCAGCTTGACCTTGCGCCCCTCCTCGCCCGACGTCGTGTCCGATTCGGCCTTCTTGAGCTTCGCCTCGAACGACTGGTTGAGCCCGAGGGAGAGGCGGTTCTGCGCCAGCGCGCCCAGGTAGTCCGCGCGCGTCTTGCCGAGCGCGGCGAGAAACTCGTCGCTGACCGTGGCCTGCGGCGAGTACGACCACGCCAGCGTGGGATTGATCGAGTGGCGGAAGCGTGCCACCGGCCCAATCCCCCAGCGCGAGAGGCCGAAGAAGGTGGGGGCCACCCCCACGCCCCACGCCAGGCGCTTGGACTGCGACACCCAGTTGTTGCCGGTCCGCTCGCTGCGCACCCAGAAGCCGGACGGATCGACGTTCTCAAACGAGACGCTCGGCACGACGTTCCAAGAGCCCTGGAAGAACGTCGGCAGGGTGACCGCGGTCCGCCAATCGAGCGTGGACAGGAAGGTGCGCCGGTAGACGCGCGTCTCGCGGCGGCTGGTGTCGGCCGGGTCCACGACGATGCGCACTTCGGGGAAGTCGTTGACGCGATCGCTGAAGTTGAACGACAGCGGCAGGTTGAACGAGCCGATCTTGAGCGGCGAGGTGAACGCCGCCGTGGTGGACGAGGTGTTGCGGTCGAACTTCGCGGAGTCAAGGACGCCGGCGCGCTCGAAGTAGCGATACTTGAAGTCGCCCTGGGCGTCGAGGTGCTGGCTGCTCGACGACGCCAGGTTGAAGCTCGGCGTCCACTCAACAAAGCGGCCAATCTGGATGGCCTTGGCGGTCAGGTTGACGCTGGGGAAGTCCTGGTCCACCTGTGCGCGCCCCGGATACTGGCGGCGCGTGCCGCCAATGCTCAGCGCGAACGGGCCCAGTGACCGCGTGTAGTTGAGCATCGAGCTAATCGTGGCCAGCGCCGACATCGGGTTGAGCGCGGTCTGCCGCTGGACGGTCGTGCTGGTGACGTAGTTCAGGTTCGCGGTGAGGCGCGATGTCGCCGAGAAGGACTGCGAGTGATTCCACGAGAGCTGGGTGTTCGCCTGCCCCGAGCTCAGCGTGTGCCGCGAGACCGCAAACGCGCCGGAGAGGAATCGGTCACGCCAGTTGTAGTTGAACATCGAGTTGAGACGCAGCCACCCAGGATCCTGCGCATTGGCGCGCGCCGATGACCGCCAATCCATCGAGACGGACAGGTCCGTGTAGTCGCCGAGCGCGAAGTAGTACCCGATGTTCTCGATGGTCCGCCGGTACGTGGGGCTGTTGCGCACTAGCTCGGCGAAGCCGAAGCGCGGGGTGAGCACGCCGCTGCGGCGCCCGGAACGGATATCCTGGAAGACGAACGGCAGCCACATCACCGGCACGCCCTGCAGGTAGAGCACCGCCGGGCGCGCCACCATCATGCTCTTGCGAACGAGCTTGATCTGCCGCGACTGGAAGTGATAGTGCGGCAGGGAGTCCTCGCACGACGTGATGGTGCCGTCGCGCCCATAGGTGGATTCCTCCGTCGTCGAGTCGCCGGCGAAGCCGCCCACGTGCGCCGAGACCACCCAGCGCTCGCCGCTCTGCTCGACGGTGCGGATGTTGGTGCCAATCCCCTGCTTCTTCGCGATGTCGTAGGTCGTCTGTCCGCTTGCGTTGATGTCATCGCGCCCGCTTTCCCGCACGACGATGGCCGGCCCGAGGGCGAGCGCCTTGTTCGTCGAGTCGCTGTAGCGAATCGTGTCCGCGGCGATCAGCGTCGGCTCGCGCTCGACCACGGCGCGCTCGCCGGGGCGTCCGATGAGCGTGATGGTCCGGTCTCCCGCCTGGAAGAACACCTGCGCCGCCTGATAGCGCACCACCGTGTACCCCTCGCGCTCCATCAGCGCGTTCGCGACGGAGTCGGGCGGGATCCAGTGCACCAGCGCGGTGTCCTTCTTCGTGCTGTCCGCGCCGGCGGGCGTGCCCGGGCGCGCAGGGGCGGCACGCGCGGGCGTTCCGCCGGGCGGACCCGCG
>VHBQ01000122.1 GCA_016871855.1 Gemmatimonadota bacterium
AGAGCGCGTACGCGCCCACCATGTCGGTGCACAGCCGGGGGAGGTAGCGCGCCTTCTGCTCGTCGCTGGCGTACGTCAGCATCGGGTAGAGGACGAGCGTGTTCTGCACGTCCACCATGATCGCCGCGGCCGCGTCGGCCTTGCTGATCTCCTCGACGGCGATGGTCACCATCATCAGGCTGCCGCCGGCCCCGCCGTACTGCTCGGGGACCTGGATGCCCATCAATCCCAGCTCGAACCAGCTCGAAGTACTTGGGAATGCGCGTCGGGTCGAGCTTCGCCGCGCGCTCCATCTCCTGCACGCGCGGGCGGACCTCGCCGTTGGTGAAGTAAGTATCCCCCGGCAGAGCCGGGGGCTTTAGGTTGTGAGCCGCTCAAAGCGGCTGGAGGAGGGCGTTGATGCGCCCTCCGGTTCATGGGCCACCGAATCGGTGGCCCAGCTATCGGCGCCAAATGTTCATCTGATCCAGCTGGCGATCGGCTTCTTCCTGCTCCTGGATCTACGCGCGGATGATCCCCTCGTCTCGCCCGACCGTCGACACATAGTAGCCCCGCGCCCAGAAGTGCTGCCCCACGAAGTTGCGTTGTCGCTCCCCATATACCCGCGCCAGATGAATGGCGCTCTTCCCCTTGATGTACCCGATCACCTGCGACACCGCATACGTCGGCGGGATCGCGATCAACATGTGCACGTGATCCGGCATCACGTGCCCCTCTTCAATCCGGCTCTCCTTCTGACCGGCCAACCGGTGAAACACCTCCCCCAAGTGCCGTCGCAAGGTCTCGTACAGCGTCTTCCGGCGTCGCTTGGGGATGAACGCCACATGATATTTGCACTCCCACCTCGAGTGACTTAGGCTTTCCGTACGGCCCATCGGAATTCTCCGTGTCGTGCGCTTGGCGGCTCACGCTCGGAGTTGACTGATGGGCCGTGCTCCTTTCACTCCCGGACATGTCAAACGTCGATTGCCTCCCCGGCCAAGCCGGGGGGTCTTCCGTTTACCCTAGGCGCTTCCGACCTACCGCCGGTACACCTCACGGCGGTGCCCGATGCGGACAACGGTGACGATGAGCTCCTCATCGACAATCTCGTACAGAATGCGGTAGTCGCCCTGGCGGATCCGGTACTTGTCGTCACCACTCAGCTTCTCCGCGCCGACGGGGCGCGGGTTGTCTGCCAGCGTCCCGATTCGCGTGACAATGCGCCGGCAGTCCTTTGTCGGTACACGCTCGAGCTCCTTCGCAGCGGACCGCGTGAAACGGATGCTATAGCTTGCCACGTTTCTTCAGATCGCGGACGACAGCCTCAAAAGTCAGGCGTGGTTCCCTCGCGCGATCACGGAACGCCGCCAGATCGTCGGCGTCCTCAGCCAAGCTGCGGCGGACAGCGGCGTTCACGAGATCGGAGACGCTGGCATCCGTCTCCGCGGATTTGAGGCGCAGAGCGCGGTGAAGGGGCGCCTCGAAATAGACGGTCGCACGTTTGGTCGTGGGCATGCCGGAATATGTCGCTAAGACGCTATAACGTCAAGACGTCTCGCTGACAGACGGTTCCAACCGACAGCCGCTCTGTTGTAGGCGCGCTGCGCGCGCTCTATTTGATGCGGCTGCAGCTGAACCATAAACGTCGGCACCACGTCTTCCCCACTGAGAGCCGGACCTACCTGAGAGTGCAACGCGGCAAGCTCGTCCTGCGTCCAATCAGAAGGAGCGTCAAGGAGGCCGCGTGTTGAGAGGCGCAAGCGCGTGTGCGGTATGTATGGCTGTCCTGTTGTTCGTGCCCGGTAGCGGCACGGCCACACCGGAGGCCCAGCCCTTCTCCACAGAATCCGAGCGGATCGCTTTTGGATCGCACCGCGACGGCAACTGGGAGGTCTACGTCACCGATGCGGACGGGCAGAACCAGACGCGGCTGACGGCGCGCAATGCCCATACCCGCTTTCCGCTCTGGTCTCCCGATCGCACCCACATCGCCTTCGCGACCCAAGTGGGCGGGCCGGGTGACGGCTGGGAGTTCTGGGTCATGAAGGCCGACGGTAGTGGCGCGCGTCGCCTGTGCTCCGGCCTGGTGGGTAAGTCGGGGCGCGAATGGTCCCCGGACGGCAGGCGCATCGCGCTCACCCGTTCGGATGGCGGCAATATGGACGTGTACCTCGTCGAAGTCGCCTCCGGACAACTGTCCCGAATCACGACAACGGCGGGCGAGGATCGCGATCCAGCCTGGTCGCCCGACGGCGCGCACATCGCCTTCACCTCGGACCGCGACGGCAACCGCGAGATCTACGTGGCGCGTTCAGATGGCGGCGACATCCGACGCCTCACGAACGACCCGGCAAAGGACGCCAGCCCTGCGTGGTCTCCCGACGGCTCCCGCATCCTCTTCGTTTCAACGCGAACGGGAACGCCGGAACTCCATCTGATGACAGCAGATGGTCTCCGCGTCGAGAAGCTCACGAGCGGGGCTCACGCGTCCAGCGACGTGCCGCGCTGGTCTCCCGATGGATCCCGCGTCGCGTTCCAGATCGCGGAAGGGAGCCGGTACGACATCGGCCTGTTGCGACTGCGCGACCGACAGCAGAAAGTGCTCGTAGGAACGCCTCACAATGACGGCAGCTACACCTGGTCGCCGGATGGCACTCGGCTCGCATACATCTCCGGGCGCGGTGGCGCAGAGAACCTCCACGTGATTGACGTCGAGAGCCATCGGTCCACCCGGATCACCGCGACGTGGTCGCTCACCCCGAGCTGGACGCACTAGCGGCAATGCCGCCTGCTGTCGCATCCCAGCGCAGGTGGCGTCGCGGCCCAACGTTGCTTGCTGCTGACGGGCGAGCTATGGTAGGCGCGCACTTCGTGCGCGCTCCATTTCGTTCGCCCGCAGCAGAAGCTGGGCGCTAGGCGTCAGGGGAGGAACATGTGACGACACAACGCGTGTTGACCGGAACCTACGCGGCGGTCTCCTGGCTCATGGCTACCCTAGCTGTGCTTCACATGGCAACAACATGGCGGCTCTCGTCGGCAACAGCCTTCACCAAGGTCTGGTTCTTCGGCGCTGGCATCGCCATGGCTCAGGTCGCCGCGCTCAACCTCCTCAATCGCGCGCACCGCCGTTCCTTCGCCTCCCTCGCTTGGGTCACTCGCGGGTCCAACGCGCTCGTATTCGCTTTCGCCGTGGTTGGGGGTGTGGTCACCAAGGCGACGCTCGGCGAGCTCATCGTCATCCTCGGCGCCTTTGCTGCGCTGCTCGTCCTCTCCTTCTCCAGTGCGGCGACGCGCCCCGACTAGGGCTTCGCCCAGGTGAAGGTTTGTAAGACGATGTGACGCGGATGGGCCCTGGTGCGTCTGGAGGTATGCCAGCTCCGTTGCAGTGCCCATTGCGTGCGCGCGATCGCGCGCAGCTGGAAGAGATGCTGTCCAAGGGCGTGCAGCAAGTGCGCGTGGTGCTCCGCGCCTTGGCGCTCCTGCACCTCCATCGCGGCGGCGGCGCGTCTGCCGCCGGCCGGGCCGTCGGCCTGACGCCGCAAGCGGTGCGGCTCATTGCGAAGCGGTACCGCGAGGGCGGTCTGGCCGCG
>VHBQ01000123.1 GCA_016871855.1 Gemmatimonadota bacterium
GGGAGCGTGGTGGACGCGCCCGGCAGGTTGCTGATGGGGAACTGCCAGAGGTACAGGCCGAGCGCGAGGCCGATGGTCACCTGTCCGGCAAGCTTCCAGCGCTCGACGAGCCCGGTGTTGAGCTTCCCTTCGCGCTTCTGCTTGAGCTTCAGGTAATCATCGAGGAAGCCGATGCCGCCCATCCAGAGCGTGACGAGCAGGGCGATCCAGACGTACTTGTTGTCGAGCCGCATCCAGAGCAGGGTCGGGATGAGCGTCGCGGTGAGGATGATGAGCCCGCCCATCGTCGGCGTGGTCCCCTTCCCCGCGTGGGAATCAGGCGTCCCCTCGCGCACCACCTGATGCAGGGCCATATGCCGCAAGCGATCGATGATCATCGGGGCGAAGATGAACGACACGAGCAGCGCCGTCACCGCCGCCCCGGCCGCGCGCACCGAGATGTAGCGGAAGATGTTCAGCGCGCTGACGTAATCGCGCAGCGGATAGAAGATCTCGTACAGCATCAGGCGGCGGGCCCGGCCCAGGACTGGAGATGGGGAAGCAGGCGCTCCAGCCGCACGCCGCGCGAGGCCTTGAGGAGGATCGCGGCGTCCGGCTGCAGTCTCTGCTGGAGGACGGGCCACAGGTCATCGACGTCACCAGCGGTGACGACCCGTTGATCCCCCGCCCCTTCGGCGGCCAGCGCCGCCTGGAAATCGCCGATGCCGGCCACGACGTCAGCGCCGCTGGCCAGCGCGACGCGGGCGATGTCGCGATGCAGTGCCGGGGCGGTGGGGCCCAGCTCGCGCATCGTGCCGAGCACAGCCACGCGCTGGCGCCCAGTCCCGACGGCCGCGAGCAGCGAAAGCGCGGCGCGCATTGAGCCGGGATTGGCGTTGTACGCGTCGTTGATGAGCAGGGCGCGCCCCAGCGGCTCCACCGACGAGCGCATGCTGGGCTGCGGCATCGCCGCGAAGCCTCGCGCGGCATCGGCCGCGGCGATCCCGCATTCGCGCGCGACGGCGAGCGCGAGCATCGCGTTGCGCAGGTTGTGCTCGCCGCGGAGCGGCACGTCCACGCGCACGCCGTCGAGCGTGAGCCATCCGGTGCCGTCGGCGTTGAGGCCGTGCGCGCTCGACGCCACGTCGCCCGCCCCGAGCCCTGCAGTGATCACCCGCTTGGCGCGGCGCTTGGCCTCGGCGATCAGCCCAGTCTCGTTCACCGGCACCACGGCCAGCTCGGTCTCATCGAACAGCGACGCCTCTTCGGCGAGCACACCGGCAAGATCGCCAAACCCCTCGAGGTGCTCTTCCTGCACGCAGGTGACCACGGCGATGTCGGGAGCAACGATCGCGCGGAGGATGGCGATCTCCCCCGGAATGTTGGTCCCCACCTCCACCACGGCGCAGTCGGCGCCGTTGGGGAGCGACAACAGCGTCAGCGGCGTTCCAACCTGATTGTTCAGGTTGCCGGTCGTGGCGTGCACGGTGAAGCGCGCGCCGAGCGCGGCCTTGAGCAGTTCCTTGGTGGAGGTCTTCCCGTTTGAGCCGCCCACGGCGACGACGGGGAGCGACCAGGCAGCGCGGAAGAAGCGGCCCAGCGCGCCGAGCGCGTGGAGCGTGTCCTCGACGACGAAAACCGGAACGCCGAGCCCCATCGCGCGCGCCGGATCGCGCACCACGAGCGCGGCGGCGCCCGCGGCGACGGCCTCGGCGAGGAAGTCGTGCGCGTCGAAGCGTTCGCCGGCCAGCGCGACGAAGAGGTCGCCCGGCTGGAGCGTGCGCGTGTCGGTGGCCACGGCGCGTAGGGCGCGGTCGGTGCCGTGATAGGCCGGCAGATCCAGGGCGCGCGCGACGCGTGAGAGCGTCCAGAATTCGTGCTGCATCGCTTACTCCGTCCCGAGGAGGCCACGCACGATGGCCGCCTCGTCGAAGGGATATGACGTGGTGCCGCGGATCTGGTACGTCTCGTGCCCCTTGCCGGCGAGCAGGACCACGTCGCGCGCCGGATCGGCCATCGCGATGGCCGCGGCGATCGCGGTGCGGCGGTCCTCAATGCGCTCGTAGCTCCCCGGCGGGAGCGCAACGCAAATGTCGTCGAGGATCCTCTCGGGATCCTCGGTGCGCGGGTTGTCGCTCGTCACCACCACCGCGTCGGCCAGCCGATGCGCGACGTCCGCCATCATTGGGCGCTTCCCCTTGTCGCGGTCGCCGCCGCATCCGAAGAGCGCGATGAGCCGCCCGGGTGTGAAAGGACGAAGCGCACGCAGGGCGCGGTCGAGCGCGTCGGGCGTGTGCGCGTAGTCGCGCAGGACGGTGGGACGCTCGCTGAGGATCTCAAGGCGTCCGGGGACCTGCGGCAGCGTGCCGAGACGCTCAGCGACGGTGCGCAGGTCGATCCCGACGGCGATGGCCGCGGCCGCGGCGCCGAGCGCGTTGGCGACGTTGAAGTCGCCAATGAGCGGCAACGCGACGTCGGCGCGCTCGTCGCCCCGCGCCAATGTCCATCGGCTCCCGCGTGGATGGAAGCTCACCTGCTCGGCGCGCACCTGCGCGTCGGCGCTCTCAATGCCGAAGGTGAGATGGGCGGGTGCAGGCGGCAGCGCGTTCCACGCCGAGTCGTCGGCGTTGATCACGAGCGTGCCATCGGGCAATACGTAGTCGGCGAGCATCGCCTTGGCGGCGAGGTAGGCCTCGAAGGTGCCGTGGTAGTCGAGATGGTCGCGCGTGAGGTTCGTGAAGACCGCCGCGGCGAAGCGCAGCCCCTCGATGCGTCCCTGATGCAGCGCGTGCGACGACGCTTCCATTGCGACCGACTTCACGCCCGCGTCCACGAGCGCGCGCAGGAGACGCTGGAGTTCGATGGCGCCAGGCGTGGTGAGTCCGCCGCCACCCGGGAACGGCTCCCCTGCGCTGCCGATCAACACGCCGAGCGTGCCGATGCTGGCAGAGCGGGCACTGGGCGCGTCGAGCAGGTGGCGGAGCATCCCCACCGTCGTCGTCTTGCCGTTGGTGCCGGTGACGCCGACGAATCGGAGGAACGACGCCGGCTCGCCGTAGTACGCGCTCGCGGCCACCGCCGCCGCGCGGCGCCCGTCGCGAACCACGAGCGCGGGAAGCGTGGAGGCCAACGCATCCTCGAGAATGGCGAGGGCGGCGCCCGCCTGCTCGGCGGCGCCAAGGTAGGCGTGTCCGTCGCGCTGCGTGCCGCGCACGGCGACGAACGCGCCGCCCGGCGTGACGGCGCGAGAATCCTCGGTGATGCCCGCGAGGCGCTCCGGCAGGACGCCGCGGCGTTCGACGAGCAGGCCGGCGCTTTCGAGCGCCTGCGCGATCTGCGCGACCGCAGCGGTGCGACTCATCGCGCCACCGTCACCGTCACGCGGCTGCCTGCCGCCGCGACCGTGCCCGCCACGGGCGATTGCGTCGCGGCGTCGCCGCGCGCGAAGAGCACGCGGAAGCCCGCACGGTGCAGCGCGCGTGCCGCCGCGCGCCGCGAAAGGCCATGCACGTCGGGGACCGCGCGCCCACCGGCCACG
>VHBQ01000124.1 GCA_016871855.1 Gemmatimonadota bacterium
ATCGACGCGCGCGGTCCACGCTACTGCCCGAGCATCGAGGACAAGGTGGTGCGCTTCCCGGCGGCGGAGCGGCACCAGATCTTCCTCGAACCCGAGGGGCTCGACACGCACGAGCTGTACGTGAACGGCTTGTCGACTTCGCTTCCGGCGCATGTCCAGCTGCGGATGCTGCGGGCGGTTCCGGGGCTCGAGAGCGCGCACATGACGCGCGCCGGGTATGCCATCGAATACGATTTCTACCCGCCGACCCAGCTCGAGCCCACGCTTGCGGCGCGTCAGCTCCCCGGGCTGTACCTCGCCGGACAGATCAACGGCACCACGGGCTATGAAGAGGCCGCCGGACAGGGAGTCATCGCCGGATTGAACGCCGGACTCGCCGCCACCGGCCGCGCGCCGCTCATCCTGGGGCGCGACACGTCATACATCGCCGTCTTGATCGACGATATCGTCGCGCGTGGCGTCGACGAGCCATATCGTCTGTTCACCTCGCGTTCGGAGTTCCGGCTCACCGTTCGACAGGACAACGCGCTGCGTCGACTCGCCCAGATTGGCGTTTCACTCGGCCTCTATTCCGACGACGAGCGCCGCGTCGTTGACGCGCGTCTCAACGCGGAGGATCGCGCGACGCGCCTCGCCGCCGACACCAGTGTTCAGCCCGCCCAAGTGCGTCCGTTGCTGGAGCGCGTCGGCTCCGCGCCCATTCCACATGCGGTGCGTCTGGCGGAACTGGCCAAGCGGCAGGAGCTGTCGCTCGCCGAGTTGTTCGCGGTTGCGATGGTTTCCGATGCGCCCGTCGGCGAGGCCGTCATCACCACGGAGTTGGAGCTCAAGTACTCCGGGTATTTCGCCCGGGAACGGGAGGGAGCGGAACGGTTGCGCCGCATGGGGGATTTTGCGCTTTCCCCCGAGCTTCCCTACGACGAGATGCGCTCGCTCTCCACGGAGGCACGGCAGAAGCTGGCCAGTCGGCGTCCGTCATCGCTCGCTATGGCGGCGCGGATCCCCGGCGTAAGTCCGGCCGACCTGCAGAACCTGGTCCTCGAAGCGGAGCGGTGGCGGCGGCGCGGTGGTGCGGGGGCACGCGTCGGATGAGGCGCCGGTGAGTCGGCTGGGCCCAGAAACCGCGTGGCCCGCACGGGCTGCCGCGTTCGTCGTGCTTGGACTCGGGTTCGTGCCGTGGGCCGCGCTGGTTCGCACGGGCCTTGAGTTGCCCAGGCTCAACGAACAGCTGCGCGATTGGGCCTCAGGATCGGCGCTCGCCCTTGGCGTGGGCCTGCTCGCCTGGATGGTGTCGCGCCGCGGACACTGGCCCATCGGACAGCAATCGTTGCAGCACCCCGTCGCGCGCCTGCCGCGCGCCGTTTATTTAGTAGCATTTTGCGCATTTATACTGTATCTCGTCGTGGCCTGGACGGTTTTCTCGGGCCGGCCCTTGCTCATCGACGAGGTGGCCCAGTTGTGGCAGGCGCAGCGGTTCGCCGAGGGACGGCTTTCTCTGCCGGTGCCAGCGCAGCGCGAGTTCTTCTCGTTCCTGCACCTCGTGGACATCGGCGACCGCGTATATGCGCAGTTCCCGCCGGGCGGACCGTTCATGCTTGCGCTCGGCCTGCTGGTGGGCGCTCCGTGGCTGGTGGGGCCGCTCTGCGGCGCTGTGATGGCCGTACTCTTCGCGCGCCTGGCGCATGCCGCGGAACCGGCGGCTTCGTCGCGCTGGATCACCGGCGCCGCGATCCTCTTCGCCGTCACGCCCTTCGCGGTCTTCATGTTCGCGTCACACATGAACCATGTGACGGCGCTGGTCTGGATCTTGGCGGCGGTCGTGTCGCTTACTGCGCTCACGCAGTCAGATCATGACCGACCGCGAGCCTGGCCGGCCGTCGCCCTTGGCTTGTCGCTCGGCGTTGCAGCGACCATTCGTCCGCTCGATGCATTTGCCTTCGCGCTCCCCGCCGCCGTGTGGTTGCTGTCGCGCGCCGGCCGGTCTCGCGCACGCTGGGCGGAGATTGTGGTCGCCGGCATCGGCGTGGCGGTGCCGTTCGCGGCGATGATGTACGTGAACGCGCAGACGACCGGGCATCCGCTGCGCTTCGGCTACGAGGTGCTGTGGGGCACAACGCACGGGTTGGGATTTCATGCCGCGCCCTGGGGCGAGCCGCACACACCGCTTCGCGGCCTGGCGCTCGCGTCGCTCTATCAATGGCGCCTGCAGCAGTACCTCTTCGAAACGCCGTTCCCATCGCTGCTCCTTCCCGTCATCGCGCTCGTGGGATGGCGTCGCGTCGGAGCCCTGGATCGTTATTTGCTCGCGGCGGGCGGTCTGGTCGTGGCGTTCTATCTGCTGTACTGGCACGACGGCTTCTACCTGGGGCCGCGTTTCGTGCTGCCGTTGCTGCCGGTGCTCGTGCTCTGGACCGCGCGGCTGCCGCAACTGATCCGAGAGCGCGCCCCGTCCATTCATGCACGACGCGCCGCAATGTCGGTGCTGGTGTTCGGCGCCGTCGGCGCCCTCGTCTTCAATCTTCCCGTGCGCGTCAATTCGTATCGCGCTGGACTGACGTCGATGCGCACCGACTACGCCGCGGAGGCCGCGGCCGTGGGAGTGCGCGACGCCCTCGTTTTCGTGCGGGAAAGTTGGGGGGCGCAGTTGGTGGCACGACTGTGGGGACTCGGGGTATCGCGACCGATGGCAGAGTCCGTCTACCGCGGCACCGATTCGTGCCACCTCGAACAGGAACTCACGCGACTCGAGGTGGAAGGCGTGCGCGGAGCCGCAGCAGAGGGCCGGCTCGCCGTCCTCCTCGCCGCCGATTCCGCCCACGTCGAGAAGAGCACGTTGACGCCAGATCCCACGGAGCGCGTGCGCCCCGGGGTTGCCTACACGCCCGTCTGCCTGCAGCGGATCGCCGACGATCGCGCCGGCTTCCTGCACTACGCCCCCCTGCGTCTGGTGACATCGGGCGGCAACATCTACGCGCGCGACCTGCACGCGCGCGATTCGCTGCTGCTCGCCGAGTATCCGAGCCGGCCGGTGTACCTGCTGACGCGTGCCGGAACGCGTGTCGATGCGCCGCTCATCTTCCAGCCGCTGCGGCGTGATTCGCTGATGGCCGGCTGGCGCACCGCGCGGCCGGTTAATTAGTACCAATTTGATACTAAATTGCCTCGCCAGGCGGGGCGGGAGGGGAGACGATGCGTGTTGACCGTGGTGTTCTTGGCGCGATCGTAATCGTGGGGCTGCTGGCGGGCTCCACAGTCAGCGCGGCGCAGCATCCGGCGTCGGCGGTGGTGCCGCAGGTGGTCACGGTGGGGCGCGGGGAGGTGGAGATCAAACCCGACCGTGCGCGGCTCGAACTTGGTGTCGAGACGCGGGCAAGCACTGCGGGCGCGGCGGCGGCGGAGAACAGCCGGCGCCAGCGCGCCGTGCTCGATGCCATTC
>VHBQ01000125.1 GCA_016871855.1 Gemmatimonadota bacterium
AGGAGGAGCCGAAGAACATGGGCGCCTGGAACTACGTTGCGCCGCGTCTGCGCGTCGCGGCAGGCAATGCCCTGGTCATCCGCCACATCGGCCGTCCGGAGCGGGCGAGCCCGGCCGAGGGCTATGCTAAGGCCCACGCCGATGAGCAGACCCGCATCGTGCAGGACGCGCTGGAGGTGCCGCCGCCACGCGGTGGCGCCGGCTCGCGGCGTTCTGCCGCGTTGGCCACGTAGACGCCGCAGTCGCTCGGAGGATTCCCCATGATGCTGCGCCCGCCGCGCGTGCTGCTCACGTACGCCCTGCTGCTCGCGCTGACCGCGGCGAAATCCGCCGAGGGGCAGGATCGCGGCGCGGCGGCGTTGGATCGTCTGGTGCACGGGCTCACGGCGACGCCGCGCGTGCTCATGATTGCGGCGCATCCGGACGACGAGGATACACAGCTCATTACCTGGCTGAGCCGCGGCCGGCACGTCGAGACCGCGTATCTCTCGCTGACGCGCGGCGACGGCGGCCAGAACCTGATCGGCAACGAACTCGGCGAGGCGCTCGGCGCCATCCGCGCGCAGGAGTTGCTCGCCGCGCGACGCGTGGACGGTGGCCGGCAGTTCTTCACGCGTGCCTACGACTTCGGGTTCTCCAAGACGGCCGAGGAGACGTTCGCGCACTGGGACCGTGAAGAGCTGATGCGCGACGTCGTTACCGTGGTGCGAGCGTTCCGGCCCCATGTCATCGTCGCCGTCTTCTCAGGGACGCCGCGTGACGGGCACGGGCATCACCAGGTCTCGGGGATTCTGGCGCGCGAGGCGTACGATGCGTCGGCCGACACCGTGCGCTTCCCCGTCGAGCAGTACGGACCGGCGTGGGAGGTGATGAAGTTCTACCGGGGGGCGCGCTTCACGGGCGTGCAGGCGACGCTGTCGTTCAATGTCGGGGAGTTCGATCCCATCGCCGGCCGCAGCTATGCCGAGATCGCCGCGGAGAGCCGGAGCCAGCATCGCTCGCAGGGGTTCGGCGTGCTCCAGCGACGCGGCGTCGTGATGGGCGCCGTCGCGCGCCAGGCGTCGCGGGTGAACGAGGCGACGCCGGCCACCAGCGAACGCTCGATCTTCGACGGCATTGACACGTCGCTCACGCGGCTCGCGTCGGCGCTGCCCACTACCTCTCAGGAACTGCTGCGGATCGCGCGCGCCCACGTCGATTCCGCCCACGCGGCGCTCGATTTCCGCCGGCCTGACGGGGTGGTGCCGCACCTCGCCGCGGCCGCCAACGCGATCGCCGACGTGCGGCGCGCGATGCCCACCTGCCAGCTGCGCGTCGGCTATCGGCGCACGCCGGACTTCGTGAACTGCACGCCGGCGCAGCTCGATGCCGATGCCACGGTGGAGCAGATGCACCAGCGCAGCGCCGCGGCCCTGCTCACCGCCGCGGGCGTGGCCGTGGAGGCGACAGCGGAGCGCGAACTGCTCGCGTTCGGCGATTCGATGCCCGCCACCATTACCGTCTACAACCGTGGCGCGCAGCCGGTCACGGTGACGGCCGTGCGGCTGAACGGCTACACGCGGCCGTTGGCGGCGGCCGTGACCATCCTCCCGGACAGCGCTTGGCGCACGACGCGCACGCTCGTGGGCCTGCTCGACACACGGCCGTGGTGGATCGGCGGTCGCAAGGGTGACCTGTTCGCCGACAAGCGTTCACCGGCCGACGGTCTCGGGCGCGTGTCGGCGGTCTCCACGGGGCTGCTGCGAGGCGTGGCGCTGCGCGAGGACGTGCGGAAGGAATCTGAGGCCGCCGTCGAAGTTCAAGTGGCTGGCGCGACGGTCGCCTCGGCGAGCGAACCGGTCGTGTACCGGTTCGCCGACCCGGTGCTCGGCGAGCAGAACCGCCCCGTCGGTGGCGCGCCCGCCGTCTCGCTGTCGTTCGATCGCGGCCTTGAGTGGATGGTGGCCAACAAGCCGACCGACAAGCTGCTGCGGCTCACGGTGCAGTCGTACAGCACCGCCGCCCGCACCTACACGCTGCGCGTGCTCGCCCCCGCCGGCATCACCGTGGATTCGGCCACGCGCACGCTGACCCTCGACGCCCTCGAGACGCGCGAGGTGTTTGTGCGGCTGCGCGGGAAGCTGGCCGAGGGGCGCTACGAGTTCGGGGTGGTCGCCGAGGGCGAGATGGGGCGCTACGCCGAGGGATTCCGCACCATTGAGTACTCGCACATCAACCCCATTCGTCTGTATCGCTCCTCCGGTGTTTGGCTGCAGGCCGCCAACGTCACGGTGCCCGCGGGGTTGACCGTGGCGTATGTGCAGGGGGTCGGCGATCTCTCCGCCGCCGGCCTCCGCCAGCTCGGCATTCCGCTGACTGTGGTGACGCCGCAGGAACTGCCGCTGCTCGACCTGACCCGCTTCACGACGGTGATCATCGGACCGCGCGCGTACCAGGCGTCGCCGGAACTGCGCGCGCAGAACCGCCGCCTGCTCGATTTCGTGAAGGATGGCGGGACGATGCTGGTCCAGTACGGCCAGCAGGAGATGACGCGGCCCGGGCTGATGCCGTTCCCCGTGGGGATGGGGCGCAGCGTACAGCGGGTGACGCTCGAGGACGCACCGGTGACCGTGCTGGACGCCAGGGCGGGCGTGCTGACGTGGCCTAATCGCATCACCGAGGCCGACTGGGCCGACTGGGTGCAGGAGCGTTCGCTCTACATGCCGGGCGAGATCGATTCGCGCTACGAGACGCCGATTGAGATGCACGATCCGGGCGAGCCGCAGAATCGCGGCGCCATCCTGACCACCCGCTACGGCAAGGGGACCTACGTGTACACCACGCTGTCGCTGTTCCGGCAATTCCCGGCGGGCGTGCCGGGGAGCGCGCGCCTCTTCGTGAACCTGCTGTCGCAGGGGCGCAACCCGAAGGCCGCGCCGCAGCGCCCGCGGGTGCAACCGTGAGCCGCCCGTTCCGGCAGGTGCTGTTTCGCGTGCTTGCCGCCGAACTGGCGGTGCTGGCCTTGCTCTTCCTCCTCCAGCACCGGTACGCGGGGTAGCCTATGCACTGGATCAACTGGGCGATCGTCCTTGGGTACCTGACCTACATCTCGGTGGACGGCATTCGCCGCGCCAAGGGAACGAAGAAGCTTGAAGGCTACTTCCTCGGCAACCGCGCCCTGCCGTGGTGGGTGGTCGGGTTGTCGGTGATGGCCACCCAGCTCTCGGCCATCACGATGATCGGCACGACGGGGCAGGGCGCGAACGACGGCATGCGGTTCGTGCAGTTCTACTTCGGACTGCCTGTGGCGATGGTGATTCTGGGCGTCACGCTGGTGCCGTTCCTGCACCGAGCCAAGGTGTACACCGCGTATGAGTTCCTCGAGCGGCGCTTCGACGCCCGCACGCGGACGCTCACCTCCGTGCTGTTCCTGCTTTCGCGCGGGC
>VHBQ01000126.1 GCA_016871855.1 Gemmatimonadota bacterium
CCCCCTCCCCGTTCCTCCGTCCCGCCCCCCGGTTTCACTACCATAGGAGATCATGCTCTCTCCCTTCGTCCTCGCCCTCCCCTGGCTCATCCTCCCCGCCTTCGCCTTCTGGCGCCTTTCGCGCTCGACGTATCTGCGGGATGAGCCCGACGCGCCGCCCGACGACGCGCCGCTGGTGAGCGTGATCTGCCCGGCGCGCAACGAGGAGCGGCATATCGCTGAGTTCGTGCGGGCAGCGTTGGCCACCACCTACCCGCACAGCGAGTTGATCATCGTGGACGATCACTCCACCGACGGCACTGGTGACCTGGCGCGTGCGGCGGGGGCGGGCGACACGCGGCTCACGGTGATCGTCCCGCCGCCGCTTCCGGACGGCTGGTTTGGCAAGCAGTGGGCGTGCCAGGCAGGAGCGCAGGTGGCGACGGGCGAGATCCTACTGTTCACCGACGCCGACACTCGGCACGCGCCCGACCTGATCACGCGATCAGTACACTGGATGCGACGGCGCGGCAGCGACCTGCTGTCGGTGGCGGGGACGCAGGAGCTGGCGTCATTCTGGGAGCGCGTGGTCCAGCCGACGATCTTCGGCGTGCTCTTCTCGACGTTCGGCGGCACCGAAGCGGTGAGTCGCGCGACACATCCGCGCGGGAAGATCGGGAACGGGCAGTGCTTCCTCGTGCGCCGCGACACCTACGACGCGCTCGACGGCCACGTCGCCGTGCGGCATTTCGTCGCCGAGGACCTGATGATCGCCCAGCAATGGTGCACGGCCGGGAAGCAGGTGCATCTCGTCGCCGGACTCGACCAGCTCTCCACGCGGATGTACGGCTCGCTCCGCGAGATCGTGGAGGGGTGGAGCAAGAACGTCTGGGCCGGCGGCCGTTACGTCTTTCCCGGCCATCCCGTGGTGCGCGGCGTCCTGCGCGCACTGATGCCCTTCTCGGCGCTTCCCGTGCTGGTGCCGTTCGTCCTGATGATGCTCGGCGCGCTCGGCGTCGTGTCGCCGGCGTGGGGGACATTCGGAATGGCGGCGTACGTTGCGTCGGCTCTCTGGACCCTGCCGACGATGTGGGTCCTGCGGATTCCGCTCTGGTACGGCCTGCTGCATCCACTCGGCGCGCTGGTCGCGACGTGGATATTCACGCGAGCGGCGTGGAGGGGGGATCAGGTGAGGTGGAAGGAGAGGGAGTACCGGGCGGCATAGGGCGGAACGGGGAGGGGGTAGGGGCGAAGGGACGGGGGCTGAGAGGCGGAACGGGGGACGTCCCTCGTTCCGTCTCTCCGCCCCCGTCCCTTCGCCTCTACCCCCTCCCCGTTCCACGCTTCTCGCCCCTCCCCTTCCCACTATCTTCATCGAATGTCCCTCCCCGCCCTGTTGTTCGATCTCGACGGTACCATCGTCGATTCCATCGAACTCATCGTCCAAGCCGCCGACTTCGCGTTCGACGGGCGCGAGGGGCCGCGGCCGACGCGCGAGGAGTGGGTGGCGCTGATCGGGACGCCGCTGGCGCCGATGCTGCGGCGGTGGGCGCACGACGAGGGCGACGTGAAGTTCCTGTGGGACCGGTATCGTGCCTTCCAGGTGGAGCATCACGACCGGCTGGTGGCGCCGTATCCAGGGGTGGTGGAACTCATCCGCCGCCTGCACGCGCGCGGACACGCGATGGCGATCGTGAGTTCAAAGATCGAGGCCGGGATCCGCCGCAGCCTCGATTACATCGGCGTGACCGACTGTTTTGGCGCGCTCATTGGGATTGAGGCGACGGAGAAGCACAAGCCGGATCCCGAGCCCGTGCTGCTGGCGCTTGAGCGGCTGGGCGTGACGGCGAATCATGCCTGGTTCATTGGCGACTCGCCGCACGACATCTACGCCGGGCACGCGGCGGGGGTGAAGACGATCGGCGTGCTGACGGGGCCGTATGATCGGGAGACAATGGAGGCGGCCAAACCGCTGCACCTCGTGACGACGCTCGCGGAGATGGAAGCGCTCGTCTGACAACACGCGCAACCGTATGCTAAGAGGTGCGTGAAGTTGGTGATGAGGTCGCGTGACCACCGCGCTACGATGCGCGCGTGCTCACCATCACCGACGCGTCGTCGCTCCTGCAGCGCGCCAACGATCGCCGCGGGCGACTGGCGCTCCTGCGCACCCTTGGGTTTCAGGCTCCCGTAGGGACGCTTGACCCTGCGGCAGCCCAGCGACTCGGACTTGAGCCGGAGATCCGGCGCGCCGAGGTCGCTGCCGGTCCCGGGGCACTGCGTGCCCTGATCGCCGACGTGCGTCCGGATGCGTCGCTGCGTGACTGCGCCGGACGCGCCGCGCGCCGTCTGGCGCAGCGATCGCCGGAACTCCTCTGGCTGGTGCTGGCCACCCGCAGAGCTGGCGACGCGGTGCTCGTCGTGCCGACACCGGGCGGCGCGAGTGCCGCGGCCGCGCTGGCCATCGATCCGGCCGGCGTCCGGCCGAGCGACGCCGAGTCATTCGCGGCGTTGGACGGCGCGCGCGGACCGAGCGATCTCGACACGCACCTTCGCTGGCGAGAGGTGCTTGGTCGCGACGGTTTGACGCGCCGATTCTATCGCGACCTGGAGCAGACCGTCCACGCGCTCGCCGACGGCGCATCGGGAACGGCCGACGACGCCATCCGCCGTCAGCTCGCCCTGCGCTGTGTCTCACGACTGCTCTTCCTGTCGTTTCTCGAGGTGAAGGGATGGCTCGACGGAGATCGCGCCTTCCTGTCGCGCCAAGTGGCGGCGCGAGCGCAGCGCTTGCACATCACGCTGCTCGAGCCGCTGTTCTTCGGCACGCTCAATACGCCGATTTCACGACGTGCTCCAGCGTCACGGGCCTTCGGCTGCCTTCCGTATTTGAACGGCGGCTTGTTCACGCGCGACGCGCTGGAGAAGCGGTACCGCGGCGTGCGATTCGCCGACGCCGACATCGCGCGCGCGGTGGGTGATGTGCTCTCCCGCTATCGCGTCACCGCGCATGAGGGTTCGGCGGAGTTCGCCGAGGCGGCCGTGGACCCGGAGATGCTTGGCCGCGCGTTCGAGTCTCTGATGGCCAGCGAAGAACGGCGCAACACTGGGGCGTTCTACACCCCACCAGCCGTCATCCGCCACATCGTGGACCTCGCACTCGACGCCGCACTGCCTGGATCTGCGTTGCAGGATGCCTTGGCTCAGGCGAGGGAGGGACG
>VHBQ01000127.1 GCA_016871855.1 Gemmatimonadota bacterium
TCGCCGGCGCCACCGCGGCGGTGAAGGCGCACACGGTGAACGGGAGCATCGAGGCGGCGAGCGCGGGCGGCCCGGTGATCGCGAAGACCGTGAACGGCAGCATCCGCGTGCGCGCCGCGACGGTCGGCACGGATGACGTGGCCTACGAGACCGTGAACGGGAGCATCACGCTGGAGATTCCCGATGGCGTGAACGCCGACCTCGATATGCGCACCGTGAACGGGAGCGTGACGTCGGAGGATTTCCCGATCACGATCCAGGGGCGCATTGACCGGCGTCGCATCGAAGGGAAACTCGGCAAGGGCGGGCCGGAAATCCGGTTGTCGACGGTGAATGGTTCGATCCGGCTGCGGAAGTACTAGGGCTGGTTTCGTAACTGCTTCACCACAGAGGCACGGAGAACACGAAGAACGGCAACGGCAACAACTGGGGGTAACGACCGCGCGCCACTCGCTTCTTGGAGTGGCGCGCGTTGTTCCCCCAAGGCTTTGCATTGGCAGTTCTTCGTGACCTCCGTGTCTCTGTGGTGAAGCAGTTGCCCAACCCCGACCTGTCACGAAATCGTCCACCCGAGAACAGTCGAACCCATTGAAACGCTGTCACTTGCGCACTGCGAACTTTCCAGAAGCACGGGCGTTATAATTCTAGTATTCCACCCGTTCCTTTCAGGAGCTGAACTCGATGGGTTTTTCACGGATCGCGGAGATGCCGGCGCTGGTCCTGACCGGCGAAGAGCGTGCCACCCTGGTGCGCCGCACCTACCTGCTCGTCTTTGCGTCGGTCATCGTCACGATGCTCGGCACGGGGATCGCGTTTACGCAGGAGGCGCTGCTTCTTAGCGCGGCGAAGCACCCGATCATCACGATGATCCTCGCCTTCATCCCGCTGTGGATGGCGATGCGGACGCGCGAAAGCGCTCCGCGCGCGCTGGGCTTCGTCTTCCTGTTCAACGTGGTGATGGGCGTGGCCATCGCGCCGATCATCTACTACTACGGCAGCAAGCAGCCGGGGCTGATCCTGCAGGCCGGCGTGCTCACGCTGAGCACGTTCGCCGTGCTGACCATCTACGCGTGGGTGAGCCGCCGCGACTTCAGCGCATGGGGGTCGTTCCTGACCATCGGCCTCTGGGTGCTGATCGGCACGTCGCTGCTCAACATGTTCTTCCAGAACCAGACGGCGGGACTGTGGCTCGCGAGCGCGACAGTGCTGGTCTTCGGCGGCCTGCTCGTCTTCGACACCTGGCGCCTGCGCAACGTGTACGGCCCGGATGACTACGTGCCGGCGGCGGTGCAGATCTATCTGGATCTCCTCAACATGTTCCTCGCGATACTGCAGTTGTTGGGCGGGGGGCGGAGTCGGGAGTGAGTGACGGTGGACGGTTGACGGTAGACGGTAGACGGTAGACGGTGGATACGACGAAGCGCCCGGCGAAGTTCTCGTCGGGCGCTTTTGTATCAACCGTCCACCGTCAACCGTCCACCGTCATTTCACGTTCGGAAACAACAGCGGCAACGCTACGTCCGCGGTATACATACACCTCGCATTATGCCCACACAGCGGCACGACGACTACGCTGTGTTTGGCGCCGAGCTTCTCGTTTACGTACTTCCCGAACGCCTGACCGCGCGCGAGGCGCGTGGGGCCCTGCGCCATCGCGGTGCATGAGCCATCGAAGCCGGCGAGCGGGAGAATGTCGAGCTCACCGAGCAGGTAGACCATGTTCCGCGATACGAGCTGCTGCTTGATTTGGTCGTCGGTCTGCGACGCGGAGTAGCCCGTGCGGTTCACGAGGCCTGCCGGCCACTGGTTGTAGTTGGTGCAGCCGCGTCCCGCCGCGCCAAGCGAGATAAATGGGCGCGCGTTGTCGGACATCTCGGGGATGTATCCCGGGGGATTCGCCTGCGGGCTCCACGCCGCCGCGGCCGGACGCTCGTCGCTCGGCCACGCATACGACGACGGATTCGACAGGATGTAGTTGACCGGGATGCCGAGCTTGTCGTGCACCTGGTTGGTCATCTGGTAGCGGTTGGTGACCTGTCCGCCCGCCGAGTGGCCGGTGACGACGATGACTTTGACGTTGGGGAAGACGTTCTTGCGGGCGACCTTGCGCAGGATCTCGTCGAGGAAGTCGAACGACGTGACGGCGGGATGAGAAATGGACGGCCCGCCCGAGCGCCACGTGTTGCAGTGGTAGCTGATCTCGTTGGGGGCAAGCGCGTCGCTGCATCCTTGCCCGTCGTTGGACGCCATCCGCGGTGAGATGACGAGCGTGTTCTCGAGCGCGCCGGCCAGGAAGGCCGCGGCCATTGCCGAGCTGAAGTAGCCGTCGGCGTTGCGTCCCGCGCCGTGGACCATCACCAGCACGCGGGTGATCGCGTCGTTGCGCGTGTCGAGCGGGTACGAGCGATAGACGAGCGAACGTCCGCCGCCCGTGCCGAGGGCGACGAACTCCGTGCACTGCGGCGTGGCGGTGGTGCAGACGGCGGCCGGCGCGCGCGCAACGGTGGGCGAGCTCGTGGGCGTGGCGCTCGCCGGAACGAGCGCGGCGGCGGCGAGCGTGAGCAGCAAATGAGTCATGGAAGTGTTCCGGGTATGATGACGACAGTCTCTCGACAGCAACGGCGGTCGCGGGGCGTTACGGCGCCCCGTTTACAAACTCCGGCGCTCACGCGCCTCGATCGGGGATATCCGGTTCGCCGGGGCCGATGAGCAGGTCCATCGCGCGGGCCAGCGAGAGATCGAGCGCGGTGATCCCCCCGCTGTCGTGCGTGCTCAGCGAGACGTTCACCTGGCGGAACCGGATGTCGAGGTCTGGATGATGTCCCGCCGCCTCGGCGGCCGCCGCCACGCGGTTCACCCACGCGATGGCCTCCGCGAACGTCGGGAACTCGTAGACCTTCACCAGCGCCCCGCCCCGACGCGACCAGCCCTCCAGCGTGTTGAGTTCGCGCTGGATTTCGATGTCGGAGAGCAGGGGGAGTTGGGGCACAACGAAGCGACGGTTGACGGTGGACGGTGGACGGTGGATGCCGCTTACTGAAGCTACGGTTACGGGGATGGGTCGCCAGCGGCAAGCGGAGCCGCACGCTCCACCGTCCACCGTCCACCGTCCACCGTCCGCC
>VHBQ01000128.1 GCA_016871855.1 Gemmatimonadota bacterium
GCAAGCCAAGGGCTTCGACGACGCGCAAAATGGTGTCGAAGCTTGGGTTTCCCTCGCCTGACAGGGCCTTGTACAGACTCTCGCGTCCAAGCTTGGAACGCCGGGCCACCGCGGTCATGCCTTGCGCGCGCGCGATCGCACCAAGCGCACGAATCACGGCGCGCGAATCGTGGCCGAACTCGTCGAAGGTCGCCTCGAGATACAGCGCCATCTCTCGCGGGTTTCGGAGATGGTCGCCGGTATCGAACTTCGTGATCTTGTGTTTAGGCATCATCTCCTCGACGCGCATCGAGCAGGAGAACACCAGCGAAACGAATATCAGCGGCCTGGCTTCGCTTCGTGCCCCCGGTCAACAGGAGAATCCGACGCTCGCCAAGCCGGGCGAAGTAGATCCGGTAGCCGGGACCCACGTGGACCCGGAGTTCTGAAATGCCGCTTCCGACCGACGCACAATCTCCGGGGTAAGCTCCCCCGCTAGGTAGACAGGATGGAGGGTGACTGCGGGAGTGCGGTGGTCCTCGGCAGGAAGTGAAGGGGCGGCACCCGGCCGAGGCTGTCGTGGGGCCGCTCCGTGTTGTAGCTCACCAGCCAAAGGGCCGTGAGCTCGCGCACTTCTGCCATGGTGGCGAAGACATACGCGTCCAAGACTTCGGTGCGATAACTGCGATTGAAGCGTTCGATGTAGGCGTTCTGTTGCGGCTTGCCGGGTTGGATATAGTGGATCGCGATGTGCTGCTGCGCACACCAGCGCGTAAGCGAGATGGACGTCAGCTCCGGCCCGTTGTCCACGCGAAGGGCTTGCGGCGCCCCGTAGAGGGCGACCAAGTCCTCGAGGACGCTGATCACCCGGACGCTGGGCAGCGACATGCCGACGTCGATGGCCAGGCCCTCCCGATTGCCTTCGTCCAGGATGTTCAGCGTGCGAAAGCGTCGGCCATCGTAGAGCGTATCGGTCATGAAGTCGAGCGCCCACGTCTTGTTGAGCTGCGCCGGCGCACCCAGCGGATACTGCACGCGCGCTGGCAGCCGTCGTCGCGTGCGCCGCGGCAAGTTGAGCCGGAGGGCGCAGTAGACGCGATGTACGCGCTTGTGATTCCAGCGATGGCCCAGGAGCCGCAGCCGGTCGAAGCACTTCCAGAAACCCCACCGGGGCTTGGTCGCGACGACGGCCTGCAGCGCGTCGATGACGGGCTGATCCGTGAGACCGCGCGGGACGATGGGCCGGTAGTACGCCGCCCGCGACAATCGGACCGCGCGACAGGCGCGCCCCACGGAGAGCCCGTGCTCTCCGGTGAGGAGTCCGACGGCCTGCCGCTTCGCGGACGGCGTCACAACTTTCGGGCGAGGAGGTCTTTGATCGCGGTGTTCTCCAGCGCCAGCTCGGCGTACATGCGCTTCAGCTTCGCGTTCTCGTGCTCCAGCTCTTTCAGCCGCGTGAGATCCTTCACGCTGGCCCCGCCGTACTTCGACTTCCACTTGAAGTACGTCTGCTTGCTGATCCCGTGCTTGCGCAGCAGCTCAGCGACGGCGACCCCAGCTTCTCCTTCCTTCAGCACGGCGACGATCTGGGTCTCGGTAAAGCGGGACTTCTTCACGGCAATGCCCCCTTGAAAGGCACGCCCGAAAGTCTACTCTACACTGTCTCCCCGGAAGGGGAGCTTACCGCCTCACCACGCGCTGAACCTGACGGTCGGCCTAGGGCCGGCCGCGGGTCAGCGCCGAGTCACTTACGCTCGTCGGACGGGCGCTCCCCCGGCTCCTCGTGCAGCGCCCGCATCGCCGGAGTGTCGAGGTCGTCGAATTGCCCCTTGCGTGCGGCCCACACGAAGCCCGCCACCGCGAGGAAGACAATGACCAGCGCGAGCGGGAGGATGAGGTACATCACGCTCACGATGCCGGCTCCGGACGGGGGGAGAGCAACGGCCGCGGCGGCACCGCCGGCGTCGGGTCGAACGACCGCCCGCGCCAGCTCGCGAACACCACGCTCAGCGAACTCATCGGCATGAGCACGGCGGCGATGAGCGGATCGAGCACGCCGAGTAGTGCGAGCGTCGCGCCCAGGATGTTGTACGCAATCGAGAAGATGATGTTGTTGCGGATCACCAGCATCGTGCGTCGCGCGCCTTCCACGAGTTCGACGAGTGGGCCAAGCCCGGGGCGCGACAGGTAGACGTCCGCCGCGCTCATTGACGCCTCGGCGCCGCCGTGCACGCCGACGCCCACCGTGGCCGCGGCGATTGCCGCCGCGTCGTTAACGCCGTCGCCCACCATCGCGACGGTGCCGTGCGTGCGCGCTTCCTCGACGCGCTTCAGCTTGTCCTCTGGCGATGCGCCCCCCATTGCGTCAGCGAGGTCGAGCCCGAGCCGCTGCGCCGTGGCGCGGACGACCGCGGGATGATCGCCACTCAGGAGCGCGACACGCCAGCCAAGCGCGCGCAGCCGCTTCACCGAGGCGATGGCGTCCTCACGCATGGGATCGCCGAAGCCGGCGCGCGCGACAATCACGCCGTCCACCGCCACCCAGACTGGCGTCAGCCCTTCCTCAGCGAACGCCTCGATGCGCACGTCCGGGGCGTGGTCTTCAGCGCCGGTCTTGCGGGCGACGAAGGTGGGCGCGCCCACGACGACACGATGCCCGGAAACGGTGCCCTCGATGCCACCGCCGATCGTCTGGATCACATCCTGCGCCTCGAGCACCTCGACCACGGGCCACGCCTGCTGCACCGCAATGGCGATGGGGTGGCTGCTCTCGCGCTCCAGCGCGGCGACGAGCGGCTTCGCCGAGTCCGCCCCTTCCCAGCGCACGAGGCGCACACGCCCCTCGGTGACGGTGCCGGTCTTGTCGAGCAGGATCAGCCCCGGATGGTTGAGCGCCTCGATGGCGTCGCCGCCCTTGATGAGAATGCCGCCCTTCGCCGCGCGACCGATGCCCACGGTGATGGCCAGCGGTGTGGCGAGGCCGAGCGCGCACGGACACGTCACCACGAGCAGCGCGATGGCGTTGTCGAGCGCGCGCGCCGGGTCGTTCTGGAGTCCATAGACGTAGGTGACGACGGCGA
>VHBQ01000129.1 GCA_016871855.1 Gemmatimonadota bacterium
CCGCAGACCGTGCACGACGCCTTCCCCTTGCCGTAGAGCACGAACTCGCATTCCATGCCGCAACTCGGGCACGTCGCCTTCACCGTGCGCATGCCGTCGATGGACTCGCCGCTGTGGATCAGCCGCGCCACCATCGCCTGCGGCTCCGCCGCCCCCAGCGGGCACATATTGCCCGTGCAATGATCGCCAATCTCCAGGCAGATCAGCTCATCGTCGTGCACCGTGGCCTGATGTTCGCCGATCGGCGCCTCGGAGATGAGCACCTTCACCTGACGGTCGCATGCGCTGCAGAACAACTGATGGCTCTTCATACGCACTCCTCGTGGGGTGTCGCCGGCGCGGGCCGGACGGGGAGAACTCAGGCGATCGTGATAACCTCGGCCCCTGCAATCTGCGCGCGCGCGAGCGCGAGCGCACGGTCCTGCGGCAGGCCAAACGATGACACCGCGCAGGGCTCGGCGTCCACACATCGGTCGGCGAGCACGGTCACGCTGCGCACCGGCGTGTCGCGCGGCGCCGCGGTGGCCGGGTCCATCAAGTGGTGATAGCGCTTGCCGCGGTAGCGGAAGAAGCGCTCGTAGTCGCCCGACGTGGCCACCGCGCGGTTGGACACCTCGAAGGTGCGCACCACTTGGCGCTGGTCGTCCGGCGATTTGATGCCCACGCGCCAGGCGCCGCATTCCGGCGACTCGCCGAGCGCGTACAGGTCGCCACCGAGGTTCACGATGGCGTGCTCGATGCCGCGGTCGCGCAGCGCCTGCACCGCGCGGTCGATCGCGTAGCCCTTGCCGATCCCGCCGAGGTCGAGGTGCACGTCGGCATCGGTGAAGCGCAGCGTCCCCTGCCCCGAGCCGACCGAGAGATCGACGTGCCGCCAAAAGGCGCGGTTGGCCAGCTTGGCCACCTGCTCCGCCGGCGGCGGTTCGTGGCGGTTGGTGACGTCCCACAGCTTGGACGCCGCGCCGAGCGCCGGATCGAAGCGCCCCTCAGCGGCCGACGACCAACGCAGGGCACGCTCCACCAGCCGCGCCGTCTCCGCCGTGACGCGCACGCCGTCGCGCGAGGCGCCAAGGTTGGCGCGGCCGATGTCGGACGTCGCGCTGAAGCGCGTCATCGTCGTCTCCACCCAGCGGAGTTCGGCCAACGCGGCTTCGAGCGCCCCCTGGGCCACCGACTCGTCGCGGTGCACGACCGTCAGTTCGGCAATGGTGCCCATCACCGGCACGGTGCGGCGGGCGACGGCGACGTGGCGGCGCAGGGCCAGCGGGAGCGCCGCCAGCGCGAACGCGCCGGTGCCAAGGGCGATGAACTCACGGCGGCCGAACGGCCGCTGAACCAGGAAATCAGTCATTGTGGGCATGCCCCTCGTGGCGAGCACAGGAATTGGAGCAACCATTGCAGTGGCCGGCGCATCCGTAGTTGCGCACCAGCCCGTAGAGCGCGAAGAGCACGGCGCCGATCGCGATGCCAGTGAAGAGATCCATTAGCCGCTCCCCATGCCGGCAAAGCCCATGAAGGCCATGGACAGACACGACGCAATGACCATCACCAGCCCCATCCGCTTGGCGATCGCCGGAACCTCGGCCACGTCCATCCGTTCGCGGATGGAGGCCATCAGCGTCAGCGCCAGCGTCAGGCCCAGCCCGGCGCCGATCGCGAAGACGAGGCCCTCAAGCAGCGTGTACTTGCGCGTCGTCTGGACGAGGGCGAGGAAGAGGATGGCGCAGTTGGTGGTGATCAGCGGCAGGTAGATCCCCAGCTCGCGGAAGAGCGTGGGGAGGGTCTTCTTGATGATCATCTCGACGATCTGCACCATCGACGCGATGACCACGATGAACGCGATGGTCCGCAGGTACGGGGCGCTCTTCAGGACGTAGGTGTTCAGCGCCCAGGCGCTGATGGAGGTGATGACGAGCACGAACGTGTTGGCGGCGCCGAGGCGCCAACCGGTGTCAATCTTCTTGGTCACGCCGAAGAACGGGCACAGCCCCAGGAACATCGCCAGCGTGAAGTTGTTGATGAGCAGCGTGGAGAAGAAGATCCAGGCGAGGTTCGAAATCATACGGTCACCTCCGCGGCCTTCGCCTTCGCCTTCTGCCGCTCACCCCACCAGCCCATCACGAGGAACATCACTCCCATCGTGAGGAAGCCGCCCGGCGGCATGATCATGAAGTTCCACGGCTCGTAGTTGGGGCCGAACAGCTGATGCCCGAGCAGTGTGCCGTTCCCGACGATCTCACGGAACGCACTGATGGTGCATAAAGCAAACGTGAAGCCAACGCCCATCCCCAGCGCGTCCACGGCGGCGCGGAGCGGCTTCACCTTGCCGGCGAACGCCTCGGCGCGCCCGAGGATGATGCAGTTAACCACGATCAGCGGCACGAACGGGCCGAGGGTCTTGGAGAGCAGCGGGAAGTACGCCTGCATCACGAGGTCTGAAATGGTCACGAACGTCGCGATGATCAGGATGTACGAGGCGAGTCGCACCTCGCCGGGGATGATCCTGCGCAGCGTCGAGACCAGCACCGACGAGCAGGTCAGCACGAAGATCACCGCCGCGCTCATTCCGATGCCATTCTCCAGCGAGTTGGAGACAGCCATCGCCGGGCAGAGCCCGAGCATCTGGATCATCACCGGATTGTCGTCGGCGATGCCGCGCCAGAAATCGAGCCAGAGCGGCGCCGGCGGCGGGGCGCCGGGAACGATCGGCTCCCGTTCCTCGACGACGGTGTCAACTTCGATGGCGGTCACTGGCCACCTCCCTTCGCGAACGCTTCAAGGCGCGGCTTCCACGT
>VHBQ01000130.1 GCA_016871855.1 Gemmatimonadota bacterium
TGCTTCTCGATGAGCTTGGCGATGAAGTCGTTGGTGCCGCGCGCGATGGACGTGTTTTCGCCGCGGCTGCTGCGCAGCGGCTGCTGCCCGAGCGCAAAGAACGCGCGGTAGATCAGCGCGTAGCCGTCCACGAGGAAGAGGCGCGGGGCTGGGGGAGCCGAGGGGTGCGACATGGCTCAAAGTTGAACGGGGGGTCGGGGGAACACCAGCGAAACGGAGCGCGGCCGCCAGTCCCTCGGGGACCAGCGACCGCGGTGTGGTGCGTGGTTCTCCTGTTGCCGGCCGTCAGGCGCGCATGACGCTCGAGGCGGCGAGTCCCTTGTCGCCGACCTTCACCTCGAATTCGACGGCCTGGCCTTCGGCGAGGGTCCTGAAACCATCCATCTGGATAGCCGAGAAATGCACGAAGACATCTTCTCCGCCGTCCTGCTCGATGAAGCCATACCCCTTCGCGTCATTGAACCACTTCACCTTCCCCTTCAGCATCGCCGCCTCCAGCGCCCAGTGAACCGTGCGCGTCTCAGCCGGCAGGGGCGCCGGCCCGCGCAATTGTCTTACGGATTGCGGGGACCGGTGTCAAGGAAGGGGGACGGCACTGGCTTCACGGGAGCTCACGGAGCACGGAGAACTGCAACCGCTTCACCACGGAGAACACGGAGGGCACGGAGACTACAACTGCAAATACTGGGGTTAACGACAGCGCGCCACGCACGTGCTTGAGTGGCGCGCGCAGTTCCCCCAAGAAGTTGCCGTTCTCCGTGTCCTCCGCGCTCTCCTGTAACGCCGTTAAGGATTGGGGACAGCATCGGCGTCACGGGAGCTCACGGAGCACGGAGAACTGCAACTGCTTCACCACGGAGAACACGGAGGGCACGGAGACTACAACTGCAAATACTGGGGTTAACGTCAGCGCGCCACGCAAGTGCTTGAGTGGCGCGCGCGGTTCCCCCAAGAAGTGGCAGTTGCCGTTCTCCGTGTCCTCCGCGATCTCCTGTAACGCCGTTGCAGTTGTCGTGCTATCGGTTCACCCGTCGTTGCCACGCCAACTGGAATTCGGAATCGCTCGAGTTGGTGAGGCGCCAGCGCTCGAACCCGGTCTGGTCGTAGAAGATCAGTTGCAGGTTGAGACCGCGATACTCCCAGACCTGTGATCGTCCGCGCGTCCCCATGCCGGCGAGTCCCTGGTCGTAGATCTGGTCGGGTTCCCCGAGTCCCAGGTACACCTTGCCGCGATCGGTCATCCACCCGGGTGTTCCCTCTTCACGGAAGCGTGATGTCGCGAGGATCAGCCGCGTGAAGTAGGCCACCAGGTCTTCGTTCACCGGCGTCATCGGGTTGCCGTCCGTTTCCTTCACGAACGCCATCCACGCCGCGGGGCGCCCTTCGGGCGTCGTGTCCCGCAGCACCTTCAGCCGGTACGGCGACGCGAACCAGCGCATGTACAGCAGCATGTCCTCGAACTTGGCGACGGGCAGCCCTTCCCCGAATGACACGAAGATCGGCGCCTGCACGGAGTCGGCCGATCCCACCACCGACAGCTTGACCACGGACACGCCGATGCCGATGCGCGCCACGGGTACATACGCGACCCCGCTGAAGAGATCGCCGCGGCGGGGGAGGGACAGGGTGTCGCGCCAGAGCGTGCGCCCGAGATCGTTGCGCGCTTCAATCGACAGCGGCAGCCGGTTGCCCTCGCCGTACCCCTCGACATAGAGGCCAACCACCGAGTCCCGGCCGAAGACGACCGTGGCCCGAGGGTTGGCGACCACCTCGGCGAGCGCCGTCCGGGAACGTCGCGGCACCGCCTGCAGGTACGGCACGGGCGTGGAGAGTGTTCCGGCGCCGAGGCGCGGAACATCGATCAGCATCTCCTGCGCGCTCGTACGACCGGTCGCATCATCGCGCAGCGAGACGGCCAGCGCATACTGCCCGGGCGTGAGCACGAATCCCTGCTGGAACACCACGCTCTCGTCGAGCCGGCTCGTCTCCCGGAACGACCCGACGCGGACGGCTTCGTGGGCCGTGATGTCGTGCACCATCGTTCCACCTTGGCGCAGCGCGATGGTCACCGAATAGCCGGCGACGAACCGGTCGTTGTCGCGGGCGAACGCCAGCGCCGCGTTGGCGAACGAGAGGCTGAAGGTGACATCGGTTGAGTCCGGCGACGCGGTGCCGAGATACGACACGGCGCCCACGAACGGCATCGGCGCGCCAGCCGCGAGGAATCCCATCTGTGTGTACAGGCGCGCGGCATCAAACTCCGGCCCCGCGCTGAACGTCCGGCTGGGGGCAGAACGGGGAGACGGAGCGCCCCCTGAGGGGGTGCCACGCCCGCCGCCGCAGGCGGCCAGCGCTACGAGCGCCAGGACCGGCGGCACCCAGCGCAGGTGTGTCATCAAGTGGTTCGACGTCGGCATGATCAATCCCATACCCCGGAAGTTGGCGAAAACGCACCTGTTTTCCTTGCCAGCGCCCTGCCGCGCCGTTAGGTTCGCCGCGTGGCTCGCGACCCCCTCGTCGGCACAACCGTTGCCGGATATCTGCTGCTCGACCGCGTAGGTGAAGGCGGCACCGCCACTGTCTACAAGGCCGAGCACCCTGATCACGGTTCCGTAGCGGTAAAGGTACTGCGTGAACGCCTGCGGCAGGACCGTACCGCGGTCGCCCGGTTTGTCCGGGAGGCCACCTTTGGCACGCGGGTCATCCACCCCAAGGTGGTGCGCACCATCGAGACGGGCCAGTCGGCCGAGGGCCTGCATTACCTGGCCATCGAGTGGGCGCCGGG
>VHBQ01000131.1 GCA_016871855.1 Gemmatimonadota bacterium
TCTGATGCGCCGCCTCGTTCCGTTTGCTCTCCTTGCCGCTGTCGCGGCCTGCTCGCCCTCATCGCCCACCCCCGGCGCCACACCGGCACCGGTGGCCCGCGTCTACCCCGGCGCAGACTGGGAGCGCGTCGCCGATCCCGCGGCCCTCGGATGGTCGACGACCGGGCTCGATTCGATCCGCGCGACGCTCAGCCGCATGGCCACGACCGGAATGATGGTCGTCGAAGGCGGACGTGTCGTCTTCGAGTACGGCGATCTCACCCGGCAGAGCTATCTCGCATCGGTGCGAAAGAGCGTGCTCAGCATGCTCTATGGCATCGAGATCGCCCGCGGGCGCGTGGACACGTCCAAGACGCTGGCCCAACTCGGCATCGATGACATCGGCGGCTTGCTGCCGGGCGAGAAGGAGGCGACGGTGCAGGACCTGCTCGCGGCGCGGTCCGGCGTCTACCATCCCGCCTCGAATGCCGGCGACAATCTCGCCGATGCGCCGCCGCGCGGCTCGCAGAAGCACGGCACGTACCAACTGTATAGCAACTGGGACTTCAACGCCGTCGGCGCCATCTTCGAGCAGCAGACGGGACGGAACATCTACGACGCCGTTGAGGCGGAGATCGCGCGCCCCATCGCGATGCAGGATTGGCGGCGTGACCTGCAGCGCAAGTCGGGCGACACGACAGCGTCGAAGTACCTCGCCTATCACATGTACTTCTCCACCCGCGACATGGCGCGCATCGGCTACCTGATGCTGCGGGACGGTGCGTGGAACGGAAAACAGATCGTTCCGGCTGCTTGGGTCACGAAGAGCACGAGCGCCGTCACGCCCGTCGCGCAGATGAATCCCGCCTCCACACGGCGCGGCCGCTTCGGCTACGGCTACCTCTGGTGGCCGTTCGACGGTGACTGGAACACGGGGGCGTACGAAGGCGCGTACTCGGGCATCGGCGCCGTGGGGCAGTACATCACCGTGATCCCGAAGCTCGACCTGGTCATCGCGCACAAGACGGAGCCGCGCGCGGGGAGCCCCGGCGTGCAGCATCCGGCATTCTGGGCCCTCGTGGACAGGGTAATTGCCGCGCGCACGGGGCAGATGCCCCAGCCCAAGGCACGCACCATCCCGCCATACGACGTGATCGTGAAGAACGGCACCGTGCTTGACGGCACGGGCGCCGCCGGCGTGAAGGCCGACGTGGCCATCCTCGGCAAGCGCATCGTGCGCGTGTCATCGACGCCGATCGATCCAGCCGACGCGGTTCGTGTTATCGATGCCACGGGACTGATCGTCGCGCCGGGGTTCATCGACATGCACGTCCACCTCGAGCCGTTGTTGCAACTCCCTGGCTCAGCGAGCCACGTGCGGCAGGGCGTGACACTCGCCCTCGGCGGCCCTGACGGCGGCGGCCCCTGGCCGTTTGGCACGTACCTCGATTCCGCCGACCGCGCCGGGCTCGGGATGAACGTCGCGTACCTCACCGGGCACAACACCATCCGTCGTGAGGTGATGGGGACGGAGAACCGCGCACCGACGCCGGCGGAACTCGCGCGCATGCGCGCGATGGTGGCGCAGGCGATGGGCGAGGGGGCATTCGGCCTGAGCACCGGTCTGCGCTACGTCCCGGGCTACTACTCGAACGTCGAAGAAGTGATCGCGCTCTCGGAGGAAGCCGCGAGGCGCGGCGGCATCTACACGTCGCACCTGCGCGAGGAAGGTGTCGGATTGCTTGATGGCGTCGCCGAGGCGTTGGAGATCGGACGGCGCGCGAAGATCCCGGTGGTGCTTACCCACCACAAGGCGATCGGCCGCCAGGCGTGGGGGAAGAGCGTCGTCACGCTGGCGATGGTGGATTCCGCACGCAAGGCCGGGACCGACGTGATGGTGGACCAGTATCCGTTCACGGCGTCGTTCACGGGCCTCGATGTGCTCATCCCGCCCTGGGCCTTGGCCGGCGGACGCAACGAGTTGCAGAAGCGCCTGGCCACGCCGGCGCTCAAGGACAGCATCTATCGCGGGATGATGGAACTGCTGATGAACGACCGCGGTGGTGGCGACATCAGCCGCGTGCAGTTCTCGATCGTCGCGTGGGACAAGTCGCTGCAGGGGAAGACGCTGGCCGACTTTGCCGTGCGGCGCGGCCTGAAGCCAACGCCGGAGAATGCCATCCCGCTCATCCTCGAGGGCGTGCTCAACGGCGGCGCGGGGATGGTTTACCATGTCATCGAGGAGGCCGACGTGCGGCGCATCATGGCGCACCCGATGACGATGATCGCCAGCGACGGCCGATTGACCAAGCTTGGCGACGGCGTGCCGCATCCGCGCAACTACGGCACCTTCCCGCGCGTGCTCGGCAAGTACGTGCGCGACGACAAGGTGCTCACGCTTGAGCAGGCGGTGCACAAGATGACGGGAATGCCCGCCGCGCGGCTCAACCTGCGTGACCGCGGCTGCCTGCGCGCCGGTTGCGTGGCCGACGTCGCCATCTTTGACGCGGCAACAGTGCGCGATGTGGGCACCTTCACCGACCCACACCACTATCCCGAGGGGATTCCTTGGGTGCTCGTGAATGGCGAACCGGTGATCGCGAACAACGTCTTCACGGCGGCGCGTCCCGGGCGGGTCGTGCGGCGGCCGCCAGCTTCGAGGCAATGAGGAGAACTGCTTCACCTCGGAGGACACTGAGAACGGCAACTGCTTTACCACAGAGAACACGGAGAACGACAACTGCAAAACCTGGGGTAACGACA
>VHBQ01000132.1 GCA_016871855.1 Gemmatimonadota bacterium
GGTGCGGAACCGCGTCGCCAGGTCGAATCCGAAGAAGCGATTCTGGGCGAAGTCGATGCCCTCCTGCACCATGCGCAGGCCGGCCGATGCCGACAGGCGGTCGGTGATGTTCCGCGCGTATTGCAGCGCCAGCGCCGACCCGGTGTACGAGAACTGGCCGGGGAAGGCGGGATCGTCACCATCCGGCGCGACCTCGGTGGTGCGGTCGATCGACCCGGAGGTGAACTGCGTGAAGGCGAGCCCGATCGCGCCCTGGCCAACCGGCACGGTGAGGGCGGCGGCGGTGTTGGTGATGCCGCTCCCGTTGCCGTACAGCTGCATGTAGCTCACGATCGCCGAGATGTCGGAGTTGGTGACGATCCCGGCCGGATTCCAGAACATCGCCTCCGGCCCTTCGATCGTGGAGACGACCGCCGAGCCGAGCGCGGTGGACCGCGCGCCGACCGCGATGTGGAGGAAATTGGCCCCGCGCGTGCCGACGCGTGATGTGCGGTCGGTCGCTTCCGGGACGATGATGGTGCCCTGCGCCGCCAGCGACGCCCCCCAGAGGAGGAGGCCCGCGGCGGCGGCCAGGCGATGAATGGTCAGTTTCATAGTCGTCGCCCCGGTTAGCGGATGATCACGAACTTGCCGAGCTTGTCGACCTTCTTGCCGCCGACCTCGGTGCTCACGACAAAGACGTAGAAGCCCGGACCCACCTCGAGATCCTCGCGCGTGCGCATGTTCCAGAGCAGGTCACCCGCGTCGGTGCACTGCGTCGTGTTGACGGTGGCGCGGCAGTTGCGCTGCAGGTCGGCTGGGGTCCACTTGATCTGCTGGACCATCTGCCCCGACGCCGTGTAGATGCGCAGGGTGCCGGTGGGCGGCAGGTGGGTGAAGGCGAGGCGCGACAGCCCCGTCGTCTGCTCGTAGTGCGAGAACATGATGTACGGGTTGGGCACGACCTTCACCAATGAGAGGTCGCCGTCCTTCACCGACGCGATGTTCTCCCCGGCCACTTCGGGGGTGATGCTGTACTGGAGCGCCGGCATCCCGCGGATGGGGCGGTAGTAGAGCACGTTGAGGGTCTGGTTGGCATTGGCGGCGGTGTATCCCGTGCCGCCGACGCCGCTCAGCGGATTGCACGTGTTGGGCGCGCCGCAGGCCAGCGCGGTCGGGCCCCACGTCACGCGAGCCACCGTCACTGAGTCGGGAATGCCGTTCACCAGCCGGATGCGGCGGACGAGCGGCGACGCCGTCACGGTGTCGAAGCGGGCGATCTTGATGTTCTCGATGAAATAGAGCTGATCGCCGGGGATCCACTGGTCGGCCGGCACCGACACGCGCAGCGTGTCGGCGTTGGTGCCGAGCAGTGCGGTCAGCGGACGCGAGCTCTTGAGAATCGCCACCGACACGCTGGCGTTCAGGAACGCGTTCTTGACCGAGAACGGAATGCCGATCGACGCCAGCGAGTCGGCGGTGATGTTGGTGCGGTTGAGCGCCAGGTTCAGCGCCGCCGCCGCGGCCGCCGTGTTGTCGGTCTTGCCGGTGTTCGAGCGCGCGGCGATCGACGCGGCATAGTCGGCGGCGAGCTTCGCCAGGTTGCTGCGATCGAACGTGAACGGATAGCCCGGGCCGAACTCACGCCCGGCAAAGGTGACCTGGTAGCGCGTGAACCCCGTCGTGTCGCGCATCGTGCCGGGCACCCAGCCGATGGTCGGCGACGTGCCGGTCAACTGCACCGGGATCCCCTCCGCGGACCAGAAGGTGCTGCGCAGGGAATGCTGGCGCGTCGTATCGAGGGCGAAGAAGACGCCGATGTAGTTGGGGTTCGCCAGGGTGTTCGGCGGCGTGTTGTCTTCCGACGCCGAGAGCGAGTCGGAGACGTACATCGGCACGCCGCCCTGGATGAACGAGAGCTGCAGCCGGCGCGTGGCCGGCGTGCGGTAGCGCGAGAAGACGGTCTTGCTGGCGCCGCTCACCACCTCGGTGACCGTGGGCCGGCCGGCGACATCCACGGCGCCGTTGACCGTGTACTCCTCCTTCCGCACGGAGTACCGGCGGGTGCTGCCCACCGTGCCGGAATCGCCGAGCTGGAACAGGCGCACCGTGGTCCGCGTGGGCACCGTCTGCGACGCGCTCTGGTAGAACGCCTCGACTTCGGCCGAGTCGGAGAGCACCATGCGCCCGACAACCGGATCCTTGCCGCGCACCGTCTTGCTGAGGCGCGAAGTGATTGAGTACGAGGCGATGGTGTCGTTGGCGATCGGCTGCAGCGTAATGGACGACGACGTCCCTCCCGCCTGGCTGCTGATCGGGATGTACACTGAGGCGACGTTGCGGTTCGCGGTGTTCGCGCTCAGGCCGTTGAGCGTCGCCGGACGAATGGTGTACTTAGAAGGCACGAACTGGCCGCCTTGCAGGTCCACGATGTCCCACGTCGCGGGGAACGACTGGCCGACGACCACGTAGGTGTACGTGAGACCGCCGGTGATGCTGCCGTCGCTGTAGACGGCGGGCCAGGCGCCGTTGGCGCCGCGCGCCAGCGTGGCGTACCGCTGCCAGGGGTAGCGCGACACGCCGCCGCCGGCGTCACGGGAGATCGTCGGGAAGCAGTTGGTGCCGCCGGAGTTTGTGTACGACGCGCCGCCGGTGCACGACTTGAAGACGAGCATCGAGTCGATGACGCCAAGCGCCGTGTCCACCACGATGCGGCAGAGCGCCGCGTTGAATGTCGCCGCCGACGCGCAGGCGTTCTGCG
>VHBQ01000133.1 GCA_016871855.1 Gemmatimonadota bacterium
GGTGTCGCGCAGGAGTTGATCAAGCGCACACCGGTAGTTTCCAGGGCACAAAGCGCGTAATTAGAAGCCATAATAAATACATCATCACATCATCATAACGTCATATGGCTGAAAAACCGCGTTTGGGCAGAGGGCTTGAGGCCTTGCTCTCAAGCCGACCGGTGGCAAGAGGTGACACCGCGCGCACCGCCGAGGATCGTGGCGGTGTGCGGCGCCTTCCCCTGGCGCAGATTCGGCCAAACCCGATGCAACCTCGCAAGGAGTTTCGAGAGTCGGAGATGGCCGACCTCGAGGCCAGCCTCCGCACCAACGGATTGATTCAACCGATCACCGTTCGCCCTGCTCCGTCCGGCGCGGGGTACGAGTTGATCGCCGGTGAGCGCCGCTTCCGCGCCGCACAGCGTCTCAACTGGCCGGAGATCCCGGCGATCGTGCGCGAAATCGGCGACAAGGAACTGCTCACGCTGGCGCTCGTCGAGAATCTCCAACGCACCGACCTCAATCCAATAGAAGAAGCCGAAGGATACCAGCACCTGATGAGTTCCTTCTCGCTCACGCAGCAGGAGACGGCGGAGATCGTCGGGAAGGATCGCTCGACCGTCGCGAACATGCTGCGCCTGCTCGCGCTCCCCGCCTCGGTACGGCGCCAGGTGCGTGAAGGGGCGCTCTCGCTCGGACATGCCCGTGCCCTGCTCTCGCTCGGCGATGACATTCGCATGGCCGACTTGGCCAGGCTGGTGATCACCGACGGATTGAGTGTTCGCGAAGTGGAGCGTCGCGTGCGCGAGGCGACTGGTGGACGCTCGTCCCCGCGAAAGCCTTCGGCGACAACGCCCGGTGATGCACGGCCGGCGGAGGCGCGCCACATCGAGGAACAGCTGCGCCGTCGGTATCAGACGGACGTGAAGCTCTCGCTGACGGGAAAAGCCCAGGGGCAGATCAGCCTGTCGTTCTACAACAACGAAGACCTGTCGCGTCTGCTGGAACTGCTCCTCGGCGGCACGGAACGGGGCATCGCGTGACGACGCCGGATCGTGAATCCAGCGCCCAACAGCACGGCGATGTTTTCCGTCGCGGCTGGGGGAGCATGTTCATTCACGTGCAGCGGGAGACTGGCCTGGCCCACCGGAATCTCGTGCTGCGTCCATGGCAGGTGCAGGTTCTGCGACTCATCGTGTCGCGGTGGTTCGCGGCGGTTCTGACGATCGCGGTGCTGAGCTGGGCGTATTTCGCCGTGCAGGCCGCGCGTGTGCCGTTCCTCTCGCAACGCATCACACACCTGGAAGACGACGCGGCAAAGATCGACACGCTACAGGCCACGCTTGAGCAACTGCAGCGGCGCTATTCGCAGGTGCAGCAGATGCTCAGCGCGGCGACACGGCCCGCGACGACGCCCGCGGCGGCGGAAAAGGAGTCGGCGTCCACCGCGAAGGTTGCGACGCCGACCAAGGCGGCCCCCTCCGCCAAGCCCGCGGCGGCCGAGGGGGCGCATCCGGCTACTTCTCCACCGACGAAGGCACCACGTCCCACGCCCCCCGATCCCGAAGATTGAAACACCACTGACTTGGCCCCGTGATCACACGAAGGAGTTCGCATGGCGCTGCTGAAGAAGGACAGTGACAGGACCGATTCCCGCGGCGGGAATGCGGAGGCGGCCCTCTCCATCATCGCGGCCGGGATGCGCATCACCGGCGACATCGACACCACCGGCACGATCAAGATCGACGGCCGAATAGAGGGGTCGGTGATCGGCGCGCGGCAATTGATGCTCGGGAAGAACGGCGCCATTCACGGCAACGTGCACGCCGGTGAGGTGGTGATAGGCGGCGCCGTGGACGGGAGCATCACTGCCGATGAGCGACTCGAGCTTCAGGGATCGGCGACCGTCAACGGCGACATCGACACCAAGTCCGTGGTCGTGCTCGAGGGCGCCCGCATCAATGGGACGCTTCGTATGAAGGACCATCCTTTCGCCTCCGGCGGCATTGGTCAGACGCCGGAGGGTTGAGGGACAGGGGCGTTCCTGGCGGCCGATTAGACTGTTGTCAACATCGACACACGTGAACAGTCATATGTTTCTTCGTTTGATATAAAACATTCTCATTAAATAGTTTATAGATGTCTTCAAAGTTGAGAATTGGTTCTCTGTTCTTGGTTTTCAACATCATTGTTGGGAACCTATCCGCCTGCTCCAGTCCTGACGGATCGCGCGCGGATGCGTCGCAGGGGGCGGAGTTCTCTGTTGCGCTGCTGACGCCCGGACCCATTTCGGACCAGTCATGGAACGGCGGCGCCTATCAGGGGTTGTTGCGCATTCGCGACTCGTTGGGTGCGCGGATCAGCCACATCCAGACCAAGACGCCCGCGGAGTTCGAGGAGAACTTCCGGCAGTATGGCGCGCAGGGATACTCGTTGGTGTTTGGGCACGGATTTGAGTTTCAGGATGCCGCGGCCCGCGTGGGCCCTGAGTTCCCCAAGACGATCTTCGTCACCACCGGCGGCCGACGTACCAGCGCCAACGTCTCGGCCATGTCGTTCGCCTTCGAGCAGCCGTCGTATCTCGCCGGCATAGTCGCGGCGAGTGTCAGCAAGAGCGGTGTCATTGGCTGCGTCGGCGGCACCGAGCTGCCGCCGGTGAAGTCGGGGTTCGAGGCGTTCGTTCTTGGTGTGCGTGCCGTGAATCCTGGCGCGCGGGTGGTCACGGCGTACCTCGGCAACTGGGACGACG
>VHBQ01000134.1 GCA_016871855.1 Gemmatimonadota bacterium
ACCTCTGGAACATGCTCAAGTTCTGGGAATCCTCGGTCGGCAAGAAGGTCGTGATGGGCGTCACGGGGCTGGTCTTCGTGGGGTTCGTCCTCGGCCACATGGCCGGCAACCTGCAGGTCTTCATGGGACCCGAGCGCTATAACGCGTACGCGAAGCTCCTGCAGGAAGACATCATCGAACTCACGTGGGCGGTGCGCATCACGCTGGCCGTCTCCATCGTCCTGCACGCGCTCTCCGCCTGGCAGCTCACACAGCGGGCGTGGGCCGCGCGCCCGGTGGCCTACGACATTCGCGAGGCGCAAGTCAGCACGTATGCGTCGCGCACGATGCGGTGGGGCGGAGTCTTTCTCGCCGTCTTCATCGTGCTGCACATCGGCCAGTTCACGCTGGGCTGGTCGTGGCTCCACCCCGAGTTCCAGCGCGGCGGCGCCTACGGCAATGTCGTCATCGCCTTCGGCAAGCCGCTCTGGGTGGTGTTCTACCTGGTCGCGATGTTCTTCCTGCTGCTGCACCTGCTGCATGGCACCTGGGCGGTGCTGCGCACGCTAGGGGTGGCCAAGAACGCCGCGGAGCCGCTGGCCCGCCAGATCCCGTGGATCATCGCCCTCGTCGTGACCGTGGGCTTCAGCCTCGTGCCGCTGGGCGTCGCGCTCGGCGTCGTGCGGTGAGGGGGAGACGCATATGAAACTCGACGCGAAGATTCCGTCCGGCCCGCTCAAGGACAAGTGGGACAAACACCGCTTCGAGATGAAGCTGGTGAACCCGGCGAACAAGCGGAAATACCATGTGATCGTGGTCGGCAGCGGACTGGCCGGCGCCAGCGCCGCGGCCTCGATGAGCGAGCTCGGCTACAACGTCTCGTGCTTCGCCTACCAGGACTCGCCGCGGCGCGCGCACTCGATTGCCGCGCAGGGCGGCATCAACGCCGCCAAAAATTACCGCAATGACGGCGACTCCATCTGGCGGCTGTTCTACGACACGGTGAAGGGCGGGGACTTCCGCGCCCGCGAGGCGAACGTCTACCGGCTCGCGCAGGTCTCAAACAACATCATTGACCAGTGCGTGGCGCAGGGCGTGCCTTTTGGCCGCGAGTATGGCGGCTTGCTGGCCAACCGCTCGTTCGGCGGCGCGCAGGTGAGCCGCACCTTCTACGCGCGCGGCCAGACGGGGCAGCAACTCCTGCTCGGCGCCTATCAGGCGCTGGAGAAGGAGATCGCCCGCGGCGGCGTCAAGATGTACAACCGCCACGAGATGCTCGACCTGGTGGTCATCAACGGCGTGGCGCGCGGCATCATCACGCGCGACATGGTCACCGGGAAAGTCGAGGCGCACGTGGCCGACGCCGTCGTGCTCGGCACGGGTGGCTACGGCAACGTCTTCTACCTCTCGACCAACGCCAAGGGGTGCAACGTCACGGCGACGTACCGCGCCTACAAGAAGGGGGCGGCGTTCGCCAATCCCTGCTTCACGCAGATTCATCCGACGTGCATTCCCGTCGCGGGCGAGCACCAGAGCAAGTTGACGCTGATGTCGGAGTCGCTGCGCAATGACGGGCGCGTTTGGGTCCCCAAGCGCAAGGAAGACTGCGGCAAGAAGCCCTCGGAGATTCCCGAGGAGGACCGCGACTACTATCTCGAACGCAAGTACCCGTCGTTCGGCAACCTGTCGCCGCGCGACATCTCGAGCCGCGCCGCCAAGGAGGTCTGCGACGAGGGACGCGGCGTTGGCCCCGGCGGGCGCGGCGTCTATCTCGATTTCGCCGACTCGATCAAGCGTCTTGGCGCCAAGGAAATCGGGGAGCGCTACGGCAACCTGTTCGAGATGTACCAGCGCATCACGGACGAGAATCCCTACGAAGTCCCGATGCGCATCTACCCGGCCGTGCACTACACGATGGGCGGCCTCTGGGTGAACTACAACCTCGAGACCACCATTCCGGGGCTGCACTGCATCGGCGAGGCGAACTTCTCGGACCACGGCGCGAACCGCCTGGGCGCGAGCGCGCTGATGCAGGGGCTGGCCGACGGTTACTTCGTCCTGCCGTACACCATCGGTCACTACCTGGCGAGCAATAAGTTCGAGAAGGTGACGCCCGATCATCCCGAGTGCGTGGCGGCGATGGAGGCCGTGACGCAGCGCACCCAGCGCCTGCTCGCCGTGAACGGCACGCGGACGGTGGACTCGTTCCACCGCGAGCTCGGCAAGATCATGTGGGAGAAGTGCGGCATGGCGCGCAACGCCGCCGGCCTCAAGCAGGCGCTCCAGGAGATCCCGACCCTGCGCGAGGAGTTCTGGAGGAACGTCCGCGTCCTCGGCTCGGCCGATACTCTCAACCAATCGCTGGAGAAGGCCGGGCGCCTGGCCGACTTCCTCGAGTTCGCCGAGCTGATGTGCACCGACGCGCTGCAGCGCGAGGAGTCGTGCGGCGGCCACTTCCGCGAGGAGTACCAGGAAGAGGGCGAGGCGAAGCGCAACGACGCCGAGTACTCGTATGTCGCCGCCTGGGCGTACGCGGGCGACGGCAAGGCGCCGGTGCTGCACAAGGAGCCGCTGGAGTTCGAGAACGTGCATCTCGCCACCCGCAGCTACAAGTAAGGGGCTGACGAATGTCTGGAACCATGAACATCACGCTCAAGGTCTGGCGGCAGGCGG
>VHBQ01000135.1 GCA_016871855.1 Gemmatimonadota bacterium
CGGCCGGCACCGGCGGCGCGGCGCTCGGCGGTGGCGGCGGCGCAGGAGCCGCCTTCGCCTGATCGGCGTAGAAGCGGAACTCCTCAGGGCCGATCTTGATCACGTCGCCGCGCCCGAGCACCTGCTTCTGCTCGATGCGCGCGCCATTCACGAAGACGCCGTTCGTGCTCAGGTCGTTCAGGTGATAGCCGCCGGGCATCGGCACGATCTCAGCGTGCTTGCGCGACACTTCCGACGACGAGATCACCACATCGTTCCCAACTTCGCGGCCGAACGAAATGCCATCGTCCGGCACGGTGTACTCGCGGCCGTCCGTCAGTGAGACGAGACGCCCGCCGCGCGCGAGGGTCGGCTTGGCCGGTGCGCCGGCGGCCTTGGCCCGCGCCATTTCGGCGACTTGCGCCCCCGAAACGAACTGCGTGCTCCCCGCCTGCTTCACATCCCCAAACCGCAGCTCCTCGCCACCCATCTCCACCTTGTCGCCGTGCAGAAGCGGGCTGGGTTCCGCGCCGAGCTGCACGCCGTTGACCAGCACGACCGCGTCCGGGGCGTCGCGACGAATGACTGCGCTCCCGTCGGCGGCGAGGGCGACCAGCGCCCGCGCCGTGGAATCGTCACCCGGCACGCGCAGCGCGGCACCGTCGTAACAACCAACCGTGAGTCCCTCGGCCGGGACGGGATACTGCTTTCCGTGGAGTTGGATATACGCCATGGCAACGTGAAGCTACGCCCCGCCCACAGGGGTGGCAACCCTTTTGCCGCGTCCCGGGCGGCGCGTCCCACGCGCCCGCCAGAGCGCGCCCGCGGACCGTCACCCCACCGCCTACCGGGGGCCAATCGCCAAGGTCGCGGCACGGCCTAAATTGCGGATGTGCCAGAGCTCATCCGCGTTCGCAATGCGCGCCAGCATAACCTGAAGGGCATCAGCGTCGACCTGCCACGCCGGGCGATCACAGTCGTCACCGGTCCATCGGGCTCGGGCAAGTCGTCGTTCGCGTTCGACACGGTCTACGCGGAAGGACAGCGCCGCTACGTCGAGTCGCTCTCGGCCTATGCGCGGCAGTTCCTCGAACGAATGCAGAAGCCGCTCGTGGACTCCATCGACGGCCTCTCCCCCGCGGTCGCGATCGAGCAGAAGAACCCTGTGCGCACCTCGCGATCCACGGTGGGCACGGCCACGGAAGTCTACGATTACCTGCGCCTGCTCTGGGCCCGGATCGGCCGAACGCAGTGCCCCACCTGCCAGCGTGAACTCCGCCCCGACACGCCCCAGGGCGCCGCGGACGCCGTGCTTGCCGCGTCAAACGGCGCGCGCGTGGTCGTCGCCTTCCCCCTGCGGCTCTCGGACCTCGTCTCGCACACGGTGGCCGTCGAGAACCTTCGTGCCGAGGGGTTCGTCCGCATCGTAGCGGACGGCGTCGCGCACCACCTCGACGACCTCGCCGGGACATCGCTCGACGTCACCGAGTGCCACGAGGTCCTCGTCGTCGCCGACCGGCTCACCGCCGATCCCGCCGTTCGCACGCGCCTCACCGACGCCATCGAGACGGCCTTCCGCGAAGGCGACGGCGACTGCGTGGTGCTTTTCGATTCCGTTCCACCGTCCACCGTCGACCGTCCACCGTCGACCGCGAAGCGGCTGCAGTTCACCACGCGATTCGAATGCCCTGAACACCACACCCGCGCTCCGCACCCCACCCCGCAGCTCTTCTCGTTCAACAACCCGCGCGGCGCCTGTCCCAGGTGCAACGGCTTCGGCGCGACCCTCGAGTACGACCTCCACCTGATCGTCCCGCACCCCGAGCGTTCGCTGCGCGAGGGGGCCATTGATCCCTGGACCAAGCCGCGCTACGACAACAAGCGGCGCGCGCTCGCCGAGGCCTGCAAGCGCGAGGCGATCCCGCTCGACCGCCCGTGGCGCGACCTCGCCGACAGCCAGCGCGAGTTCCTGCTGCGCGGACGCACCAAGGGCTTCCAGGGCATCCTGCGCCATCTCACCGGGCTCGAGGAGAAGAAGTACAAGCAGTACATCCGCGTCTTCCTGCGGCAGTACCAGTCGGCGATGACCTGCCCCGACTGCCGCGGGGCGCGACTGCAGCCCGAGGCGCTCAACGTGCGCGTCGGCGGCCGCACGATCGCCGAGGTCTCGGCGATGCCCGTGGATCTGCTCAATGCCTGGCTCGACGCGCTGATCCTCACGCCAGCCGAGCAGGCGATCGCGGCGCACATCTGGCGCGAGGCGCGCGAGCGCGTGCACTTCCTGTGCGACGTCGGCCTCACGTACCTCACACTCAACCGCGCGACCCGCACGCTTTCGGGCGGGGAGGCCCAGCGCATCAGCTTGGCGAACTCGCTGGGTTCGCGACTCGTGGACGCGCTGTACGTCCTTGATGAACCGAGCATCGGGCTGCACCCGCGCGACATGGACCGGCTGCTGCGCCTACTCGCTCGGCTCCGCGATGGCGGAAACACCGTCCTCGTGGTCGAGCACGACCTCGAGGCTGTACGCGCCGCCGACTGGATGCTCGAACTCGGCCCCGAGAGCGGCGAGCGCGGCGGTCGCGTGGTGTACAACGGCGCAGTGGCGGAAGCGGGGGCTTCGTCGCTGACTGGGCAGTACCTGACCGGCG
>VHBQ01000136.1 GCA_016871855.1 Gemmatimonadota bacterium
GTGGCGCGAATGTCGAGTCCGCGCACCGGATTCTCTGCCACGATCAGTGGGGGACGATCATCGAGTTCGCGTCCCACAACGAACTTCTGCTGGTTGCCGCCCGACAGCGTCCCGGCCGCTACCGCGGCCGACGGTGCGCGCACATCATGACGGGCGAGCACGCCTGCCGTCTGCTGGGCCAGCGCAGGCCACGGTACGCGCCCGCGGCGCGCCCCCGCCCCGCGCAGGGCGACATTCTCGGTGAGCGTGAACTCGCCGATCAGCGCGTCGTGCAAACGATCCTCGGGGACGAAACCAACAACGTCGGGCAACGACACGCGCCCCGTCGACGGCACGAGCCGACCGGCGAGCACGCGGAGCAGTTCGTGCACCCCCGAGCCTTCGACTCCCGCGATGCCGACAATCTCGCCGGCCGCACAGGCGAGAGTGACGTCGCGCAAGCGCCACACACCGCGCGCATCGCGCACACCCACTTCCGATAGCTGCGCGACGCACGCAGGGGGCTGCCCCGCGTCACGCGGCGTACGCAGCGCCTGCTCGGCGTGCGGTGCGTCGCCGGTCATCGCCTGCACCAGTGCACTTAAGTCGAGGGACGACGCGGGGGCCGCGCACACACAGGCCCCGCGACGGAGCACCGTGATGTCGTCGGCGATTGCGAGCGCCTCCTGCAGCTTGTGTGTCACGAGCACGACCGTACCGCCGTCAGCCACGTAGCGCCGCAGCCAGGCGAACAGGTCCTCTGCCTCCCGCGGGGTGAGCACGGCGGTGGGCTCATCCATGATCAGCACTCGTGCCTCGCCGTACAGCGCCTTCACGATCTCGACCCGCTGTTGCGCCCCGACCCCCAGGGTGTCCACGCGGGCGAGCGGATCCACGGCAAGGCCGGTACGCTCGGCCAACTCTTGAACCCGCGCCGTCACCTGCGAGAGGTGCAGCATCCCGCGCCCCCCTAGCGCGACGTTCTCGACGACCGACATCGCGGGCACCAGCGTGAAGTGCTGGTGCACCATGCCCAGTCCGCGCGCCATCGCATCGCGACTCGACGCCAGCGCGACCCGCGTGCCGTCGATAAACACGGTGCCCGCGTCCGCGCGCAGCAGGCCGAACGCAATGCGCATCAGGGTGGTCTTGCCGGCGCCGTTCTCCCCAAGCACGGCGTGCAGCGTGCCGCGGCGCACGGCGAGCGAGGCGCCCGACAACGCCTGGACATCGCCAAACCGCTTGTCGATGCCCTGCAGGAGGAGTGCGTGCTCCGTCACAACCCCGTGGGGGTGGCCACGAAACTCCACGGCACGTCGCTCTGCTCCGCCATCCACGCGGCGAGCGCCTGCACGCCTAGAGTCTCCGTGGCGTAGTGCCCGGCGTAGACGATGACGAGCCCCTTCTCCTCGGCGTCCACGGCGCTCCAGTGCGGTCCTTCGCCGGTGATCACCGTATCGAGGCCAAGGTCCTGTGCCTCGCGCAGCGTGTCGGCGTTGATGCCTGCGCCCGTTACGATGCCCCAGCGTCGGGTGCGGCGCCCTGGCGTCACGGACGACGCCAGCGCGCGGCCGCCATGCGTTGAGGCAAACCGATCACAGGCAGCGACGAGAGCCGCCGTTTCGATGTCCGCCGTTCCCTGCACGCCGCAGAAGATGGTCTGATAGCGCGCGAACCCACCGTTGGGGGTGAGGCCCAGCGCCTGCGCGAGCAGGAGGGAGTTTCCCATCGTCTCGTGCGCATCCAACGGAAGGTGCGCCGCGTACAGCGCCACATCGTGCGTAAGCAGCAGGCGCACACGCTCGAGGTGCGCCCCAGTCAGCGGTTGCAGGCCGCTCCAGAAGAGGCCGTGGTGCACGACGAGCAGATTGGCGCCCGCATCAATGGCGCCTTGGATGGTGCGAAGCGAACAATCCACGGCGGCCGCAATCCGGCGAACCGGTGCGCGGTTTCCAACCTGCAGGCCATTGAGGGCAGGCGCGTAGTCCGGGATCTCTCGGCACCGCAGGAGGGTGTCGGCCGATGCGGCGAGGTCGGCGGCGGCGGTCACGGGACGTCCCTCGCGACCGCGGGAAGGGACGTGGAAAAGGTGCCGTCGCGCATCGTGCGCTCGAGCGAGTCCACCATGCGCAGTGTAGGCGGCGGAATCGCCGCGCGAAGCGCGGGGTTCACCACCCACTTCATCACTCCACTGCGGGTGTCGAGCACGTGCACGCGTGGCGAGAACTCGCCGCGCTTCACCTCGGTGGCCAGCGCCATGAAGGCGTTGGGCAGATCTATCACGACGGAGCCGAGTGTCACGGCCGGCGCGATGCCGTTCTGGTCGGCGTTGGAGCCGATGATGTAGACGCCTTTCGATTCCCGGGCTGCCTGAAACACTCCAAGACCGGCGGCATCTGCGTTCTGGTAGATGACATCAACTCCCTGGGCGATCTGCGCGAGCGCCTGCTCTTTCCCGGCCGCGGCGTCGTCCCAGTTGCCGAGGTACGCCGTGACCACCCGCGCGCCAGGATTCACGGCACGCACACCAAGAACGAACGCCTCGAACCCCGACTTCACCGGCGGCAGCTCGGTGCCGCCGACGCAGCCAAT
>VHBQ01000137.1 GCA_016871855.1 Gemmatimonadota bacterium
GTGTACGACGCGCCGCCGGTGCACGACTTGAAGACGAGCATCGAGTCGATGACGCCAAGCGCCGTGTCCACCACGATGCGGCAGAGCGCCGCGTTGAATGTCGCCGCCGACGCGCAGGCGTTCTGCGTGGCGGCCAGCGTGTCAATGGCCACGGTGTCGCGCAGGATGGTGCCGCGCGGCACGGCGATCTTGCGGATGTTGTTGATGATCCGCGGATTGTAGACCTTCAGCCGGACGTCGGCCGCCAGGCGGCTGGCCTTCAGGTTCTTCGCCTGCTCGATGAGGAACTTGTCCTGGCAGTTGTTGTGCGACTGGTCGAAGTAGAGGCGGAGGAAGGTGTCGAACTGCCGGTTGCCGCCGGTGGGCACCGCCGAGACGATGTTCACGGGGCAGGGGGGTTCCGGGCTCAGCCAGAAGTTCTGGTAGAGGCCCGTCACGTTGTCGATGAGCTTCTCGAGCGACGTGGAGTCGGTGGTCGAGAGGTACGCCACCCAAAACGACGTCGTGTCGCCGGCCTTGAGCTTGATGGGGCCGACGCCGGCCCAATAGTTGTTGTGGACCGTGGCAGGGAAGCCGCCGAGCGTCGTGTCGGAGAACGGTACCACGCAGCCGTTCAGACTAAGCGAGGCCACCGGGTCGGTGCAGTGCATCACCTTCAGCGTGTCGAGCTTGCCGTCCTTGTTGTAGTCCCAGTTGCCGGGAGGCACCCACCGGGCGAAACCACCCGTGCGCCCGGTCTGGGGCGTCCAGCGCGTGGGGAAGTCGTAATTATGGAAGAGATCGAAGTAGGCTTGGTGGCTCCACTCCGACGGCGGGCGCACGGCCGCGAACACATCGGCCTCGTTGCCGGTGAGCAGCCCGTAGGTCGCGCGAGCGCTCACGCCGATGCCGTTGGAAGTCACGCACGTGAAGCCGCACGCATTGGCCTGGTTGAACAGCAGCGTGTCGCCACGGTTGGGGTGCCCCGGGTTGTAGAAGGGCGACGCCGGATCGGTGAACTTCTTGTTGCGCAGGTCGCCGATGGGGCTCTTGAACAGCACCATCGCCTGATAGGTACCGTTGGAGCCGCGCGCGCCACTGGCATTGGACAGGCAGAGTCGCGAGACCAGCAGGCCGCCAGCGGTGTAGCCGCCGGTCACGTTCGACCCGTGGTTGGCGCCGTAGCAGTTGGTGCCGTTCTGGTTGATCATCGAACCGATGATCGCCTGGCGCTTCATATCAAGGTAGAACGCCGGACTCTGCGTGCCGCTCGGGAACGGACGCGTCATGAACCCGAGAAAGAGCGAGTCGTAGTTCAACCCCACGCCATACACCTCGGCGCTGCGGTTGATGACGTTCGCCTTCCAGAACATCGCATCGGCGACAGTGGGGACGGCGTACGTCCACGCCTCGAAGCGCCACTCGATGCCCATCGGATATCCTTCCTTCGCCGGCGCGCCGCTTCCGCCGGGAATGACGGAACCGAAGTACGAGCGCTGTTCGCGGCCGTAGTCCACCGCCGAGCCAAACGTCTGGAAAGCGCCGTACAGCTTCTCCTGCGCACGGCGGCTGGCCGAGATCTTCCAGTCATCCCACGTGAAGCCGCTGGGGTTGGCTTTGAACTCGTTGAGCCAGACAGAGTCGGGAACCGGCCGCTCGCCGTCAAAGGTGCTGCCGGCCCAGGTGTCGGGGCAGTCGGAGCCGGCGAGCAGCGGGAGGCCCGCCGAGATGAACGAGTTGACCGCCGCGCTATTGTCGCGGCACGAGCCGGTGCCGGACTCCGTGGTCACGCCGCTGAACAGCGACCCCACCGAGCCATCGCGGCCGGTGAAGGCGAGGTTACGACGGTCGGACGTCCATCGCGACAGCTGCGTGCGCTGGTTCCATCCGCCGCCCTTCACGTTCTCGAGCGACGGGACGATGTCGCGGAAGCGCGCCCAGTCGCCGCGCGACGCGGCCATCCAGATCTGCAGCTCAAACCACCCGCCAATGCCACGGCTGGTAATGACGCCAGGCAAGCTGGCCCCGAAGAGCGTGTTGTCATCGGACGGGCCATTCGAGGTGGTCTTCCACCGCGAGTTTCCCGCCGAGCGCATACCGGTGAGCGCAAAGTCGCCGAGGCCGAAGAGCGGGAACCCCGCAGGACGTCGGGTCGTGGTGGGCACCGGCTCGTCGTCCGGATGCGTCTCCACCGCCGCCTGTGCCCCCAAGGCGCCGGTGCTCAACGCGAGCGCCGCGCCGACTACGGCCATCAGCTGTCGAAATGAGAGTCTTGCAAACCCATGCATCTGGTGCACTCCTGAAGTCAGGTGCGGCCGGCGGGCTGCCCCGCCGGCCGCGTCGGATTAGAAGCTGATCGAGATGCCGCCATTGATGCTGCGGCGGCCGGACAGGTATTGCGGACGGTCGAAGAACGTCGAGCTCTCGCCCTCGCCGGTGAAGTTGCCGGACTGCAGGCGGGCCTGCGGCGACGCGCCGCCGTCACAGT
>VHBQ01000138.1 GCA_016871855.1 Gemmatimonadota bacterium
CGCGCAAGGTCGCTTCGAGGAGGCGCTGCAAGTCATCCTGCGCGACAACCCGCTTCCCTCCATCTGCGGTCGTGTGTGCACGCATCCGTGCATGGCGGCGTGCACTCGCTGCTCGATTGACGATGCGGTGAATATGCCGGCGCTCAAGCGGTTCGTGACGGACCAGTTCCCGGGCTACGAGCTGCCGAAGGTGACGGTGGCCGACCGCCCGGAAACGGTCGGCATCGTCGGGGCGGGACCGGCCGGACTGATGTGCGCGTGGCAGCTGCGGCAGCAGGGCTATCGTCCGGTCATCTATGAATCGCTGCCCGTCGCCGGGGGAATGCTGGCTGCGGGGATTCCGGAGTTTCGCCTGCCGCGCGAGGTGCTCACCGCCGAGATCTCGCGCTTCACCAACGCGGGGATTGACATCCAGCTGAACACGCGGCTGGGCCGCGACGTGACGCTGGACGAGCTGCGCGAGCGGCACGCGGCGGTCTTCCTGGCCATCGGCGCGCACGTGGAACGCGCGCTCGGCGTGCCCGGCGAGCATCACGCGGGCGTGCTGGGCGGCGTGGAGTTCCTGCGCCGCGTCAACCTCGAAGGTCCCTTTGCGCTGGGCAAGCGCGTGCTGGTCATCGGCGGCGGCAACTCGGCGCTCGATGCTGCCCGCACGGCGCGGCGCTGTGGGGCGGAGCAGGTGACCATCGTCTACCGGCGCACGCGCGCCGAGATGCCCGCCGATCCGCGCGAGGTGGAAGCCGCCGAGAACGAGGGCATCGCGATGGAGTTCCTCGCCGCGCCGGTGCGCTTCCTCGCGTCCGACAGCGGCCAGGTCACGGCGCTGGAATGCCAACGAATGCGGCTGGGCAAGCCCGATGCCAGCGGCCGTCCCGCGCCCGAGCCCATCCCGAACTCGCTGTTCCCGATCGCCTGCGACGCGGCCGTCTATACCATCGGCCAGTCCCCCGACATCGCCGGACTTGGCGTGGTCAACGGCCTCGAGAAGAGCGGGCGCGGCGCCCTTCGCGCCGACGCGGCGACGCTGGAGACGAGCCTGCCGGGCGTCTTCGCCGGCGGCGACTGCGTGACCGGGCCAGACGTGGTGGTGACGGCCATGCTCGCCGGCAAGAAGGCGGCAATCTCCATTGATCGCTGGATCAACAAGCGCGGTCTTCGTGAGGGGCGGGAGTACGAGGGACCGTTCAAGACGGCGTACACGGTGGACACGGCCGGCGTGCTGATGAAGCGCGAGGTGAACCCGCCCGCGCTCGAGGCGCTGGAACGCTCGGCGACGTTCGCGGAAGTGCACACGGGCTACACCGAGGAGCAGGCGCGCGCCGAGGCCTCGCGCTGCGTGGGATGCGCCGTCTGCTGCGACTGCCAGTTGTGCGCGTCGGTCTGCGGTGTGAACGCCATCGACTATCTGCAGCAGGACACGCGTCGTCATCTCAAGGTGGGCGCGGTAATCCTGGCGCCGGGGTTCGAACCGTTCGACGCGAGCAAGAAGAAGGACCTCGGGTACGGGCGCTTTCCGAACGTGGTGACCTCGGTGCAGTTCGAGCGCATCCTCTCCGCGTCGGGCCCGTACGGCGGCCACGTCGCGCGGCCGGGCGACCGCAAGACACCGCAGCGCGTGGCCTTCGTCCAGTGCGTCGGATCACGCGACCACGAGCGCGACTACTGCTCGTCGGTCTGCTGCATGTACGCCACCAAGGAGGCGCTGATCGCCAAGGAGCACCTTGGCGCCGAGTTGCAGACCGACATCTACTTCATGGACGCGCGCGCCTTCGGCAAGTGCTTCGAGGCGTACTACCAGCGCGCGCAGGCGCAGGGGGTCAACTACATCCGCAGCAGGCCGCCGGTGGTGGAAGAAGTGGCGGGGACGGGTGACCTGCGCGTGCGATACGTCGGCGACGACGATTTGATGCATGCGCGCGAGTACGACTTGGTGGTACTGTCGGTGGGGCTCACCCCGCCGGCCAGCGCACAGACGCTGGCGCGCACCTTCGGCTTCGACCTCGATCGCTTTGGCTTCTGCAAGACCTCGCGGCTGGCGCCGTTTGAGACGACGCGCGAGGGCGTGTTCGCCTGCGGACCATTCACCGAACCGAAGGACATCCCCGAGACGGTGATGGAGGCGTCAGCGGCGGCGTCGCGCGTGCTGGCGATGCTCGGGCCGGCGCGCGGCACGCTGATCGCGCCCACCGAGTATCCGCCCGAGCGGGACGTGGCCGGACAGCCGCCGCGCGTGGGAGTCTTCGTCTGCCATTGCGGCACCAACATCGGCGGTGTGGTGAACGTGCCCAGTGTGGCCGAGTACGCGCGCACGCTCCCGTCGGTGGTGTACGCCGAGGACAACCTGTACACCTGCTCGACGGACACGCAGGAGCGCATCAAGCAGCTCATCGTGGAGCAGGACCTCAACCGCGTGGTGGTGGCGTCCTGCACGCCGCGCACGCACGA
>VHBQ01000139.1 GCA_016871855.1 Gemmatimonadota bacterium
AGGCGCTTCAGGCCGCGCTTGCCGAATTGCGCGTCCTGCACCTCGCCCGTCCTGCGGCGCACGGCGCGCGACACCAGCCAGGCCAGGCCGAGGCACAGCGCCAGCACCGCCACCTGCCACAGCACGGTCGGCTGCTGCAGGTCGAGCCAGAGGTCGTGAAGCAGTCCGCCGAATTGGGTCTTCTGCATGTCAGTTGCCGGTCTTCAAGTAGTCTTCCCAGGCCACCGCCTCGGCGCGGTGGCGCTTCCAGTTGTCGAGATAGGCGCGCGCCAGTTCGCGGTGGCCGCGCAGGATCAGCACGTTCTCGGCGTTCTTCGCCTGCGCCGACCAGGTGAAGTTGTACGAGCCGGTGATCACCGCCGGCGCCTCGCCCTCGGCGTCGACGAGCAGGATTTTATTATGCGCGGCGGCATAACGCACCTCCAGCGCCACCGGGATGCCGGCCGCGGCGAGCTGCGGCAGGCGGCTGTTCTCCATGCGCTCGGCCTGCTCGCGGTCGGCCAGCACCGCGACGCTGACACCGCGGCGGTGCGCCTCGGTCAGCGCCTGGGCCAATACGCGGCTGGTGAGGGCATAGGCCTGCACGTGAATCGTGCGCCGCGCGGCGCGGATCGCGGCGACGAGCGCGCCTTCCACGTCGTGCCAGGGCGAGAACACCGCCTCCACCGTGCCCTGCGCCGGCAGCGTGCGCGGCGGCGCGGCATCGAAGGCGGCCGCCGGACGCGCCGCGAGAAAAGTCAGCCCCGCCAGCACGGCGGCAAGGGCGATGCGCTTCATCGGCGCAACGCCCGCAGCGCCTCGATCAGCTGGTCGACATCCTCGCGGTCGTTGTAGAGCGCGAAGGAGGCGCGCGCCGTGCCCTCGACGCCGAAGCGGCGCACCGCCGGCAGGGCGCAATGGTGGCCGCTCCGAACCGCCACGCCATGGCGGTCGAGATGGCTGCCGACCTCCCCCGCCGTGAAGCCGTCGACGACGAAAGAGAGAATGGCGCCCTTCTCGCGTGCCGTGCCGATGACGCGCAGGCCGGCGATCTCGCCCACGCGCGCCGTGGCGTAGTCGAGCAGCGCCCGCTCGTGCGCGCCGATCGCCGCGAGGCCAATGCGATCCACGTAGTCCAGCGCCGCGACCAGCCCGACCGCCCCCTCCACGTTGGGCGTGCCGGCCTCGTACTTGCGCGGCGGCGCGTCGTATTCGGTGCGCGCGAAGGTGACGTCGCGGATCATGTGACCGCCGCCCTGGTACGGCGGCAGCTTCGCCAGCCACTCCGCTTTGCCGTAGAGCACGCCGATGCCCATCGGCGCGTAGAGCTTGTGGCCGGAGAAGGCGTAGAAGTCGCAGCCGATGTCCTGCACGTCGACCGCCGCGTGGGCGATGGCCTGGGCGCCGTCGAGCAGCACCGGCACGCCCGCCGCGTGCGCCCTCGCGACGATGCGCCGCACCGGCGTCACCGTGCCCAGCGCATTCGAGACGTGCGTCACCGCCACCAGGTGGGTGCGCGGCCCGATCAGTTGCTCGTAGGCGTCGAAGTCGAATTCGCCGTCGTCGTCGATCGGCACCACGCGCAGCATCGCGCCGGCCAGCTCGCAGGCCATCTGCCAGGGCACGATGTTGGAGTGGTGCTCCATCGCCGAGACGACGATCTCGTCGCCGGCGCGCAGAAACGCCCGGCCGAAGGTGGCGGCGACGAGATTGATGGCCTCGGTGGTGCCGCGCACGAAAACGATCTCGGCGGCGTCGGCCGCATTGACGAAGCGCCGCACCCGCTCGCGCGCCGCTTCATACAGATCGGTGGCGCGGTCGCTGAGGTAATGCACGCCGCGGTGGGTGTTGGCGTTGTCTTCCAGGTAGTAGCGGCGCAGGGCCTCGATGACTTCGAGCGGCTTCTGCGTCGTCGCCGCGCTGTCGAGGTAGGCGAGGCGCCGGCCGCGCACCGGGCGCGCGAGCAGCGGGAAGTCGTCCCTCAGCCGCGCAAAGTCAGTCCCCGTCATGCGGCGCGGACGGGTCGCACGACGATCACCTGCGCATCACGCGCATGGTCGACCAGGATGGCGCGCACGCGCTCCTGCCAGAGGCGACCGAACTCGCGCTGCATCGCGTCGTCGGCGCGGCCGGTGATGCAGGCGGCCATCATCTCGCCGACATGCGGCGCGCTCGGCACGTGTTCGAGGTGCGCCGTGACATCCACCGCCGCGCCGCTGTCCTTGCGCGTGAAGCGGATCTCCTCGCCGACTGCGGCGTTGAAGAAGAGCAGGCTGCGCCGGTCGAAGCGCCCCGCCAGGCCCTTGAAGCCGCTGTCGTGCGTCGCCCCGGTGACCAGCGTGACGATGTTGGCGATGACGCCGGTGACGCCGCTGGTGCTGTCGTGGCGGAAGTCGACACGGATCGCGCCGCGCTCGGGAATGTCCTTCGGATATAGC
>VHBQ01000140.1 GCA_016871855.1 Gemmatimonadota bacterium
AGCTCAACGCCGCGTACCGACGCGTCACGCGCCGCTCGGCGATGGCCTTGCTCAGCACGCGCAGCGCCTGGTCGGTCTTGGCCACGACCATGAGCCCCGACGTGTCCTTGTCGAGGCGATGCACCAGCCCCTGCCGCTCCTCGGGGCTCCCCTCGGCGAGTCCCTGCCCGCGCCCCTTGAGCGCGTTCACGAGCGTGCCGGTCCAGTTGCCGGGGGCGGGGTGCACGACCATTCCCGCCGCCTTGTCCACGACGATCAGGTGCTCGTCCTCGAAGACCACCGTGACGGGGAGCTGCTCCGGGACAACCTCGCGTCCCGGCGGCGGCGGAACGTCCACGGTGACGCGCGCGCCGCGCGGCGCGCGGAAGCTCGCCTTTTCGCGGCGTCCGTCCACAAGCACGTCGCCTGACGCGACAAGTGTGGCGGCCTGGTTGCGGGAGAGGGCACAGCGCTGGGCGACCAGCAGGTCAAGGCGCGGCGCGCCGTCCTCCTCGACGGTGAAGGCGTGATGCGCGGCGCCGTTCGCCGGCATCGCGTCCCTACCCTGCCGCGCCGTCGGCGGCGCGGTCGGCCGTCGCCACGGTCGCGCCCTCCGGCGACGCCGCGCGCCAGAGCACCCACGCGAGCACGCACGCGCCGGTGGTCACCGCGATGTCGGCGACGTTGAACGTGGGCCAACGCCAGGTCCCCACGCCGATGTCGATGAAGTCCACCACCCCACGCGCCGACTTCAGGCGATCGGCGAGGTTGCCGAACGCGCCGCCCGTCACCAGCGCGAGGGCGAAGAGGCGCACGCGGTCCACCAGCGGCGTGTCGAGGTAGAGCCGCCACAGGACGAACAGCGCCACGCCGGTCAGCGCGATGAAGAGCCAGCGAGACTGCTCGCCAAGATGCAGCCCAAACGCGGCGCCGGGATTGTACACGAGCGTCAGCCGCACGGCGTCGCCAAGCAGCCGGTGCGGAAGATAGGCCGGCACGAGCCGGTCCACGGCGACGATCTTCGTGAAGGCGTCGGCGAGCAGCACGCTCGCGGCGACGCCCCAGAACAGCGCCGGCTTACTTCTTGGCATCTTCCTCGCGCTGCTTGCAGTCGATGCAGTAGCGCGCGTGCGGCAGCGCCTCGAGCCGCTCCAGCGCGATAGCGCCGCCGCAATGGTGGCACTTGCCGAACGTCTCCGGGCTCTTGTAGAGCCGGCGGAGCGCCTGGTTCACGTGCCAGAGGTACCGCCCTTCCTTGGACGCGAACAGGAAGGCCTTCTCGCGCTCCATCGCGTCGGTTCCCTGGTCGGCCATGTGGAACGAGTAGCTGGACAGGTCGCCATCGGCCCCCTGCTGCGTGTTGCTCAGCGTCTCATCCCACTGCCCGAGCTCCTTGAGCACGCGCTTGCGTTCGTCGAGCAGCAGCTTGAGGAAGAACTGCTGCTGCTTCTTGGTGAGCGGCTTGAACGTCTTCTCTCCGCCGTTCTGTGGCGCCATGTCAGGATACCTTCTGAAGTGCGAGGGTCACGGGCACGCCGTCGAGATCGGCGGTCGTGCCGGGGGGAGCATCGGAGCCAAAGCTGGCCGCGACGTGCAACTGGAGCGTCAAGGTTTCGTCACAAATCCACGCGCGGTGCGCCTCCACCGCGTCGTGCAAGGCGGCCGGGCCGGCCACCCAGAGGGCAATGCGGTCGCTGACTTGCAAGCCGCTTTCCTTGCGGAAGCGCTGCACGCGGCTGACGAGCTCGCGGGCGAGCCCCTCCCGGCGCAGGGCATCGGTGAGCGTCGGATCAATGGCCGCGAACCGGTTGCCATCCTGGGCGACGACGAGCGCGCCGCTCGCCTTGCGCACGACGGCCAGATCGTCGGCCTCGAGCAGGTGCGTGTGCCCGCCCACCGTGATGTGCACCGATTCGCCGCGCTCGAATGCCAGCAGGGTGGCGCTGTGCAGGGCGTTCACGGCCTTCGCGGCCTGCGGCGTCTCCTTCCCCCACTTCTTGCCGAGCGAGCGGAAGTTGGCCTTCGCCTCGAGGCTCACCAGCGAGTCGGCCGAGCCGAGGAACTCCACGCGCTTCACGTTGAGCTCGCTCGCCAGCAGCGCGACGAGCTCGTCGAGGAGCGACGAGGGCGCGTCGCCCGCCGATACGCACACGAGCCGCGCGAGCGGCTGGCGCACCTTGATCCCCGCCTCCTCGCGCGCCGAGCGGCCCAGCGTGGCCAACGCCCGCACCTCGGCCATCGCCGACTCGAGCGAGAGGTCGCGCGCCGGCACGTCGCGCCGCGTGAAGTCGGCGAGATGCACCGACGCGCCGGTCAGCGCGCGATGGATGTAGTCGCTGATGAACGGCGCGAACGGCGCGAGCAGGCGTG
>VHBQ01000141.1 GCA_016871855.1 Gemmatimonadota bacterium
ACGATGACTTGCGCACCGCATCCTCGAGCGTGGTGGCCTGGCGTTCGCGCACGTACTTGCCGAGCAGGCGCGGATAGTTGCCGTACGCGCGCGGATGCACCATCCCGCGTGCGCGCGCCGGGTCCTGAGTGCCGGCGTCCGTGCCGAACTTCATCCACGGCAGGCGGATCTGCTTCTCGATGTTCTCCTCGCTCATCAGGAAGAGAATTTCCCCGAGCCCGAAGTTCTCCTCGACGTTCAGGTCGATGATCACCTCGGCCCAGTCCTTGTTCATCGCGGCGGCGATCTCGCTGAGCCGCTTCCCCTCGAACCGCTGGTACTCCGGCTTGCGAAAGCCCACGACCATTACGTTGGCAGGCGTCGCGGCCTCGCAGAGGTTCTCGTAGCCGGCATCGCGCGCGTGAATCTCCGCGATCATCGTGGCGCGGAGCGCCGGGTTCTTGAGGTTCTCGAGCAGCTTGCCATTCGCCGAGTACTTGGGCGGGATGCACGAGGCGAACGAGTTCCCGCCAGCCGGATACAGGTACATGTCGGCCTGCACGTCCTGTCCCGCGCGGCGCGCGCTGTCGATCTTGGCGATGGCGACGTCCATCTTGGGCCAGTTGCGCACGCCCGCGGCCTTCAGGTGGTAGATCTCCACAGGCACCCCAGCACCCCGCCCCACGCCGATCGCCTCGTCGATCCCCTCGAGGAACCTGTCTCCCTCGCTGCGCATGTGCGTGATATAGATGCCGCCGTACGGGGCGGCCGCCTTGTTGATCTCGGTGAGCTCTTCGGGGCTCGCGTAGACGTTGGGCGGGTAGATGAGGGCGCTGGCGATGCCGAAGGCGCCATCCTCCATCACGCGGCGCACCATCGCGCGCATCGTGTCGAGCTCGACGGGCGTGGCCGGCCCCATCCCGCCGCCCTTGCCGTAGACGCGCACGGTGCCGTTCCCCACGAACGACCCGATGTTCTGCGAGGCGCCGCGCCCGACCATGAACTCGAGCCAGTCACTGAAGCCACGCGGTCCGGCGAAACGCTGGGCCATCACGCGCGCGGCGGAGTCGGTTTCCAATGCCAGCGTGTTCGCGTTCGTCGGCGCGGGGGTGTCGCCCTCGCCGAGGATGGCCGTGGTGATCCCCTGTGTCACCATCGAGAGGGCAAGGCCGTCGCCATACATGAAGTTGCCGTACGACTGGGCCTGGATGTCGATGAAGCCAGGGGCGACCACCTGCCTCGACGCATCAATGCGCTGCGTCGCCCGCGCCGACCGGAACGCGCCGTGCGGCCCGATCGCGGCGATCCGATCGCCGCGCAACGCCACATCGCCGTAGAACCAGGCGGCGCCGGTGCCGTCCACCACGCGGCCATTCTCGATGACGACGCTGTACGCATCGCCCCCGGCTGGGGGAGTGGTGGAGACGCCGCCGCGCGGATAGCAGGCGGCCAGCGGGAGCAGCAGGGGGAGCAGGCGAAGCGCGCGCATCGGGTTCTCGCGGTAGGTGACCGCGAGAATCTACCGCGCCTCGGAGACTTCGCTACGTGGAGGGCGCAGCGGCTGTCGGACCAGCTCCCCTACCGTGCGGGCGCCGCCGGCGGCAGCGCGGCGATCACGGCGTCGATGCCTGGCCACCCGGCGCCATTGTACTTCGCGATCGTGAGCAGGTAGTGCCTGCCGTCTTCACCGAACTGCTCGACGACGGCGGCGGCCCCCTTGGCCACGCCATCTGACGAAGCGAACGGCGGCTCCAGCTCCTCAGGCATCTGCCCGTTCTCGTGCTTCACGCCGGCCGCGTCGAGAAAGGCCGCCTGGATCTGCGGCTCGAACTCGACGTACAGCATGTTGAGCAGGTTCAGCTCGTCATCGGCATTCTCGGCGCCCAGCCGCACGATCTCGCGGGCGAGCTTGTCGGGCGGCCACTGCATCAGCGTCTGCGGGCGAAACCCACCGCCGCGCGACAGCATCCGAGACATCATCAGGGCGCGCATGTCCTTGGAGCCGCGCAGGGCGCGCGTGACCAGCTCGACGCGCCGCGCGGCCGGGAGCATGCGATAGGGAGACTGGAGTGCCATGCGGCGAAATCTACGCGGGTGACCCCGGCGGAACCACGACAGTGCCCGACAGGGACGGGCCCCTGCGACGATCAGCGCTGGAGGGCGTAGAGCACGAGGTAGCCCAGCAGCATCGCCATCACCCAGAGCGCCATGCTGGCCGTCGGATACGTGCGCACTAGCATGCCGTGGGGGCGCCGCTCGCGGGCGATCACGACGCCGAGCCGCGCCACCCCACCGGCGAGCAGCGTCGTGACCTGCCGCCGCACCGCGGCGAGGAGCGCGTCGGCGCGACGCACCAGC
>VHBQ01000142.1 GCA_016871855.1 Gemmatimonadota bacterium
CAGTCATGCGGGCGCCGTATCCGACGTAGAACACCGTGCCGGGCTGGGGTTGGTACATCACCAGCCAATCGGCGCGGAAGGAGTTGTCGCGGTAGGCCGTGGCCGGCACCCAGCGGGTGCCGCTGCGCCGCAGCAGCGGGTAACCGGTGCGCCCTTCGTCGCGCAGATCGAGCACGGATTCCGTGAAGTACTCCCCGATCAGGCGTGCGGAGAGCGCCCGCGTCGCCTGATACTCGAGCTTCAGCCGCGGGTTGCGCAGCAGTCCCACCGTTCCGCCGCCGTGTTTGCGGTCGTACTCCTGCATCTGGTACGAGGCGCCCACCCGGAAGCGCTCGCTGGGCTTGAGGCCGACTTCGAGTTGGAAGTAGATGATGTCGGCCGAGGCCCACTCGTAGAAGTTCTCGTCCTGCCCCCAGAGGTACATCCCGCTCGCCGAGAACCAGCGGAACTGCGGCGACGCCACGCGAATCACGTAGTCGCGGTTGGGCAGGCGCGGCGTTCCGGTGAACGGCAGCGTGTCCACGCCGCCTCCCGAGCGCGGCGCGGCGATCCGGTAGAGCGAGCCGTAGTACGCCGGGTCGTAGCCGAACGTCTCGAGCAGCAACGCGAGCGTGCCGTTCCACCCACCGCGCAGGTTGGCGTCAAGGTTCAGGTGGAGCTTCTTGTCGCGGGCGTCGCCGCGCTGCATGAACCGGTCGTAGAACCAGAGCCCGTCGATCGCGATGTTTGGTGTCAGGCTCTCGAAGCGCGACCCTTGCGGCATGAAGAACGTGTAGCGCGGCGCGATGAGCGCGTGCACCTGACCGCCGCGCGAGATGAAGCCGCTCTCCGTGCGGAAGTCGGGGTCTATGCCGTTGAGCAGGGTGGAGACGCCGAAGGCGCGCCCGTTGCGCGCCAGACGCAGATCCCACAGCGGCCCGCTGAACGTGCGCCCACCGCGCGTGGTGCGCGACCCGGCCACCTGAAGTGCCGCCGTGTAGATGCGGTCGCGCACCAGCCGCGTGTCGAAGCTCAGCACCCGGTTGCTGTTCGCGCCGTCCACGCGGTCGGTGTACAGCACCCCCGCCCGCCCCTGCGCCCCCAGGTCCCGCACGACGCGCAGGATGTTGAACACGGGGCGGTCGGTCCGCGTCGTGCTCGCCACGCGGTCGTCCACCGCAGAAAGGAATCCAATATTCGTCGCGCCGAGCTTGCCCGAGATCTTGGCTGCCGCGATCGGCTGCACCATCCGCCGCGTGTACACCAGGCCGTTCGGCGACAGGAACTGCTCCACGCCGTCGAGGAAGAACGGACGCTTCTCCGGGAAGGACAGCGCCTGCCGCGGATCGAACGAAAACTGCCCGGCGTCGGCCTCCACCTGCGAGAAGTCGGGATTCACCGCGGCGTTGAGGGTCAGGTTGTTGGTGATCCCCCAACGGATGTTCGCCCCTACCTCGGGAGCCGGCGTGCGATACGTCCAACGTCCGTCATCACCTGGCGCGCCATCGGCGCGGTCCGTGACTTCCGGCGTCAGATCGAGCACGAGCCCGCGACGCATCCCGGTGAGTCCCGCGAGCGTTCCCGACTGCGACAGGAACGACGTGTTGGCGCGCTGCGCCGGCGTCCAGCTGTCTTCGTAGCCTGAGTGCTGCACGCGGCGCGTGATGTTGAGCCCCCACGTCTGCGATGCCGCCGACTGGAAGCGCAGGGACTTGAAGGGGATCCGCACCTCGACCTCATAGCCCCACGAAGTCACCCGCCCCTTGGACTGGAAGACGAAGTCGGGGCGCAGGTCGGCGCTCTCCCGCGACTGGATCGCGCCCATGAAGCTCACGTTCGCCGTCTGCCCGCTCTCCTTCAGCACCCCGTCAGCCTGCACGCCGAGCGGGTTGACCATGAACACCGTGGCCTGGCGCCCGTCGTTGAAGGTGCCGAGCAGCAGTTGCACGTAGTCGTCGGCGCCGATCTTGTCGCGCTCCGACAGCGTGGCCCGCACTTCGCCGTGCGGTTCGTACGCGCGGATGCCGAAGTGCATCGCCGTCGGCGAATACCAGACGAGCACTTCGGTGCTGTCGGCAGAGGGAATGCCGTCCTTCGGGGCGAACTGCGAGAAGCCCGTGAGCACCGCGGCCGACCGCCAGACGGGCTCATCGAGCGCGCCGTCCACCGTGATCGCGGCCTCCACCCGTGGCGGAGCCACGGCGACGTCTCCGCGCCGGCCGTGATAGACGCGCGGCGGATCGTCAGGTGGCGCGATCAGGGCGACAGCGGAGACCAAGGCGGCGAGGATCGGCAACGACATCACAACTCTCCTGAAGGAA
>VHBQ01000143.1 GCA_016871855.1 Gemmatimonadota bacterium
GCGCTGGCGCTGGAATCTTCACGCCGCGCACGACCATCAGTTGCACGACGCCCCAGACGATCATCAGGATCCCAGCCACCGAGGCGGCCGCGCGCGACACGCCCACGCCGTAGCCCACCTGCTGGATCCCCGCGCCCACCGCGCCGGCCAGCGCGCCGAGGATGAGGTACGAGACGAGACGCCCGCCGTTGTAGGCGAGGTGCCCCCAGCCGCTCGCCCGCGCGTCAGCGCCGGCGTAGAAACAGACGAAAGGCGTGCACATCCCCGCGCAGTGCGCGGAGCCAAGCAGGCTGGCGATGAAAACCGCTCCGACAAGCGTGAGCATCAGGGACGCTCCGGAAGCTCGAGTCGCTGCGAGGCGACAAAGCGCTCGCCGCCGCGCACGGCCTCGACGTCGAAATCCCACAGGCCGCCGCGGTTCACGGGGACCGCGGCCAGGTACCGGTCACCGGCCTCGATGGCGGTGGCCGAAAACACGTCGTTGCTGCGGACGACCGCGCGCGCGGCGACGCGCACCACGGCACCGCGCACGGAGGCGCCCGTCGAGTCCACGAGCACGGCGACGACCTCGGCGTCGGTAGCCGAGGTGCGCGTTGCCGTCAGGGTCACGCGCCAGCCGAGCCGCTCGCTGCGGCGGCGCAGCGCTTGATCCGCGTCGAAGCGCACCGCCTTTTGGTAATAGTCCGGCTCGATGGCGACAGTTGGGTCGCTGTTGGCGCGCACGGCCACGTAGATGTTGCCGAGGATGGCCAACACCAGCACGGCCGCGACGCCGATGGGCCACTGCAGGCCGCGCTTCATCGGCCGCGCTCCCCGGACGGCTCCTCGGCCTCGTGCAACTCGCGATGCGGACCGGCGAGGCGGTAGGGCAGTTCCGTCACGTAGCCGCTGCCATCGGTCACGCGCACGGTGACGGTCCGCACGCCCTCCTCGAACGCCTCGGCGGGGAGTGTAACAAAGAGCGGCATCGTCTCCGTCCGGCCCGGCTGCACCCGCAGCGGATTGAGCGGCGCGATCATCGAGAGGCCTTCCACGCCCTCAATGGACACCGTGTACGCGTGCTCCTGCCCCGTGCGGTTGGCGACGCGCACGCGCAGCGAGTTCATCACCGTGCCGGCCTGCACGGTGAACGGCGCGCCTTGGGCGCCGAGCAGCGTGATGTCGGCGGCATCCCGGAACGCCAACTGGTACAGGAAGGTGCCGAAGACGACGGCGAAGGCGATCGGATAGAGCACCGTGCGCGTGCGCAGGACGTGCCGGCCCTTGCCAGCGAGTGCGGCGCGCGACGAATACCGGATGAGTCCCTCGGGCTTCCCCACCTTCCGCATCACTGCGTCGCAGGCGTCCATGCACTGCGTGCAGTGGATGCACTCCATCTGCAGGCCATTGCGGATGTCGATGCCCGTGGGACAGGTAACGACGCAGGCTTCGCAGTCCACGCAGTCGCCCTTGCCGGTGCGTTCCTTGCCCTTACCGCGCGGCTCGCCGCGGTTGTAGTCGTAGGCGACGATCAGCGAGTCGTTGTCGAGCAGGGCGGACTGCCAGCGGCCGTACGGGCAGGCCACCATGCAGACCTGCTCGCGGAAGTAGGTGAAGTCGAGCAGCATCGCGATCGTGGTCAGGGTCACGATCGTGAAGCCGACCGGGTGCGCGGCCGGGCTGCCGAAGACCCAGTGCATCACCTGGTCCCAGCCGACGAAGTAGGCGAGGAAGGTGTGCGCGAGGAACGAGCTGATGACCAGGTAGACGGCCAACTTGGCCAGTCGCCGCGGATGGAAGTGCTTCTTCTCGCGATCGAGCTGCGCGGAGCCGCGCGCGCCGCCCTCGAACAGCCGTTCGATGGGGCGATAGACGAACTCCATGTACACGGTCTGCGGGCACGCCCACCCGCACCAGACGCGGCCGGCCAGCGCCGAGGCGAGGAAGATGGCGATCACCGTGCTGATGGCCAGGAGCATCAGCAGCAGCGTGTCGGTGGGCAGGAAGGTGGTGCCGAAGAACGTAAACTCGCGGCGCTGCAGGTCGAGCAGCATCGACGGTTTGCCGTTGATGAACACGTGAGGGATCGCGACGTAGATGACGATCAGCACCCACGCGACCACCGTCCGGCGGGAGAGCCACCCGCCTGGCGACGGCTTGGGGCGCAGCCAGCGGCGCGTGCCGTCTTCATTCAGGGTCGGAAGGACACGACCCGGGGCTACCGGGGCAACCATAGGGGACGACTCAGGTCAAGCTGGGGGGCGTATGGGGACGCGCAGGGGGCGCGGCCGGGCCGC
>VHBQ01000144.1 GCA_016871855.1 Gemmatimonadota bacterium
GCGGAACTGCTCGTACGCCGCCACGCCGGCGGCGCCGGACGACTCCGCGCGCACCTCGTAGCCCTCGTACTCGAGCAGCTGCGACAGCGCGTCGCGAATCCCCTGTTCGTCGTCGATCACCAAGATGCGTCGGCTCATGGGCTGCTCCCCGGCACTCCTTCCTCGTCGCTCGGCCTCATGGCACCGCCTTGTACAGCACCACCTTGCCGTTCGTCACGCGCGCCTCGGCCACGCCCTTGGGGAGCGGCATCGCGATCACCCCGGGGGCCAACGTGTCCGTGCGCGCCCGCATGCTGATGCGGCTGACGATGCGTTCCACGAGCGCGCGCGGCAGGCGGAGATCGTTCACGGTCAGGTGCGTCACCTGCAGGCCGAGCGTCCCGGGCGCCGTGACGGCCAGCCGGCCGCCGATGACCACAGGCTGCCGTCCGTCGAGCATGTTCGCCAGCGGGCCAAGCTGCTTGGGATCGCCAAGCTCCGTCACCGCCACGTTGGCGCGGACAAACATCGTGTCGCCGTGCACCGCGGCCTCGGGATTCGCCGCCGCGGAGCCGAGGATCTTCATCGCGGGCTCAAGCTGCCACGCGGCGAACTCGGCCGGCGTGAGATTGAGATAGACGGGCCCCGACTTCTCGCCGAGCCGCGCCGCGCCGCGCGCGCCCGTCTCGCCCGCCTCCTTGGTAATCGGCGTCCAAGCCACCGATTCGGCGGCGGGTGGCGCGACGACTATGGCACGCACCTTCGGATACCACCACGCGCGAGTGAAGTACCCGCCCACCGCCAGCGCAGCGACGAGCAGCAGACAGCCGAGCCGTCCCAGACAGCCAAACATCAGGCATCCTCCGTGAGATCCAGCACGCGCGCGTCCGCGCGCTCCTCGCGAGTCAGTTCATTGAGCGATCCGCTGCGGAAGCCGCGAAGGTCGAGTTCGACGCGCGTGAACCCGGCCGCGCGGACCGCCGTGCGCACCGCGTCGCGGTGTGCGGGCCCGCCCCACCGCTCCATCTGGTCGTGGTCGAGTTCCAAGCGGGCCGTGTCGCCGTGATAGCGCACCCGCACGTTCCCCGTGACGCCAATCGCGCGCAGGGCCCGCTCCGCATTCTCCACCTTGCGCAGGCGGAGCGGCGTGACCTCGGTGCCGTGCGGCAGCCGCGAGGACAGGCAGGGGGAGGCGGGCTGATCCCACGTCGGGATGCCGCGGAAACGCGAGAGCGCGCGGATGTCGTCCTTGGTGAAGCGAAGCTCCTGCAGCGGCGAGCGCACGCCCGCTTCGCGCCCGGCCTGTGCGCCGGGGCGGAAGTCCGCGGTGTCATCGTGGTTTGACCCATCCACCACGACTGCGAAGCCACGCTCGCGCGCGATCGGCACGAGTTTCGACCAGAGTTCCGTCTTGCAGTAGAAGCAGCGGTTGACGGGATTGGCCGCGTACCGCGGATCGTGCATCTCCTCGGTGTCGATTTCGAGCACCGGGATACTGAACTGATCCGCCACCTCGCGCGCGCGCGTCCATTGCTCCAGCGGATACGACGCGCTGCGCCCGATCACCGCCAGCATCTTCCCTGGACCGACCGCGTCGCGCGCCACGCACGCCAGGTACGCGGAGTCCACGCCCCCCGAGTAGCCGATCAGCACTGAGCCGCGCCGCCGGAACCACTCGACAAGCTCGACCTCCCTGCCGAGCAGGCGGGCCTGGACGACGCCGGGGGCGGTGGGTTCGCGGTCGGGAAGAGACATGGACGAAAGGTACTAAAGGAGGAACGGGGAGGAGGTCGAGGCGCAGGGACGGGGGTCGAGTTTCGGAACGGGGGAACACGCTCCCCGTTCCGCCCCCCAACCCCCGTCCCTACGCCTCTACCCCGTCCCTCGTTCCACCTCGGCGTTACCGCCGATACCCTGGCCCTCTCACCACCTCTCCAGGCTTGGCCTCCGTGTGCTTCCCAGCACGCAGCACCGCCACCCCGTTCACGAAGACGTCCCGCACGCCGGTCGAAAGCTGATGGGGCTGCTCGAACGTCGCCTTGTCGATGATCATGTTCGGGTCGAAGACCACCAGGTCGGCCTTGAGCCCGGGCTTCAGCACGCCTCGATCATGAATGGAGAGCCTCGTCGCCACCGCCGACGATGACTTGCGCACCGCATCCTCGAGCGTGGTGGCCTGGCGTTCGCGCACGTACTTGCCGAGCAGGCGCGGATAGTTGCCGTACGCGCGCGGATGCACCATCCCGCGTGCGCGCGCCGGGTCCTG
>VHBQ01000145.1 GCA_016871855.1 Gemmatimonadota bacterium
AGGGGAAGAGCGCGACGGCGACCGTCACCGTCATTCCCAATGCCGCGCTCACCTTTACGGTCTCGGGCCGGGTGGTTGAGGCCGCCGGCACGCCGGGCGTGTCCGGGGCGCGCGTCACCGCGCAGGACGTCAACGCGACGATCATCGCCACGACGACGGCTGACGCGAGCGGCAACTGGACGCTCGCGGGCATCTCAGCGGGAAGCGTGCTGCAGTTCGCGGTGAGCGCGACGGGATTCGTCTCTACCACCGTGGCTGCCACCACGATCACCGCCGCCGTCTCGCTGGAGGCCGTTCCGCTCGCGCGGACGAGCGCCGCGACGGGTGGGCTCAGCGGGCGCGCACGCGATGCCAGCACCAATGCGGCCATCACCTCTGGCATCGCGGTGGAAGTGCGCCCGGGAGTCAGTGCGGTGACCGGGCTCGCCACGCAGGTCACCACCACCGCCGCCGATGGCGCGTACGCCTTGAGCGGCCTTGCCGCGGGCACTTACACGCTGCTGATGCGCGGCGCGGGCTATGCGCAGACCTCCCGCACGGTGGTCGTGACCGGAGGCGCCACCCTCGCGAACGCCGACCTCACGCTCTCGGCGAGCGCCAACGCCAACCAGTGGCGCGCCGTGCTCACGTGGACGTCCGCCGCGCGCGATCTCGACCTGTACCTCACCTTGCCGGGTGCCGGCACGGCACGCCAGCAGGTGTATTTCCTGCAGCCGGGGAGCTGCGCCGCCACCCCCTTCGCTTGTCTCGATCGCGACGCCAGCGCCGCCCCTGGCCCGGAGACGATCACCATCAGCCAGCTGGGCACCGGGATCTACCGCTTCTACGTGCACAACTACAACACGCCGAGCTCGGCGAGCGACAGCACGCTGATGACCTCGGGCGCGCAGCTTCGACTGTTCCGCGGCGCCACCCAGATGGCGTCTTACAACGTCCCGCAACAGGGCGGCACGCTGTGGACCGTGGTGGAACTCGACGGCGCGAGCGGCGCGCTGACCGTCCGCAACGTGATGACGGCCGGCGCGCCGGGTGATCCGACGGCATACCTCCGGGCGCCCGACGATCGCGCCGCCAGCGGCGGCAAGCGCGATCCGGGCCTTCGCCTGCCATAGGGCGCATCGCATGCCACGGACCCTTGCTGAGCGCGCTCTAGCCGGCCTGCCGTACCGCGGCGATTATGGTCACATGCCGCGCACGCCGGCCGCTCGCCGCGGACTCACGCTCATCGAGATTCTCGTCGTCATCGTCGTGCTCGCGGTGCTCGCGACGCTCGTGGCGCCCAACGTCTTTCGGCATATCGGCGCCGCGCGCGAAACCACGGCGCGCACGCAGATCGAGATGCTCGGCGCCGCACTCGACGCCTACCGGCTCGACAACGCGCGCTACCCGACGAACGAACAGGGACTCGCCGCGCTCTGGCAGGCGCCGACCGTTGAGCCGCGTCCCACGAACTGGCGCGGACCGTACCTGCGCAAAGCAGTGCCGATGGATCCGTGGGGGGCGCCCTACGTGTACCGCGCCCCAGGCACCCAGTCGGGCACCGGGTACGACCTGCTTTCATACGGAGCCGACGGGAAGGCCGGCGGCGACGGCGAGGCCGCCGACATTCTCAGTTGGAAGTGACCCCCTGAACGCCGCCTGATGCCGGGCTTCGAGTTCCAGACGGTGGACGCCAGCGGCCGGCGCTCGCGTGGGCGCGAGCACGCGGCCGACGTGCCCGCGCTGGTCCGCGCGCTGGAAGCGCGCGGCCTCGTGCCGGTGGACGTGCGGGAGGCGGATCGTGACGAGCGCGCCGCTTTGCCCGCGCGCGCCGCGCGTGCGGCCGAAGCAATGCGTGCGCTCGCCTCGCTGCTCGACGCCGGCCTGCCGCTGGTGCGCGCGCTCGAAGTGACGGCATCCTCCGCCCCCGATCCCCTGGCGTCTGTGCTGCGCGACATCCGCGCGCGCGTCGAGCGTGGCGAGGGTGTCGCCGCCGCATGTGCCGCGCACCCGGGCGCGTTCAGCGCCGCGGCCATCGGCGTGATTCGCGCCGGCGAGCGCTCTGGCGATCTGGTCGGCGCGTTCGACCGGCTCGCCACGCAACTCGAGCGCGCGGGTGAGCTGCGCGCGCGTCTTCTCTCCGCCGCTATCTACCCGGCCGTGCTGGCGGTGGCCGGCGGCGCGGCCATCCTCGTGCTCCTGCTCTTCGTGCTGCCGCGCTTCGCCGCCCTGCTCGAGG
>VHBQ01000146.1 GCA_016871855.1 Gemmatimonadota bacterium
GGGAGCGTCCGCACCGCACGCCATGAGCAGGCGAGCGAGAGTCTCGTCACTGGCAAGATTCACATCCAGCGCGGCCGCGTCATCGCGCACGCGCACGACATAGCGCGCCGATCCCAGGTCCGTGGGAGGCACGACGGAAGGCGCCCGCCACGGATCGGCGAGCGCATCGCTGCGCGAGGCCAACAGCGCGCGGGTGAGTCTGGCGCGCGCATGCTCAAGGCCGCTGAGCGCGGCGGAGCGCGCGCGGACTCCTTCAAGCGCATTGGCCGTGGCGAGGCGCCGAGAGCGGGCGAGCAGCGCAACGTTGAGGCTCACCGCGGCAATGACGACCACGAGCCACACGCTGGCGAGGAGCGCGAATCCGCGACGCGGTTTCATGGCGCGGGTGCGAGCGCGATGGTGATGGGCATTTGCAATGCGAGCGGCGGAGGGGCTCCCTCACGCCCCCGAAGACGCAGTGAGACCGCGCTGGGACGGAGAACGCCGGCCCACGTCCGGCGCCACGCCCGCGCGCCGAACGCTGTTGAGAGGAACTGGGCCTCGAAACCGTCAATGGAATCGGCGAGAACGATGCGCGCGCGTTCGCCTCCGTCGGATGCGAGCTCGGCGATGAGCGCGGGGCCCGGGGCGCGCCGCTCCACAAAGAGGTGCACGCGCCGGGGTACTCCGCCGGCGGCCGTCACGAACGAAAGCGAATCATCGGCGACAATCCCCGCGGGCGTGCGACGCTCGCGTCGCGTCGCCGAGAACTCCGCGCCCGGGCCCACTCGCGCGGCGGTGAGCCAGTCCGTGACGAGCAGGCGCGCGGCGAGGGCGCGTTCGTCGGCATCGGCCGCCGTCAGCGCGTCGGCTCGGCGGTCGGCGAGGGTGGCGAATGCGGCGCCGCCGACGGCCAGCGCCACGCCGCCCACCGCCAGCGCGACGGCAAGTTCGAGCAGGGTCATCCCACGTCGCGCCGTCACGGAAACACCGCCTGCGCCGGACGGTAGGCGCGCGATGCCAGCGCGTACGAGCCACCCTCCCACTCGACGACCACTTCGAGCGTGTACAAGTCGGGTTCATCAGCGACGCGAGCCACCGCGGCGCGCCAGTCGTACCGCCACGGACCGGTGGTCATCGCGCCGCTCCGAACGGAGTCGGGGAGCGCGCGAAGCTGACGGGCGTCGAGCAGTTGCAGGCGGGCGAGACGCTCCGCGGCGAGCGCGGCAGCCGGCGCCGTCTGTCGGGCGCGCAGGGCGGCGCGCGCTTCCGCCGCGTAGGCATCGAGGGCACCGATCGCGACGACCCCGACGATCGCGAGCGAGACGGCGGCCTCAAGCAGGGTGAATCCCGCGCGTCTCATGGTCGCCCCCCGGCGCGCGCCTCGCCGGTCAGCGCATCAACCGCGACGGCGATGACTTCAGCGCCGCAGTGCAGGGCAGGCACTTCCCCGAGCGCCGGACCATCAGGGGAGAAGCGGATCGCGCTGCGCGCCGCGCCGACCAAGCGGCAGTTGCCGGGGAGAGCGAGCGCGAAGGTGGTATCGCGGGGGCGGAGCCAGACACGCGCCGTGGACGGGTCGACCACCAGCGTCACCGCGCCGCCGCTGTTCACAGCGCGCGCCCGAGCGAAGCGCAGTGCTGAGATCAGTTCGGCGCGTGCCGCCTCGGCGTCGTTCGGCGGCCGCCAGCCGGCGATGGCAGGCGCAGCTACGGCGAGCGCGAGCGCCAGGATCGCGACGACAACGGTCAACTCGAGCAGCGTGTACCCCCGGCGCGGCGCGCTCATCGCAGCCCCGCCGGGTTCAGGCCGTAGATGGCCTGCAGCAGCGCGAGCGCGATGCCTCCCACGAGCACGCCGAAGATGACGATCATCACCGGTTCGGCGAGCGCGACGAGCCGCTTGGTCGTGCGCTCGGTTCGCCGCTCGAACATCGTTGCCGCCCGCTCGAGGAACTCCGTCAACCGCCCCGCTTCTTCGCCGGTGGCGACCAGCGTGATGAAGACCTCGCCGAAGATCGGCTCAGGCGCGAGGGCGTCGCGCAGGGTGCTGCCCGACACCACACGACGGCGCGCCGCCTGCAGCGCGTCGGTGAGCAGCGGGTCGGACGCCGCGCGCGCGGCGTCGTCGAGGGCCGCCGCGATGGGTGTGCCGCCACGCAGCAAAACTGCCAGCGTGCTGGCGCACTCGGTGGCGAGCGCGTCGCGGCGCACGGCGCGGACGA
>VHBQ01000147.1 GCA_016871855.1 Gemmatimonadota bacterium
TGCCGCCGTAGAGATACTGGCTGGCGAGCAGGTGGTCGCCCGGCCGCAGCAGGGCGAGCAGGCCGCACGCCGTGGCCCCCATCCCGCTGGAAAGCACCAGCGCGTCCTCGGCCCCCTCCAGCGCGGCCAGTCGTTTCTGCAGGCGGTCGGCGTTCGGCGTGTTGCCGTAGCGCGTGTATTGGAGCGCCTCGCTCCCCGGCTCCTGCACATGGTTGACCGACTGCACCAGCGGCGCCACCACGGGATCGCCGGCGGCGTGCGGCCCCTCACCGGCGTGGAGCAGCAGCGTGGCGAGAGCGTGGGCGCGTGGGGGCTTCTTGGACGAGGCCATGGGTCAGTCTGGCTTGGGAGTCAGCACGGGGCGCTCGGCGTCGAGGCGCACGAGACGGATGATCTCGGTCGGCGCGAGTCCCGCGATGTCGCGCACGACGACTCCCCCCCGCGGGAGGGAGTCGTCCAGCACCGCGGCCGCCAGCTCGTGGCGGCGTGGCCCGTAGATCCAGACCAGGTCGCCGTCGGCGACGCCGCGCAGCTTCGCGTCATCCGAGCGCAGGCGGATCGCCGGACCGCGCTCCGCGTCGCCGCGGCGCGAGCCCACGAACCCGACCACTTGCAGGGGAGGATTGTAGCCGGCGGGCATCACTGCACCATGTCGGTGGCGTCGAGCGCGAGAAAGGCGTTGTCCGCCCGGCGCACGAGCCGTCGCTTGAACAACTCGTCGAGCACCTCAGCCACGAAGTCCTCGCCGAATCCGAACTCGTCCGCCAGATCGGAGGCAGCGGCCTGCCCGCGCGCGCGCACCATGTCCCACGCCCGGCGCTCCGCGTCGCTCACCCGACCGATCAGCCGCGGCCTGCCGTCCTCGCAGAGGCACACGAGGGCGAGGCCATGGTGCGTGAGCACCGACTCCACCAGCTCGAGGTGGTCTTCGCCGATTCCGCGGAAGATCACGTACCCGCCGCGGGTGATGTCGTCGTTCTGCAGCAGGACCAGCAGCTTGGCGACCACCTCGTCGGCGCACGAGTAGTCCATGAGGCCGATGCTCGAGAAATCGAGCGACGTGATGCCCCCCTCCCGATGCGCCATCAGCTCGCGCTCGATCTGGTGGCGCACCGCCATCCCCGTGTCCCGGGTAAGGAGGTTGCCGTAGTTCTGGTTCACGGCGCTGCGCAGCACGGCGCAGACGTCAATGGTATGCGGCGTCATGGTCACCGATCGACCTCTTCGGGAATCATGATGAAGAGCTGGGTACCGGGCATCGGCGCAATGTGGTCGCGGCGCGGCACGTCGTCATCCCACGACGGGACCTCGGCCACGCGCGCGCTGCCGCTGCGCACGGCGAGCTTGCCCTTCCACTTGCGCAGGTAGCCGCGAATCCCCTTGAACCCCTGGCCGCGTCCGAAGTCCGGGAAGCGGCTCGTCCCCTGGATGACGGCCGACTCGAGGGCGACGCCATCGTCCCAGCGGTCCGTCAGGGGCCGCCGGTTGCCGCTCTCCAGCGACTGGCGAATACCCACGCCCGCATCGCACACGGCGATCTGGACGACGTGCCGTCCCATGCGCTTGCGGTAGTTGTAGTTCTGCACCGCCACCCACCCGCCTCGGCCAGCGTGCTCCACGATGTTCTGGCAGGCCTCGGACAGCGCCATCGCGAAGCCCATGACCGCGCGCGACTCGAGGTGGAGGTTCTGCGTGAGAATCGACGCCGCCTTGTCCTTGATGCGCTCCACCACGGTGTGCACGTCGTCGCTGCGCGACACCGGAGTGATCTCGAGCAGGGTGCGCGAATCGCGCTCAGGACGCTGGAACGGGACGGTCCCGACGATTTCGAAGAGGTCCTCGGCGTACCGGAAGAAATTGGCCCGCGACCAGTACGACGACGTGTCGTCGCGGGTCGGCGGCATGAACTGCGGCTTCTGGGCACGCGTCTGGGCCAGCGTCAGCAGGGCCGTCAACCCGTAGGGCGACGCCCACGTCGTGTTCCGGGCATCGAGCAGGATGCGGGCGTCCGGCGGCAGCGGGGCGAGCTGATCGAGCACCTGTTCGAAGGTCTGGTCGTCCAGCGACGCGGGCACGAGAATGACGTTCACGATGGACTCAGCTCTCCCCGGAGAAAATGCGCGAGCCCGGTGGCTCCGCGGTGCTCGACATTGCGGGCCGCGGCGGCGATTGC
>VHBQ01000148.1 GCA_016871855.1 Gemmatimonadota bacterium
AGACAACAGAGAAACAACAGAGAGACAACAGACACGGCGGCGGCCTGCTGTTGTTTCTCTGTTGTTTCTCTGTTGTTTCTCTGTTGTTTCTCTGTTGTTTCTCTGTTGTTTCTCTGTCTCTCTCGGGTACGCTCACTTCGCCCTAAGCACAATCTCTCTCCTCACGTACCCATCCGCGTCCGCGCCGTCGCGCGGGAGCGGGATCCGCACCGGCGCTGCCCCGCTGCGAACAAGTCGGTCGCCGAGGTCGCCCCAGTAGCGCTGCACGTCAATGTGCGCCCACTCACTCCCTGGGGACGCATAGATCACGTCCGGCGCGCCCTCCACGCCACGTGTGCCGCGGATGAAACCGATGGCCGTGTCGCCAGCGAGGCCTTCGAGTTCCAGCCGCACCACATCACCATCGCGGCGCAACGACACGACTCGCACGTTGCGCGACCGCTCGCCGATGGCCGCCGGGCGCGCGGGGAAGCGCGCCTCAGGCGCATCGCTCCGCACGGTCTCCAGGCGCAGCGTCTTCTGACCGGGCCGCAGTTCGCCATACACGGGACGAGCGCCGGCAACCGGGCTGAAGGTGACCTTAAGCATCCGCGACGTCTCGCCGCCGGTGCGCGTGACATCGAGCGCCACACCGGAGGGTCCCGGCGTGACGCGCAAGTCCAACTGCGCGCGCCCGACCCACAAGCGCTCCACGCGCACGCCGCTCTCACCCAGCGGCACCCACGGTGCCACCGTCAGCGTTCCCTCCGGCGCGTCCACTTCCAAGCCGAGCATCCCGCGCAACAGCGGCGTGAGGATCATGGACGTCGCGAAGAACTGCTGCGGCACGGCGGTGTCGAGCGGCTTGTAGACGCGCCCGCTGATCACCTCGGGGTTCCGGCCGCGCGCCTCGTCGAAGGTCGTGTTCGCTATCGCGCGCAGCGCCTGCCAGCCGGCGTGCGGATTGCCATAGCGGAACTGCGCCGTGGCCACCCACCCTGTTACGAAGCCCCAGACCGCACCGTTGTTGTAGTGCAGCGGGTCGAAGAGCGGGCTGGTGGTGGAGAGCGGACGCGCCCCCCAGTCGGTCATCAGGTCGCTGCGCGCCATCCGCTCGGCCATCCGGCGGCCGTTCTCCTTGTTGAACACGTCGAAGGCCATCGCGGTCGCCGGCCAGGCGGTCATCGTCTCGTTGATCTTCCCCTGCTCCAGCACGGCGAACGCGTACTGCCCCTTGGCCGGGATCCAGAGCTTCTGGTCCAGCGCGGCAATGGCCCGCGTGCGCTCAGCGCGCGCGTCGCCGGCCAGCGCGGGCTCGCCCATCGCCTCGGCCATGCGGGCGAAGCGCTCGAGCGACGCCGCCCACACGCCGTTCAGGTAGACATCGCTGACGATGCCGATCTGCAGGTCGCCCACCTCCAGCGCGCCCGCGCCGGCGCAGGTGTTCTCCATCAGCCCGTCGCTGTCCGTGTCGCATTTGCGCGACCACTCGTACGCCTTCTTCACGTTGGGCCAGAGAGCGCGCACGGTGGCCGTGTCGGCCGTCTGCTTCCAGTACTCCCCGAAAGCGAGGATCCAGAACGGCGTCGTGTCGCCGTGGTAGAAGGCGTACGGGTACGAGCCGAACCAGTCGATCTTCCCCGCCCCCTGCGAGATCTCGTGCGTGATCTTGCCGTCGGCGCGCTGGTACTTGGCGAAGAACTTGATGACCCCCTCGCGCACCAGCTCGTGCTGCCCCGCGGCGCTCATCGCGAACGAGTTGATGGACGCGTCGCCGCCAAAGAACCAACCGAAGCCGGGGCGATCGCTCGCCGCCCCTGACAGGCCATAACCGGCGACAAGGCCACAGCCGAGATCCGGGTTGCAGACCATCGACTCATCGAGGTTCACTTTGGCCCACTCGACGGCGAGGTCGAGGTTCGGGTCGCCTGTCGACACGGAGACCTGCTGCGTGCGAATCGAGTCGGCGTGCGCCACGCGCTTCTGCCATTCACGTTCGATCGCGCCAGGCGCCAGCAGCGAACGGTAGAGCGCGAGCACCGAATCGCGCGGCATCTCGCCGCCCGCCATCACGATGGGGATGTACCTGGCGTGGACATTGATGTTTCCGCCCGGCGGTTCGCCCAGC
>VHBQ01000149.1 GCA_016871855.1 Gemmatimonadota bacterium
ATCCAGCAGGTGGGCTACGGCGTGGGCGTGTCGCGCGCGGCCGCCTCGGTGGCTGGGATCCTGATGATCGTCTGGGGCGTCGTGCAACTGATGGTCGTGCGCGGCGTGAAGATTCCAGCGCCAGCGCCGCTCGAGGCCGCGCAACAGTGGATGGCGTCGCGGTTGCGTGATGTGCGCGACCTCGCCCCAACGGCGCGCGCACTCACCGTGGGACTGCTCACCACGCTGCTCCCGTGCGGCTGGCTGTACGCGTTCGTCATCACGGCGGCTGGCACCGGTTCCGTCGCCGACGCGATGCTGGTGATGGCCGTCTTCTGGGCGGGCACCTTGCCGATGATGCTCGCGATCGGCGTCGGCATCCGGCGGCTGGCCGGCCCGCTGCGCGACAAGCTGCCGGTCTTCAGCGCACTGGTGCTCGTCGCCATTGGCCTGTACTCGTTGAGCGGAGGCATCCAGAAGGACCCCGCGAAGGTGGCCATGCGTGCGCGGCACATGATTCCCGCCGCCCTGCAGCCGGCCGATTCCGCACCCGGCGCAATGACGCCGGCCATGCGCGACAGCATGCTCCCCTTGCCCCAGCCCCCCGTTGAACATCGCCATTGACGCGCAGGGCGCTCCGGCGCCCGGCCCTGTCTCCTGCGCCCACTGCGGCCTGGAGGTTCCCGCCGGTCTCGTCGAGGTCGGCGCGGAGCGCCAGTTCTGTTGCACGGGGTGCCGCACCGCGTATGCCATCCTGCACGAGCACGGCCTCGGGCAGTACTACGCGTTCGGCGAGAAGCGCGACGTACCGGTGCGCCCCACGGGCAAGAAGTACGAGGAGTTTGATCACGAGGCGTTCCACGCGCTGTACGTGAAGCCGCTCAAGGGCGGTTTGTGCGCGACTGAGCTCTACCTCGAGGGCGTGCACTGCTCCTCGTGCGTCTGGCTCGTGGAGCGCGTCCCGCTTCTGCTGAGCGGCGTGGTGCGCGCCGAGCTCGACATCCGCCGCGCCCGCGCGCACCTCGAGTGGGATCCCGCCGTCGTGTCGCTTTCGGCCATCGCGCAGCAGCTTGATCAGCTTGGCTACGCGCCGCACCCGTATCGGGGCGTTGCCGCCGAGGAGATCCGCCGCAAGGAAGACCGCGCGATGCTGATGCGCATCGGCATCTCTGGCGCGCTCGCCGGCAACATCATGCTGCTCGCGCTGGCCCAGTACGCGGGGTGGTTCAGCGGCATCGAGGCCGAGTACGAACGCTACTTCCGCATCATCTCGCTGCTGCTCACGATCCCGTCGCTCTTCGGGCCCGGATGGCTCTTCTTCCAGGGCGCCATCGCCTCAGTGCGCACGCGGCGTCTGCACATCGATCTCCCCATCGCGATCGCGCTCTTCGCCGGCTTCACGCGCGGCGCCATCAATACGTTCACGGGCAGCGGCCCCATCTATTTTGACGCGGTTGGCACGCTCGTCTTCCTGCTGCTCAGCGGCCGCTTCCTGCAGAACCGCGGGCAGCGCGCGGCCGCCGACGCCGCTGAGCTCTTGGGGTCGCTCGCCCCCGCCGCGGCGCGCGTGGTGGACGAGCAGGGCGAACGGCGCGTCCCTGTGGAAGCCCTGCTCCCCGGAATGGTGATGAACGTACGCGCCGGCGAGACGTTCGCCGCCGATGGCGACGTCGCCGAGGGGCGCTCGGCCGCCGACTGCTCGCTGCTCACCGGCGAGCCGCGCCCAGAACCCGTGGAGGTTGGCACGCGCGTGTACGCGGGCACGGTGAACCTCACCGGTCCGTTGCTGGTGAAGATCACGCAGGCCGGTGAGATGAGCCGGCTCGGCGCGCTGCTGCGCCGCATGGAGGAGAGCGCGCGGCGCCGCGCGCCGGTGGTCCAGCTCGCCAATTCCATTGCCGGCTGGTTCGTGGCGGTGGTGCTCGTCCTCGCCGTCGTCACCTACGTCTATGGACTCCAGAACGACCCGGCGCGCGCGCTCGACAACGCCATCGCGCTGCTCGTGGTGACGTGTCCGTGCGCGCTCGGCCTCGCCACACCGCTGGCCATCACCGT
>VHBQ01000150.1 GCA_016871855.1 Gemmatimonadota bacterium
CCACCATCCCGGGCATGCGCCGCTCGTCTGCGGGCGTCGCGGCCACGAAGCCCGAGTCGAGCAGGTGCTCGCCCGGCTTGCTCAGGGCGTTCACGTTGCCGCGCACGCAGTGGTGGTTCGTGATGATCAGGCCGTTGCTCGAGACGAAGGCCGCGGAGCACCCCGGAATGCGAAGGGCGGCCAGCCGCGCGCGCGCGAACCAGGCGGAATCGGCGGCAAAGCCGTAGGTGGAGGAGAAGTATTCCGACGGCGCGTACTCGAAGGTCCACATCTTGCCGAGGTCAAAGCGACCTGGCGTGGCGGGGCTTTGAGCGGCAACGGAAGCCGCGACAACAGCCGTGAGGGTGATCGCGCGAAGCAGGCGCATGCAGGAAGTCCGGTGAGGCCGCGTCACCGCGACGCGGCGATCCCTGATTCTAACGATTCGCGCCCGCGCTTGCCCCGTGTCGACGCCTCAGCGTCGCGTCCACATCGCCACCACGGCGCACGTCCCGTCGCCGGTGCGCCACTCGAACGGCGCGGACATCAGGTCAGGATACGCCTCCACGGCCAGCACCTGATCTGGACGCGCGGTGGCGTCGAGCGCCTCGATGCCCTCGATGGCCCGCACGCCGTTCACATAGACGCCGATTTTGCGGCAGCGCTCGCCGGTGGTGGTGCTCCGCGCCCGCACGTCGGTGGGGCCGACGACCGTGAATCCGCGCGCGGCACTCAGCAGATCCGTGACCCGCTGGGCGCCCATGAGCTGCGGACTCCCCGGCAAGAAGACCGTACCGCTCGCCGCGCGATGCCGGGCGAGGACGGCGTCGAGCACGTGGATCACCAGATCCGCGCGCCCGAGGATCGTCACCGCGTCGAGTCGCTGGGCCTGCTCGCTCACGCGCACCAGCAGGGTCGCATTGCGTCGCGCGGATGCCTGCACGAGCAGCGAACGCGGCTCGATGCCGATGGCGCGCAGTTCCATCGCCCAAGTGCCGACCGGAAGATCCATCAGCGTGAAGGCGCCGTCCGTGATGGACACTTCACGCCCCAGTGCCGGAATGCGAACGCGTCCGCTCACCACCGGCTGGCCGCGCTCGGTCAGCAGGCGGCCGCGCACTTCCGCTGGTCCCGTCGTGGTTGCGGTGTCCACCATCAGCGCATCCTGCCGCAGCACCCCGCTCTCCGGGATGGTCACTGGGCCCGAGAGCGCGCGGAACCCCGGCGCTTGAACATCGAGCGTCAGCACCACGCCTGACGGAATGCCACACAGGCTGAACATTCCGTCATCCCATATCTGCTCCGATGCGCGGCCTGGGACCGTGCGCAGCATTCCGGCATCAGTCGAGACCGCGCTCCAGGCGACCGTCACCGTGGCGCCGATGACCGCATGCCTCCCCGCGGCCGTGCGCACGAAGCCGGCCAACAACGCGTTGCCGGAGGCGTCATCCGTATCGCCGCAACGCAGCATCCGCACGATGCCACCTGACGGAATGCTCATGGGCATCTGCACCACGGAGTCCGCGTCGAGGTCCACCGCCTGCACCGGGGCATCGAGCCCGAGCAGTTCAAGCGCCTCGTGGTAGAAGCCGATGACGTAGCGGCCTGGCGGGACGCCCGTGAACGTGTAGCGCCCCTCGAAATCGGTGCGCGCTCGGTACGGCGTGCCCGCAGAATCCCGGTGGGCCAACTGCATCTCCGCGCCAATGAGGGGCGCGTTGGCGATGGAGTCGAAGACCACGCCGCGTACCACGTGCGACATCGGCCGCTGCGCACGCAGGGGCCCGACGACGCTGAGCGCCAAGGCGCCGGCCAGGGCGGCGCGCGCGGAAAACCGGGAGAGCAGAAGCACGGGGGGCGGTGTCACGGGTCTTCGCCGAATCTGGCCTGACGACCGCCGCGCCGCCACTCTTTAGGCATGCGCAAGCCGCACCGTCCCTTCGCACGGGCAAGGGTGCTCGCACCCCTCGCCCTT
>VHBQ01000151.1 GCA_016871855.1 Gemmatimonadota bacterium
CGCCGGCGCCATCACGACGTGCGGCGCGTCGCCCGTCTGGCCGAAGACGGAGGCCAGCAGGTCACTCTGCTCCACCTTCGTGGGGAGGCCGGTGCTCGGGCCGCCGCGCTGCACGTCCACCAGGACGAGCGGCGTCTCGGTCATCACGGCGAGGCCGAGGAACTCGGTCTTGAGCGCGAGGCCGGGGCCGGAGGTAATGGTGAAGGCCACCTTGCCGGAGTACGAGGCGCCGATCGCGACGCCGGCGGCGGCGATCTCGTCCTCCGCCTGATGGATGGTGCCGCCAAACTTCTCGAAGACCTCGGAGAGGTAGTGCGTCACCGAGGTGGCCGGCGTGATCGGGTACATCGCGCACAGCTCCATCCCGGAGGCCATGGCCCCCATGCCGATGGCTTCATTGCCGTTCATCACGACGAGCGGCTTCTTCGAGGCGTGCGTCGGGATCTCGACGCGCAGCGGGACGTTTTCCTCGGCCCAGTGAAAGCCCAGCTCGAGCAGCGCGACGTTGGTCTTGTAGACCTCCTCGCTCTTCTTGTGGAAGGCGTGGGCGATCTGCTCCTTGATGCGCTCCATGTCGCGCCCGTAGATGCGGGCGAGCATCCCCAGCGCGAACATGTTCTTCCCCTTGCGGGGCGAGTCGGTGAGGGTGAGGCACTGCTCTTCCATCGCCACCGGGATGATCTGGTAGTGCTTGGACGACAGCTCCTTCATCGCCGCGTTCCACTGGGCGACGATGTCCGGGTCGTCATGGCGGGACCAGAGGTCCTCGACGAGCAGCACGGCGTCGTCGGCCAGGGCGTCCACCCGATGGCGGGCGACGAGCACCTGCTCGTTGAACGCGATCACCAGGTTGGTGCGGTCGCCCCAGTTGGTGACGGCGTGTTCGCCGACGCGGATGCGGTTGCCGCTGGCCCCTTCGGGGACGCGCGGCGGGGGCTGGATTTCGGCCGGGATGAGTTCCACGGTCCAGACGCCGTTGCCCATCTTGGCGGAGACGGCGCCGAAGATCTGCCCGCACTTCTGGGCGCCTTCGCCCGAGTCGGAGACGATCTCAACGGTATGCTCAGGGACGCGCAGGACCTTCGGCGGCGCAGGAGCGGCGGTGGCGGAGGCAGACATGATCGCGCAGACACCTCGGTTGATGGCGTCGGCGTGTGCGATCACGCGGGGGCAGGCCGTGGCGCGCACGCCGGGCTCGGATCACTTGTGAACCGAGGCAAGTGTCGGGCAAATCACGCTACCCAGCGCAAAGCGGAAACCAACCTCGGCGTTTTCAAATTCCCATAGTGGTGGCGGCCTCGTCTGTCGGGGGGAGGCGGGTTATTCCCTAAAGGGATTCCTGACCGTTCCGAGGGCGAAACGCTGGTAGAATCCCTGTCATCACTCTGACGCTGGGCGTTGCGTTGAGAAGGGTTCCCAAAGAGGTTTCGGGCGTGCGAATTCCTCTTTTTGCGATGGCGCTCGTTTTGGCGGCGGCGTTCGCTGCGCAGGTGCCCGCCCAGACCCCGACCCAGGCGCCGGCCGGCCTGGCGCTGGCGAGCTACGTGTCGGTGTCGGTGAACGGTGGGAAGCTGCCATCCACCGACATCGCGACCGACCCGCACGGGACGCGCTATCTCGTCGAGTTCGACGAGCTTGTGCTCGCCATTCGCGCCCGCAACGAGTTCCGGGCGTCTCTGCGCTACCGGCAGTCGCTGGCCGAGAAGGGGGCGGCGATTCGTCGGGAGCCCATCCAGTCGATGACCGTGTACGGGCGGTACGAGGTGCGCGGGAACGCGCTGCGGTTCGTGCCGGATCCGAAGCGGGGGGGCAAGGGGATTGAGATTCTTGACGGGACGTTCACGGGGAACCGGATCGAGGTGCCGTTCTGGTACCGCAACGGCCAGGTCTCGCGAAGGGCCCAGGTGGTGCTGCGGCGGGATCCGTCGCGGTTCTGATTCAGGATCG
>VHBQ01000152.1 GCA_016871855.1 Gemmatimonadota bacterium
GTGGGCGTGGATGTCAACCTGGCCGCGACGCGTCTCGACGACGCGCGAGGCCCGACCCCGTACCTGTGGGCCGTGGCCGCCACCATCCCACTCGCCGGTCCCGTGGCGTGGGGCTTGGAACTCTCCGGAGAACGGGTCGAGGGGGTGGCACCAAGTCGTCACGCGCTGGCGTTCGTGAACTTCACCGTGCACCAGGGACTGGTGCTCGACGCCGGATGGACGCGCGCCGTGCGGGGCGAGGGCGAAGCTGCGCTCTTCGCGGGCGTCACGTGGAATTTCGGCAGGTGATTGGGTGGCCCTCGTCCCCCGTTTCACCAGCAGTCCCCCGCCTCAACGCGTATCTTCTCTTGCCGCCCTGTGGGGCGGTCGCCCCTTCGTCACATCGTGCTTTCCCCGAGGCCTTATGCGCCGCATTTCGCTCGCCCTGCTCCTCCTCGCCGCGCCATTCGTCGGTGGCGCCCAGGACACCACCGCTGCCAAGGCTGAAGCCAAGCCCGCTGCCAAGCCGGCCACGCCGCAGCCGCTCTCCCTGAATGACCTGCTAACGTGGAAGTCCATTCGGTCGTCGCAGGTCTCCAACGACGGCAAGTGGTTTGCCTATGTGCTCGCCCCCAACGAGGGTGACGCCGAGGTCGTGATCCGGGCCGCGGCGCTGGGCGCGAAGGAGTCGAAGTTCCCTGTGGGCGAGGCGCCAGCAGCCGGCGGCTTCGGCGGGTTCGGCGGCGCGTCACCGCTGGCGCCTGTGTCGCTGTCGGGCAATGGCAAGTGGGCGGCGTTCGTGGTCTATCCCAAGAGCGCGGATGCGAGGCGCGCACGCCGCACGCGCGCCTCGCTGAGCAACTCGCTCTCGGTGGTGGAACTCGCCACCGGGACGAAGCGCGATTTCGACCGCGTGCGCGCGTATCGCTTCGCCGGCGACAAGTCGGACTGGCTCGCCATCCATCACTCCGCGCCTGACGCCGGTGGCGCCGGGACTGCGCCCGCGGCGCCGGCTGGCGGCGGCACCGTGCTTCAACTGGTGAACCTCGCCGGCGGGACGCCGGTGACGATCGCCGGCGTGAGCGAGTTCGCGTTCGATGAATCCGGACGTTGGCTGGCCTACACGCTCGACGCGCGCGACCTGATCGGCAACTCGCTGCAGCTCCGCGAAGTCGCCACCGGTATCACGCGCTCGCTCGACGCGGCCAAGGCGAGCTACCGCCGCCTGGCGTGGGTGGACTCGGGCGACGCGCTGGCCATCCTGCGTTCGACGGTGGACACGGCGTCGCGCGACACTTCCTTCACCGTGCTCGCGTTCAAGGGACTCGCCTCGGCGACGCCCAACGCATACGAAGTCAACGCCAAGTCGGCCGGCGTGGACGGCGGCCTGGTGGTGAGCGGCGACCGCGCGCCGCGCTGGGGGGAGACGCTCAACGTGCTCTACTTTGGCCTGCGCGAACCGCGTCCGCCGCGTCCGCCGCAAACGCCCGGCTCTTTCACGCCGCCCGCGACGACTGGCACCGCCCCGGGGGCAGGGAGCGGCGGTCAGGTGGCCGCGGCGCCGCAGACCGACGAGGACGTGCCGTCGCTCATCCTGTGGCACTGGAAGGATCCGCGCCTGCAGGCGCAGCAGCAGGTGCAGGAGACTCAGGACAAGAGCTTCAGCTACCTCGCCGCGTACGCGGTCGCCGCCAACAAGGTCGTGCGGCTCGCCGACGCGAAGATGCGTGACGTACAGACGTCAAACCGTGACCGCTGGGCCGTGGGGACGGACGTCACGCCGTACGAGCGCCAGGCCAGCGTGGATGGCAAGGCGTTCCGCGATGTGTATGCCATCGAGATCGCCACCGGGACGCGCAAGCCGATTGGCACCAAGCTGCGCGGCGGCTTCGGCTTCAATCTGTTCTCACCTGACGGCGAGAGGGCGCTGTACTACGACGA
>VHBQ01000153.1 GCA_016871855.1 Gemmatimonadota bacterium
GCGCCCGCCGCAACCGTCGGGAGCGCGACCGCCGGCACGCCACCGCGCGCTCCTGTCCCGGCGGCGGTCGCCGAGACGCTCGCGGTGAACACCCCGCTGAGCCACACGATCTTCTCGACCGCCGGCGCCGCCCCGGTCGCCGTCGAGCTCCCGGGCTTCTCCAGCCTCGGCCGCACCAAGGGAGCCGTGCGCATCCATCAGCGCAACGAACCGCTGTTGCGCTATCGCCTGCTGACGGGACGCGACACGATTGACCTGTCCGCGGTGAACTTCACGACCACGCGCCTCACGCACGCGAGCGGCGCGCAGGACGTGACGTTCACGGGGAGCGCGGGCAATGTCGGGATCAGGCTGAGCTACTCGCTGACGCCGGATTACCTGGGCACAGTAACAGTCACAGCGACTAATGTGGCCGCGCCGGCGTTCCTGCTGGTGGATCTCCCGACCGGGTTTGTCTCGCAGGAAGGGGACACGCTCGACGACATCAACGCCCTGGCCTACGCGGTGAAGCCGCAGAAGGGGAGCGCCAAAGGCGTGCCGTTCCGCAAGCTCGATCCGGGCGAGCAGCGCCTTGAGGCGGGGCCGATGTTCTGGGCGATCGCCAAGAACAAGTACTTCATCGTCGCCCTGCTCACCCCTGAGAAGGCGCCGACGATCGCCGAGGTGAACTTCACCGGCGGTACGCGGACGTCGAAGATGGCGACGCGCGGGATGGCCACGGCGGTCTTGCCGCTGGCGGCCGACGGCACGACGAACTTCGATCTCTACGCAGGGCCGCAGGAATGGGAGCGGATGCGCGCGCTGGGGCGCGACTTCGAGAACGCCAACCCCTACGGCGGCTTCCTGCAGGGGATGGTGCAGCCGTTCGCGACCATCGTGATGCGCTCGCTCCTCTGGATGAAGCGCACCACGGAGCTGAACTACGGCTGGGTGCTGGTGATCTTCGGCATCCTCATCCGCCTGCTGATGTGGCCGCTGAACCAGAAGGCGATGCGCGCGTCGCTCAAGCTGCAGGTGCTGCAGCCGGAGCTGCAGGCGGTGCAGGCGAAGTACAAGGCTGATCCGCAGAAGCAGCAGCAGGAGATCATGAAGCTGTACAGCGAGCACGGGATGAGTCCGCTGAGCCCGCTGCTGGGCTGCCTGCCGATGCTCCTGCCGATGCCGATCCTGTTCGCGCTGTTCTTCGTCTTCCAGAACACGATCGAGTTCCGGGGCGTGGCCTTCATGTGGCTCCCCGACATTTCGCTCAAGGATCCGTACTACGTGCTCCCGCTGCTGATGGGCGCTTCGATGTACGTGCTGAGCTGGATCGGGATGCGCAACGCGCCGCCGAATCCGCAGGCGAAGATGATGGCGTATTTAATGCCGGCGATGATGACGTTCTTCCTGATCAACTTTGCGTCGGGGTTGAACCTCTATTACACGGTGCAGAACCTGGCGGCGCTGCCGCAGCAGTGGTTGATTGCGAATGAGCGATTGAAGGAGACCAAGGCCGCGTAGGGATTTGAAACGACGGCGCGCCACGCGAGGGATTGCGTGGCGCGCTTGCTTTTTGGGGGAACTGCAACGGCACTCACCACGGAGGGCACGGAGGGCACGGAGGACACGGAGAAAGGCAACTGCAAATACTGGGGGTAACGACAGCGCGCCACGCAGACATTTGCGTGGCGCTCGCAGTTCCCCCAAAAAGGCGCCGTTGCTTTTCTCCGTGTCCTCCGTGCCCTCCGTGGTGAAAGCCGTTCAAGCGCGCCGTGTTGCCTCGGCGCGGTGCGCGACGACGGTGAGTCGCAAGCCAAGGGCTTCGACGACGCGCAAAATGGTGTCGAAGCTTGGGTTTCCCTCGCCTGACAGGGCCTTGTACAGACTCTCGCGTCCAAGCTTGGAACGCCGGGCCACCGCGGTCATGCCTTGCGC
>VHBQ01000154.1 GCA_016871855.1 Gemmatimonadota bacterium
CATTGCCTTGCGGCGTGTACGACGCCTTCCTCGTGGATTGCGTCGTCGGCGCGAACGTGCGCATCGCCCGCGTCGGGTCCGTCGTGGCCGGCTATGACATCGCCGACGGCGCCGTCGTGCAGGACGTCGCGGTGCTGGCCGCTGACGCGGATGCGACCTTCGGCGTCGGCACCGCCCTTGAAACCGTCAACGAGGCCGGCGGCCGACTGGTGCGGCTCGTGCCTGCCCTTTCGTCGCAGACGGCCTACTTGCAGGCGTTTCGCCGCCACTCGCCGGTGCTGACCAAGGCGCTCGATGCCCTCGTGGATGCGGCGGTGGACATCGCCCGCGTCCAGCGCGCGTGCGTCGGAACAGGCGCCCGCGTGCTGCACTGCGGGCAGGTTCGCAACGTACAGATTGGCCCGCACGCCGTCGTGCGCGGCGTCGCGCTGCTCGAGGACGGCACGATCCTGTCCTGCGCCGAGCATCCAACTGTTATGGGCGAAGGTGTTCAGGCACGCAACTTCATCATCGCCGAAGGGGCGTCGGTGAGCGGCGGCGCGTTGCTCGACAAGGCGTTCGTGGGACAGGCCAGCAAGGTCGGCAAGCAGTTCTCGGCGGAGAACTCCGCCTTCTTCGCCAACTGCGAGCTCTTCCACGGCGAGGCCGTGGCCGTCTTCGGCGGCCCGTACACGGTGACCCATCACAAGGGGACCCTGCTCATCGCCGCCGGATTCTCGTTCTACAATGCCGGCTCGGGGACGAATCAGAGCAACCACATGTACAAGCTCGGCCCCGTGCATCAGGGAGTCTTCGAGCGCGGCACCAAGACCGGTTCGTTTGCCTACGTGCTGCACGAGACGCACGTCGGGCCGTTCAGCGTCATCATCGGCAAGCACTACACCAACATCAACACCCCCGACCTGCCCTTCTCGTACATCCACGAGAGCGAGGGACGTTCGGAGATCGTCCCCGGCATGAACCTCTTCTCCGTCGGCACCGTGCGCGACGGTGAGAAGTGGCCCAAGCGCGACGGGCGCAAGGCGGCGAAGCGCGATCAGCTCACGTTCGGGGTCTTCACGCCGTATTCAGTCGAGAAGATGCGCGCTGGACGCGCGGCATTGCAGCGCCTGCAGGAAACCACGCCCAAGGACAAGGCGGTGGTGCACTACGGCGGCGTGGCCATCAAGCGCCTGCTGTTCAAGAACTGCGCCCGCTACTATGGACAGGCCGTCACGCGGTATCTCAATGGTCGCGTTCTCGACCGAATAGAGACGGCGCAGGCATCCTCGTGGAACGCGGTGCAGCACGCGTTGCGCAATGCCAGCGCCCTCGCCGAACCACTGGCCTGGACCGACGTCGGCGGCCTCCTGATGCCCGTAGAGCGCCTGCGCGCGCTCGAAGCCGATATCGCCGCAGCGAGGATCGGTTCATACGACGCGGTGGACGCCCGCTTCGCCGAGATCGCCGCGGCCTATGAGGCGGATGAGTGGGCGTATGTGTGCGCGGCGTTCGCCGCCGAGCACGGCATGGCCCCGCACGAACTCACCCGGGAGCAGGCGGAAAAGCTCCTGGCCGACTACGACGCCGCCGCGAACGGACTCCACGGGAAGATCGTGGACGATTCCAAGAAGGAGTTCGACGCCTTTGCCAAGATCGGCTTCGGCCTGGGCATGACGGACGACGAACGGAGCACCGAGT
>VHBQ01000155.1 GCA_016871855.1 Gemmatimonadota bacterium
CAGTTGCAGCCGCGCGATGTCACCCTGCAGGATCCGGACGTCCCCGCGGGTGGCAAAGCACGCCCCGGCCGTCAGGATGACGGCCGGAGCGATCAAGACACGAGCGACACGACGGATCACTTGTTCGGCAGCTTGAACGGGTTGGCGCCGGCAATGATCTCAAACTCACCGCGGCGGTTCTTGGCCCACGCGTCCTCGCCGTCCATCGCGACGGCCGGGCGCTCCTCGCCGAAGCTCACCACGTCAATGCGATCAGCCGCGATGCCGCGGGCGATGAGGTACTGCTTGACCTCGGCCGCACGGCGCTGGCCGAGCGCGAGATTGTACTCGTCGGAGCCACGGTTGTCCGTGTGCCCGGCGACGCGGATGCGCATGTCCGGATTGGCCTGGAAGATCGGCACCTTGGCGTCGAGCGTGGCGCGCTGGTCGTCGCGGATGTTCGACATGTCGTAGTCGAAGTAGACCGGCGTGGCGAAGGCAGCCTTCGCGGCGGCCACTGCGGCGGCAAGGCGCGCGGCCTCCTCGCGGGCGGCGCGCTCCGCGGCCTCGCGGGCGGCGCGCTCCGCGGCCTCGCGGGCAGCGCGCGCGGCGGCGTCGGCCGAATCCTGGTTGAACGGCGCGGCCACTGGCGCCGGCGGGGGCGCGACGACCGGCTTCTTCTTGCAGGCGGTCGTGGTCACGGCCGAGAGCGCGATGGCGACGAGGGCGAGCGAGCGGATGCGTGCGTGCATGACGGGTTCTCCAGTGGGGGTACGGCGGGAGCGACTACGGTTGTTCCAAGCGCGGCGACCACGCCGGCTGACGCGCGACGCCAGCGCCTCGCGTCAACTGCCGGGTGCGCCCTGACTCCGTGTCCAGCACCCACAGCTGCTTCGCGCCGCTGCGGGTTGACGTGAACACCACGTGCCGCGAATCGGGTGCCCACGACGGATTCTCGTTGCGGGCGGAGCCGGTCAGCTGCCTGATCCGGCGGTCCCGCAGGCTGATCACCATCACCTGCAGATTCGGTCCTTCCTGCGAGGTGAACGCCACGGTCCGGCCGTCGGGTGACCAATCGGGATCCGAGCGATAAGGACGGTCCCCGCTGGGCGCTTCCGTCAACAGTTCCGCGTTCGTTCCATCTGCATCGGTAATATACACCTCGGGATGCCCGAGGCGACCCGAGATATAGGCGATCCCGCGCCCGTCCGGACTGAAGCTCGGTGACGAGGTGGGAGTGCCCCGGCCAAAGGTCACGCGGCGGGGCGCGTCGCCCCCGAACGGGGCGACGGCGTACAGGTCGGTGCCATCGTCGCCCGCGGAGTAGACGAGGGTGCTGCCATCGGGGGAGAAGGCCGGCGTGAAGTTTGAGCCGCCCAGCCGCGGCATTCGGCGGGCCTGCCCGCTCTGCACGTCGCGCACGACCACGCTGAGTCCGTCGTCGGCCATCGCGGTGTAGGCGACGTAGCGCCCCGTGGGATGCCAGGCGGGGGAAAGTGCAGTCCCGCCCACCCCTAGCGGGGTGGCGTTGGCGCCGTCGGAATCCACGATCCACAGCCGCTGGTCCCGCACGAAGACGATCCGCGTGGCGGCAATGCCGCGCACGGAGGTGATCCAGCGCTCCACTTCGTCGCTCGCGCGGTGCACGGTCATCCGCCAAGCTGGCGAGAGCGGCGCGGC
>VHBQ01000156.1 GCA_016871855.1 Gemmatimonadota bacterium
GCGTTGAGCGTGTGCGCGTGGCAGGCCGGAAGGCGGCGCTCGCAGACATCGAGCGCCTGCTCGGTGATGTCGGCCTCAAGACAACCGCCGCCCACCGTGCCGAAGCGCGCGCCATCGGCGGTGATCAGCATCTTGGCGGTCGCACTCATCGGCAGCGAGCCGCGGCGACGCACCACGCTGGCCAGCGCGCCTACGCCCCCGCCGGCGGCGAGCCGCGCGCACTCATTGAGGATGGCGGCGAGGGACATGGAATCACGTTACCGCGTCAGCGCGGCGCCGCGCAATGCGCGCGAGTGGCGCGAAGCCCCCGCGCGATGCATCGCTGGGCCGTAGCGCACGCCATCACGGCATCTGGTGCGCGAGCGCCGACGGCGTCTTGCAACCGACGATCGCCGGTGCCTCGTGTACCAGCGCGTCGTTTTCGAGCGCCGCCACCATGAAGAGGGCGAAGTCTACGCGCCGAGTGCGATTGCTAGCGAGGATTGGATCGCCGACGTGCCGGCTCCACACGGGGAGACCCTGGCTTGCGCCCTCTTCGAGATCGCTCCCGCGAACAACGGTCCACCGCGTCGTGCTGGCGAAGATCCGCCGGGACGCTTCCCACTGGTCGTCGAGGTCGGCGACGCGCAGCGCCCGGAGTACCGGCCCCAGTACCCGCTCCTGCATCCGGAGCAGCCACGAGTAGTTGTCCTTGCCGTCGCGCGAGATGTGCCATCCGCACGAGAACACCAGGCGTGCGTCCTTTCGCGCGAAGTCGAGCACCGCTTGCGCCGTGCCAGTCGCGTACTGCTGCAGGCCCCACGGCACGAGCACCGTGAGCACGCCGTCGCAGCCGGCGACCGCGCGCTGGATGACGTCGCGATCGTTGGTGGCGCCGGGGACGATCGTCATACGATCACGGAACGCGTCGAGCTTACTGACGCTCTTGGGCCGGCAGACGCCGACGACTTGATAGCCGCGGACGAGCGCGTGCTGGATCATGTACCGGCCGAGTTTGCCGGAGGCGCCGATGATGCAGACTTTCATTGGGTGTTCCTCAAGGCGTCGCGCCGAACGGTGAGGCGGCTTCCGTTGGCTGGCGCATCAGGGCGATGCCGACCCAGGCAAACCACGGGATCTGCAGCAGGCCAAAGACGACGGTCGCGTCCTTGAGTGGCGGAACGATGGAAAGCAGTCCGGCGAGCGCGATGGCCGCGCCCAGCCACGCGACGCCCTTGGGAAGCGCGCGCGTCTGCATCGCCGCCAACGTCACGAACAGCACCCAGACGCCGCCGACGAGCTCGCCGCCCGCGCCGCCCAGGCCGAGTGCGGTGAGTTCGATGATCTGCCAGACTTCGACTGCGCGGGCCGGATCCGCAGCGGACATCTCGACGACCGTGCCCATGCCATAGTTGAAGACGAGGCTGCTGCCGAGCAGCAGGCAGGCCCAGATGCATCCCATAACGGCGCCGAGCGTGGCCAGCGCTGGCGCGCCTGCCTTGAGGCGGTGGTGGAGCGCGAGCGCCAGCACCACCAAGGCGATGGCGACGATCTCGTACACGAGGACATGCATCGCGTACATGCTCGCGTAGTTGTTCCGAAGCATCGCCACCTTTTCGGCGGGGTCAACGACGT
>VHBQ01000157.1 GCA_016871855.1 Gemmatimonadota bacterium
TACTCGGACACGCTCCTAGTACCCCGTCGCAGGGATTTTGATCGATTGAAGCGGCGGCAATTCATTGGGCGGAACCAAGAGGGTGATGCTGCGGGGTTGGCCGGGCACCCGCTCGATGAGCCCACGCTCGTGGAGCGTGACGATCATGCGATGCACCGTGGGCGGCGTCACGCGGAAGAACGCCAAGAAGTCACTCTCTGCCGGTGGGCGACGGTGCAGAGTCGTGTAGGCGTGGATGAACGCCAAGTATTGGCCTTGCGTCGCGGTGAACGTGATCGACATGCCGTGCGTTTTGTGATCCGCTGTGTCGCGGAGGGTCCGCGATGCACATACGATACCGCGTCGAATTGGATGCGAGCGAGCGTCAGCAGCTGGCAGCCATGGTCGCCGGAGGCACACACGCCGTGCGGCGGGTGAAACGCGCCCAGATTCTCCTGGCGGCCGACCGAGGCATGTCCGACGCCGAGATGGCCGCGACGTTGCGCGTGGGGACCTCGACGGTCTATCGCACCAAGCAGCGCTTCGTCGAGCAGGGCCTCGAGCGAGCGTTGTCCGAGGAGCCGCGGCCGGGCGGCCAGCGGAAGCTCGCGGCTGCGGAAGAAGCGCTGTTGATCGCGACCGCCTGTTCGCATCCGCCGTCGGGACGAGCGCGCTGGACCCTGGCCTTGCTCGCCTCGGCCCTCGTGCGGCTGACGGCCCACCAGACGATCTCGCGCGCCACGATCGGACGCCGCCTCGCCGCCAACGACCTCAAACCGTGGCAGGAGAAGATGTGGTGCGTCCCGCAGATCGATGCGAGTTACGTCGCCTGCATGGAGGACGTGCTGGAGCTGTACACGACACGCCCGCGCCCCGGGACGGCCACGGTCTGCGTTGATGAAACCCCTCAGCAGCTCATTGGCGAGGTCCGGACGGCGTTGCCGCCGGCGCCAGGGCAGCCCGCGCGGCGGGACTATGAGTACCGGCGCAACGGGACGGCGAACATCTTCGTCGCGCTCGATGCGCACGCGCCACGTCGCTACACCAAAGTCACGCCGCGCCGCACGGCGGTCGATTTCGCCGAGTGGCTGCGCGATCTGGTGGACGTCCACTACGCCGGCACTGCGCGCATCCGCCTCGTGCTGGATAACCTCTCGACGCACACACCGGCCGCACTCTATCAGGCCTTTCCGCCCGCCGAGGCCCGCCGGGTGCTGCGCCGTCTGGAGTGGCACTATGTCCCCAAACACGCCAGCTGGCTGAACATGGTCGAAATCGAAATCGGCGTCCTGTCGGCCCAGTGTCTGGATCGGCGCATCCCGGATATGTCCACGCTCGACCGTGAAGTCGACGCGTGGACCCGCGCCCGCAACGCGGCCGGGGCCTGCGTCCGCTGGATGTTTGGCATCGAGCAAGCCCGCGTCAAGCTGGGTCACGCGTACCCGGCTGTTGCCGGCAGGGAGGCCGCCGCGTGAATCAGTCAAAATCCCTGCGACGGGGTACTAGGAGTCCGTCCGAGTAATCGCGGTGAAAGTCATATTCTCTCGTGCTGCGCGCTCACGCTGCCGGTCGCCGCTCCCGGCGATGGCCGCGGAGGTGTCGCGTCGGCGATCGAACGCCAC
>VHBQ01000158.1 GCA_016871855.1 Gemmatimonadota bacterium
CCTCCCACACGAGCCGGAGGAGGCCAGGATACCCCGAGCCGCTCACTCGGACTTCGACCGCCCGTACGCCTCGGCGAGCTTCCGGGCAATGCCGCGATAGAACGCCGCGTCAGCCGACTTGCCCTGATCCTCAAGGGACAATGCGCAGCTCTCCAGCGCGTAGAGGATGTTGCCCAGATACAACTGGGCCACGGTGCCCACGGATTCCTGCGGCTCGTCCATGCGCGTGCCCGCCTTAGCCGGCGGACGCGGACTCGGCACCAACGACTTGGATTACGATGGCCGTGATGTTGTCGAGACCGCCGCGGCCGTTCGCCTCCGAGATCAGCGAGTCCACGATCCGCCCCGGCCCGGTGCGCGCCAGCAGGATCTGCTGCAGGCGCCGGTCATCCACCATGCCGGTCAGACCGTCGGAGGCGACCAGGAAGACGTCACCGGCGCGCACTTCGCCCGCGTACAGGTCGGGCTCGACGCTCTCGCTCGCTCCCACACAGCGCGTGATGACGTTGCTGTACGGGTGGTACCGCGCCTGCTCCGGCGTCAGCAGCCCCGCATCCACCTGCTCCTGGACGTACGAATGGTCCTTGGTGAGCTGGAGAAGCGCGCCGTCGCGCAGCATGTACACGCGAGAGTCGCCGATCTGGCCGATGAGATAGCGCCCCTCGGAGAGCAGCAGGACCGACGCGGTCGTTCCCATCCCCTGCTTGTCATTCTCGGCGAGCATGCGCTCGTAGATCGCCCGGTTCGCGTCACGGAGCGACTGCGCCGTGCGATCGGCCGCGTCAGGCTGCTGCGCGCTTTCCAGCGGCAGCAGGGTGCGCGCCACGATCTGCACGGCCATCTCGCTGGCCACCTCGCCCGCCGCGTGGCCGCCCATGCCGTCGGCCACCATGAAGACGCCGCGTCGCGAGTCCGCCTCGGCAAAGAAGGAATCCTCGTTGCCCGAGCGGACCATGCCGACATCGGAGCGCGCGGCGACGGCGAGATGCACGTGCTAGCGCCCCGTGGAGAGGAGAATCAGCAGCAGCGAGGCTCCGGCCGCTGCCGCCGCCATCAGGAAGGCGATCATCGCGCCACACCCCTTCTTTTTCGCCTCGACGGGTGCCGGCGCGGCCGGCTTGGCCACGGTGGACTTGCGCGCCTGCTCCACCGCCACGGCGGCGATCGCCCGCGTGCCGCCCCCCTCGTCGCCCGCCTTCACGAGCGGGCGGAACGTCATCTTGATGCCGCCGAAGCGGAGGTCCGGCGCACCCTCGACGCGTTGTTCGCCCTGAACCCGTCGGCCGCCGACGTACGTGCCGTTGGTCGACTCCTGATCCACGACGAACCAGCCGTTGTCTCGCCGCTGAATCTTGGCATGCGAGTCCGACACGCTCTCATCGGCGAGCACGACGTCGTTGTGCCCGCCGCGGCCAACGTTGGTGAGCGCCGAGAAGATCTCGAACTTCGTCCCCTTCTGGGGGCCCTCGTTGATGATCTCCAGCGTCGCCAGCGGAGTGCGTCCGGCTGGTGCGGGCGTGGGCGCAGGCGTTGCGGCCGGTGCAGGTG
>VHBQ01000159.1 GCA_016871855.1 Gemmatimonadota bacterium
GGCGTCACCTTGGCTGTCGAAGCGAGCGCCCTCGGCGCCGACGGTACAGGTGCGCAAGAACACCAAGACGAGCGGCCTCTCCGTCACCATGTCGCTTCCGAAAGGGCAGGTCGCGCGGTGGTTCCTGTTGCAGTCGCGCGCGGGAGGCTTCTGGACGAGTCGACTGGTGACCCCTTGTGCCTGCGCCGAGGAGGTCGTGCCCAACGGGGAAGGGCAGCTTCCTGACCGGCTGGTGGTGACGGCGCTTGACCGGACAGGGGTGGCGTCGCCTCCTGTGCGGCTGGCGATCGCGCCGTAGCACGGCGAACGCGGCGGAGCGGCCAACGGACGGACATCCCGTCCGTAATTTGGAGTATGACTTCGCTTCTTCGACTTGCCCTGCTGCTCCTGCTGGCGCCGCTTGGCGCCGCGGCGCAGATCCCTCGCGTGCACGCCACGCGCGAGGCCATGAAACTCGACGGCCGGCTGGACGAGTCGTCGTGGACGAAAGCCGACAGCATCGACGATTTCCGGCAGCGTGATCCCGGCGAAGGCGAACCAGCCACGGAGCGCACGGTGGTGCGGTTCATCGCCGCCCAGGACGGCCTGTGGATTGGCGTGCACGCGTACGATCGGGAGCCGTCGAAGATCCTGCGCGCGCAGCTGCGGCGCGACACGGACATGGACACTGACGACGGCATCCAGGTGCTGCTGTCGCCGCTGCAAGACAAGCGCACGGCCTTCTGGTTTGCGGTGAACCCCAATGGCGCGATGTCCGACGGCGAGGTGCTGTCGTTCGAGAACGACAACATCGACTGGGACGCCGTGTGGGATTCACGGGCGCGCATCACGGGCGACGGTTGGATCACCGAGATACACATCCCGTGGCAGTCGCTGCGCTATCGTGCCGACCGTACGACTTGGGACGTGAACGTCCTCCGGGTGATCCGGCGCAAGAACGAGGAAGTGCTGTGGAGGGCATGGCGCCGGTCGGAAGGGATCAAGTTTCTCGAGCGGGCGGGCGACGTGGACGGATTCACGGACCTTCCGCCTCGCGCGACCGTCGAGTTGCGCCCCTATGGGTCGTCCACCAGCACCGGCGTGACGCGCGACTACAACGGCGACGGCTCCTTCGATGTCACTGCCCCGGCGGGGGTGAAGGGGGCGTTCGGTCTCGATGCGAAACTGGCGCCGTCGCGCGGACTCACGCTCGACCTGACGACGAACGCCGACTTCGCGCAAGCGGACGTTGACCGCCAGATCATCAACTTCACCCGATTCCCGCTCTTCCTTCCGGAGCGACGCCCCTTCTTCACGGAAGGCGCGGGCATCTTTGATTTCGGGCGTCCGCGGGAAACGCAGCTGTTCTACAGCCGGCGCATCGGGCTCGCCGCCGACGGCTCACCCATCCCGCTGCTTGCCGGCGCGCGGCTGTCGGGACGCATCGGAAGTCAGCAGGTGGGCGTGATCGCGGCGCGCACCGGGGGCGACCACGCCGCGACTGACGCGGTGGTGCGGGTGAAGCGCGACCTGCT